>VGPG01000261.1 GCA_016875555.1 Chloroflexota bacterium | reverse complement strand
TCCCTGCCGGCGACTATGACGGCGGTGTCGTGCTTGCCAATAACATTGGCGGATTGACTATCCCTATCACATATACGGTTGACTCCGATCTTGAGCCGACTGAGTACATGTACTTCAAACTCCTCTTCCCCGGCAAAATCGGCTCTTCAACCAACTGGGTACTCGGCGATCCCACCTGCGACGGCTCACGCAAAATTGATGGTGTCGTCTACTCAATCGTCGACGTCGGCCCCACATCTACACCGGTCCCCACCAACACCATGACTCCGTCACGCACACCGAGCCCAACCAACACGAGGACACCAACGAACACCAACACGCTTACTCCAACACGCACGTTTACACTCACTCCATCGGATACGTTGACACCATCTCCCACGTTTACCACGTCGCCAACATTCACGATTACGCCCACGTTTACGCGCACCAATACGTTCACTCCATCACCGCGTCCATTTGCGTTGCGCGATGTCGCCGTTGGTGCACTTTTCACCGCCGGCGTCCTCAACAACGGCAGTATGGTGACTTGGGGCTTTAACCGCGAGGGTCAAGCAAGCATCCCCACGTGGATGCGGGGAGTGCAAGTTATCCAAGTTGAGACTGGTTCGAACTGGGTCGTCGCTCTCAAATCCAACGGCGAAGTGGTCGGCTGGGGGCAAAACGACTTCGGTCAACTCAACATTCCACCTGCGGCAAAGTTCGGTGTGAAGAGCATCTCCGCATTCTTTGGCCACGTAATTGCGGTCAAGCAAAATGGCTCAATTGTGACGTGGGGTCGCAACAATGAAAAACAGGCAAGCCCACCGAGCGGGTTACGCGATCTCAAAGACGTGAGCGCCGGACATGCCCACTCACTCGCTGTGACCTCGGATGAAACCGTAATCGGTTGGGGTAATCCGTTCGCCGTACAACCCAACTTCATCGCCACGCTCGGCGGTATCAAAGCAGTCAGCGCCGGCTTCGACCACTCGCTGGCACTTACCAACTGGGGACGCGTTATCTGCTGGCGCTCCACGAGTCCGAACCCTGCTGCCACCCAAGACGTTGGGCAGTGCGACCCATATTATCAAACGCTTTACGACATTGTTGCTATCAGCGCCGGCAAACAGTACTCACTCGCGCTCGACAAGAACGGCAAAGTGTATGCGTGGGGACTTAACAATTTTGGCCAGGCCAAAGTTCCTAATCTGAATTCACGTGCCACCGTCATTGAAGCAGGGTATCTGAACTCCGTAATTGGGTACCAAGACACGTCCGTCCGCGCCTTTGGCGATTCGAAGCACGGCGCAATCGTCTCACGCACACCAACGCGGGCACGCGTCGTACGTAATTCGGTTGCCACACCCACTCCATAAGTTTTCCCGATACAAAGCACGTAGAGTAATACTCTACGTGCTTTTTTGGTCAAAAACTCCACGCGCAATACTGATACCCATGACGCAAGCGGCGCAGATTGCCATGGCAACGGACACCCAGAACACCACCTGTGGACCACCAGTGAGATCGTACAACACCCCACTGATGGGTATTCCTATTAGCGGTGCTAATCCCCAACCGGCAGCAGATACGGCTGATTGAGCACTTGCTGCCATGCCTTCTGGAGCTCTTCGAGCCACGATAGTGACCATCATAACAAACGAGAGTCCGAACCCAGCCCCGCGTATCATTGCGCCACCTAACAAGACCTCTGGCGACCAGGCGGTCGCATATGCTGCGTGCGCAAGCGCAATGACCAGACAACCGAACATGAAGGTGCGCTCAGGGCCGAACCGCGTGGCAAGTCGAGGCGCGCTTCGCATGAGTGGAATTTCGGAGATACCAGTGAATCCGAGTAGCAGCCCGATAAAAACACCACCCCCACCCAGATAATCCATCATGATACCTTCGAATGTTCCACTCATCGCCAAAGAGCCCGCCATCAAAAATGCCGTAAACATGATCACTCGTAGGGCGGGGTCTTGCAGCAGTGGTCGCCAAGCGCTTCGTTGTTGCGGCGCGGCAACTTCTTCGTCGAGTAGCAATGCGAGTGAAGCAATTGCACAAAAACCGATACACGTTACCCAAAACATCGGGCTGTATCCGTACTTCTGCCAAAATACACCGCTAATCGCAGCGACGGAGGCAAAACCAAGTGATCCCCATAAACGCATAGCACCAAAGTTTACGCCGTGCATGACGGCCATCTTTGCGACAAGTCCATCGCCAATGCCTGCAATCGGGCTGCGGACAAACGCCATAAACAACATGGCAGGGAAAATGAGCCAAAATTCGTTGAACAGTCCAATCCATGCCAGAGAAATCCCTAGCAATGCAATACACACAGCGAGTATGACTCGTCGTAGTCGGAACCGATCTGCATAATTCGCCACAAATGGAGCAGTTGTTAACATCATCAATGGCATGAACGTGGCAAACAAGCCAATCTGTGTACCGGTTAATCCTATCTGTTTGAAATGCACAAACATGAACGGGATATAAACACCTACAACTCCCCAAAATGCAAAGTAGTAGATGGCCCCACGCATCACCGGAGACAATTGTGAAAATACCCGCTTTGTCATACCTGTCCAATTCATTTGAGAGTAACGCCTACACATCATACCCCATGTACACACACGCATCTGCACTATAATACTAGTAACTCGTATGCGAAGGAGTGTAAGTTTAATGTGGTCTGCCTTGCAAAACCTGCTAGATCCCGCGGTATTGTTCTTCTTTCTCGGATGCACAATCGCATTATTGCGTTCAAACTTGGAGATTCCACCAGCACTCACCAGTTTTTTCTCACTCTACCTGTTGTTGTCTCTCGGATTTAAGGGTGGTGTTTCACTTGCCGAAAATCCCATCGAAGTACAAATGATCGTCACTATCGCATCAGGAATGCTGCTTGCTTTCCTAATCCCTTCACTTGCCTTTGTGTACTTAAAGCGACGATTTTCTCATTACGATGCAGCCGCGATTGCGGCTGCATATGGTTCTGTGAGTGCTGTAACTTTCATTACTGCGACACAATTCTTAGAACGAAATGCGATCGAATTTAGTGGGTATATGACGGTCGTTATGGTGCTCATGGAAACACCTGCCATCTTGATGGCCATAGCATTAGCACATTATGCACGTCGCAAAAATAACCCGAATCAAGCTCCAACATCCTGGAACAAAGTCCTCCAAGAGGCAATCACCGACGGGCCTCACTTGCTACTTATTGGCAGCCTGATCATTGGCACGCTTGTAAATACCGAAGGACAAGCGGTGATGACCCCATTTACCGGTGAGTTGTTTAAAGGATTTCTCGCCTTTTTCTTGCTTGAAATGGGCATGAGCGTTGTACGTAAAGGTCGCGAACTCACCGGACAATTACGCAGTTTGATTGTGTTCGGCATTGTCATGCCAATCGTGTCAGCGTGTATCGCATGCTTGGTTGTAGTAGTGACAAACATGGATATCGGCAATGGTGTATTATTGATGACACTCTCAGCAAGTGC
>VGPG01000260.1 GCA_016875555.1 Chloroflexota bacterium | reverse complement strand
ACGCATGGATTGGCGAGCCACATCGTCGGGTGCCCGGCACCTGTACATTCATATTCCGTTCTGTCATCGACGCTGCTCCTACTGCGATTTCAACACCTACGCCAACATGGAGGATCGCATCGAGGCCTATGTCGACGCACTCTGCGCCGAGTTAGCCAGTCTACCCCGAGCAACTGCGCCAGTCACACCGCCTGCGCACCCACACCCACTGATGCGTGCCGATTTACCCCCCACCATCTTCTTGGGTGGCGGTACGCCCAGCATGTTGCCCCTGCCGTTGATAGAGCGGGTTTTGCGCGCTGCCGACGCCGTCGTGCCATTTGCTGGCGCCGAGGTCACCGTTGAGTGCAATCCGGGGACCGTGCTCGGTCGCGATTATCTGCGCCAGATTCGGGCCATGGGTGTCAATCGCGTCAGCATGGGCGTCCAAAGCCTGCACGACCCGTTGCTGCGCATGCTTGGGCGCATCCACACGGCTGATGAGGCCAAGGCGAGTTATCTCGATGCGCGCGCCGCTGGATTTGATTCGGTCAACCTCGACTTTATCTTCGGCCTGCCCGGACAAACCATCACCGATTGGCAAGATACCCTGCACCAGGCCGCTCAATGGGATGTTGACCACTTTGCGATTTACTCGCTCATCCTCGAGGAGAGCACGCCCCTCTACGCCCAAGTCATGGGCGGACGCCTGAGCGTGCCCGATGATGACATCACCGGCCAGATGTACGAATACACCATGGAGTATCTCGCTACCCAAGGCTATCACCAATACGAAATCTCGAACTGGGGACGTGGCAACGCCGGCATCTGCGGTCTCCCCAAACACACCGGCCTTCACAACGTCGCCTACTGGCTCAACGCCGATTACCACGCCGCCGGTGCTGGTGCGCATGGACATCTCGATCATCAGCGCTTTGTGGTGCGCCTCGGCGTCGACGACTATATCACCCACGCCGGTCACGGCCAATCCCCCCTGCAGGCGACGACGCCCCTTACCCAAGCCGATACACTCGCCGAGACAATGATGATGGGGCTCCGCCTCAATCAAGGCATTAGCTTTGCACATATCGTTGATCGATGTGGTGTTGATGTGCGTACCACCCATGCTGATGCTATTGCCGAATCACAATCGCGTGGTCTCCTCGTGGTCGATGACATCGGTCTGCACTTGAGTGAGCGTGGTCGTATGTACGGCAATCAAGTGTTCCAATTATTCGTGTAGGGGCGCCCAGGCCGATTTGACATACCAGAGAAAGTACCTCATGCACCAGCAATTACTCGACCACATTCAATCGAATTACCCGCTTGAGGTTATCGAACTCACACCTGCCGCGCGCGGGTTGGTGGCCGAGACGTTCCTGGCCACGAATCAGGCCGGTCAGCGCTTTTTTGTCAAAGTCAACAGCAAGCCGTTTTTCAAAAACCGCCTACGTTACAGCGCACCCGCACACGCCGTACTTGCTACCGCCATCGGTGTCGGTGTCAACCAGCCACTCGCCACGCGTACCGGTGAATGGCTCAGCGTGTTTGGCTCCACGATGGTCACAATCACTCATTATGTCGACGCACCCAATAGCGAACAGTACGATACGACAGCTTTTGGGCACCTCATCGGCGAGATTCACCGCATCACCTCTCACATCAACGCGCCGATGCAACGCGTCGCACTCTTTGAACACGACGCCATATGGCGCCACCTGATGACGCGTGTCTATCACCCCAGTGATGAACCATGGCAGACACAACTCACCGAGCGCATGCATCCCTGGCGTACGCTCATCAAATCGCACTACGCCCATCTCAACGCATTACACTCTACCTACGCACAGCACCCGCATCAATGGGTGATAACACACGGCGATGCCGGCGGCAACGTGGTTGCCAACAATCCAACTGATTTGACCATCGTCGATTGGGATTATTTGGCGCTCTCGCACCCCGAGCGCGATTTGTGGGTCTTCCGCCACGACGAGGCCTTTTGGCGTGGCTATTGCGCGGTTATTCCCGACTATCAAATTAACGAGTATCAGCTTCAGTTGGCCGCCTATCGTCAATATTTTGATTACATGGTCTTTATTTTGGGTGAAATCTACCTCAGCCCGGCAGATGTTGATCGACAACCGCACATTGACAACTTACTTTCACTGTTCGACGAAACGAATTGGATTCAGTCGCGACTGGGGACCGCATAAACACGCCACAATCATCGACCGTTTGCACAAACGCGGTGCACAGGCCAACAAATCTCACGTATGATAGAGACATAT
The DNA here is from genome assembly GCA_016875555.1 of Chloroflexota bacterium. Taxonomy (GTDB): domain Bacteria; phylum Chloroflexota; class Chloroflexia; order Chloroflexales; family Roseiflexaceae; genus UBA965. The sequence goes on along the minus strand of VGPG01000260.1, from coordinate 1,287 downwards.
GGTGCAAAGGCACCCAAAGGAACACGCATGTCAGAGATTGTGCTCAAACCAGGCCGCGAGCGTTCGATTCTCAAACGCCACCCATGGATTTTTTCGGGGGCCATCGACAAATCCGCCGACGTTGACGACGATATTGTTGAGGTCTATGCCAGTGACGGTACGTGGCTGGCCCGTGCGCTGTGGAGCCCATACTCACAAATCCGTGCTCGTATCATGACGTGGCAATTTGATGAACCGATTGACATGCTCTTCTTCCGGCGGCGTATCGCCCAAGCGCTGGCAATGCGCATCGCACACCCTGCCTACAACGACGCCAACGCCATGCGTATCGTGCACGGCGAATCGGATCTACTGCCGGGGCTGATTATCGACCGCTACGGCGATTTCGTCTCCGTCCAACTCTTGTCGCGCGGAATAGACGCACGACGTGACGATATCGTGGCCGTGATTATCGACATTCTCAAGCCACGTGGCATTATCGAACGCAGCGACGGCGACATGCGCCAGCTCGAGGGATTACCTGACAACGACGGCGTCCTCTGGGGCGAGGCGCCACCGCTGTCATTGACGATTACGCACCCGACAGGTCTGCGTGAGACACTCGATCTCGATAGTGGCCAAAAGACCGGCGGATACCTTGACCAAGCGCTGAATCGCGTGGCGCTCGCCGCCTACGCCAACGACGCCGATGTGCTCGACTGCTTCTGTTACAACGGTGGCTTTAGCGTGGCACTCGCACTCGGCGGCGCACGCTCAATTACGGCTGTTGATGCCAGCGGACCGGCGCTCGTCGCCCTACAAAACGACATGCAACTGAATGGTGCCACGAGCACACCACTTGAGGTGGTTGAGGCGGATGTCTTCAAGCTGCTCCGTCACTACCGCGATGAAGATCGCTTGTTCGATATTATCATCCTCGATCCACCCAAGTTTGCCCACAGTCAGGCACAAGTCGATCGTGCCACACGTGGCTACAAAGACATCAACTTGCTGGCCATGAAGCTGTTACGCCCGGGTGGGCTGCTGGCGACGTATTCGTGTTCGGGCTTGGTGTCGGCTGATCTCTTCCAAAAGGTCATTTTCGGCGCTGCCATTGATGCGCACCGTGACGTACAAATCATCGAACGCCATACACAGGCACCTGACCACCCAGTGTTACTTAGTTTCCCTGAGGGAGAATATCTCAAAGGATTAGTGTGTCGCGTTTGGTAGGAACTACCCATGCACGAACTTGCGCTCTTTCCATTGCCACTGGTCTTGATGCCGCATGCACCGCTGACGCTGCAT
>VGPG01000259.1 GCA_016875555.1 Chloroflexota bacterium | reverse complement strand
CGCCAAAGGCCAAATCGACACCAATCACCCACTCCTCGAGTGCATCGCCAGCCCAACCGCCAACGTGCAATTTATGCCCGATTTGAGCAAAGACAACCCGGCCTTGATGCAGGTGCTCTACGACGGCGCGATGATTCAGGCCTTTGAGAAGCTGCTTGAGCACGAGGTGCGCCACTACGACTTCACCTGGGTGCGGGCAGTGGCCCCCAAACGCGGCACACCACCCCACATGGATATCGTCTACATGGGCCGCGGCACCAAAAAGCTCTACACGGCCTGGACGCCGCTCAGCGATATCCCGCTCGAGATGGGTGGCCTGCTGGTGCTCGAGCGCTCACACAGACACGATCGCCTCAATCAGGGCTACGGCAGCAAGGATGTCGATGAGTTCTGCGAGAACAAGGTCGGTGAGGGCTATACCAAGATGGGCGGTGGTGGCAATATCAGCGACGGCGGGTGGCTCTCCAAAGACCCGGCCAAACTACGTACCGCGCTGGGTGGTCGTTGGTTGTCAGCAAATTACGAACTCGGTGATGTGCTGATGTTCAGCGTCTTTACGGTGCACACCAGCCTTGACAACGCCTCGAATAAAATCCGCCTGTCGACGGACACGCGCTACCAACGCGCCGACGAACCCATCGACGAACGCTGGATCGGCGATGAACCGATTGGCCATGGCAGCGCCGGCAAACGTGGCAAAATTTGTTGAAAATATGATTCCCCCTGGTAGCGCCGCAGCACTGCTGCGGCGCTACCAGGGGGCTGGTCGTGGTAAAATGATTACGTTTATCCATATGTATCAAACCTACTTAGGAGCACACCCCCATGTCAAACGACACCCATAAGACCCCTTCAGGCTTGCAATACCGCGACGAAGTCGTCGGCATTGGCGAATCTCCCAAAGCCGGCCAACAGGTAACAGTCCACTACACCGGTACATTGACCGACGGCAAAAAGTTCGACAGCTCACGCGATCGCAAACAGCCGTTCACGTTCATCATTGGCGTGGGCCAGGTCATTAAGGGCTGGGATGAAGGTGTTATGTCAATGAAAGTTGGCGGGCGCCGCATTTTGACCATCCCTTCAGATTTGGCTTATGGTTCACGCGGCGCAGCCGGCGTCATCCCACCCAACGCTACCCTCGTATTCGACGTTGAATTATTGAGCGTGCAAGGATAAGACTATGGCCTCACAATTTGTGTATGACAAAAACATCGCCTACGCCCATACCATCCCAGCAGATTGGTACACCGACCCGGCAGTCCTCGCCGAAGAGAAAGAAAAAATCTTCGCTCGGACCTGGCAACTCGTCGGGCGGCTCGAGCAACTGCAACGACCGGGTGACCATTTCACCTGTAGCGTCGTCGATGAGCCGCTGGTCATCACGCGTGACACCGCCGGCACCATTCATGCGTTCTACAACGTATGCAGACATCGTGCAGGCGCAGTGGCCAACGGCCCCGGCCACCGCAAGACGTTGCAGTGCTCGTACCACGGCTGGACCTATGGGCTCGACGGCAAGCTGATGAACACACCCGAGTTCGATGGCGTCGAGTGTTTCTCCAAAGAAGAGTTCGGCTTGCGGCCGGTGCGCGTCGACACCTGGGGGCCGTTTATTTTTGTGTGTCTCGACGATACAACACCCAGTCTGCAAGAGGTGTTGGGCAAGATTATTCCTGAGACTGCCCGAATGCACATCGAGCAGATGGGCTTTTATAAGCGTGTTGACTACGAAATTGAATGTAACTGGAAGGTCTACGTCGATAATTATCTCGAAGGGTATCATATTCCTATCGCCCATCCAGGACTATTCAAAGAGATCGACTACAATCAGTATTTGGTAGAAACAGCACGCTACTACTCGAAGCAGCATGCACCGATTCGTGCCAAAGAAGATTCGCTCTATCGGCGCAATCTCGATAAGGATGCAAACGCACAAGCGCTTTACTACTGGGTGTTCCCCAATCTGATGTTGAATATTTACCCAGATAATGTGCAGATCAACATTATCCTACCGCTTGGTCCCGAGCGCACTGTTACCATTTTTGAGTGGTATCTGATGGACATGAACCGACCAGGTGTCGCAGAGGATTTCGCCAAGAACTTTGCATTCAGTGATCTAATTCAGCGTGAAGATATCGATTTGTGCGAGACGGTACAACGACGTCTGCGTTCACGATCATACTCCACCGGTCGATTCTCTGTCGAACGTGAGAACGGTGTTCATCACTTTCATGGGCTGATTTGCGAACATCTCGGCATACCTATGAAAGATTAATGTTATGTAAATAGACATACACAGGCATGAGCCGTCTGGCTCGTGCCTGTGTATGTCCGAGTATGAAAGTATAAATATTGATAAAATATAGTAAGATAATTTTAACAAAATGTGGTACAGTACTTCATGCAAAACCAACGAATACCTGTAAATTATGGCCTACCAAAGATAGAGAATCTTATTCCTTACGTTCTTAATCCCTTCGAACTTCTGCACCAGAATCAGTTCACACATCAAGATATTGTCGAAATCAAGTTTCGGCTTAGCTCGATGTTTTTGCTCACAAATCCAACACTGATAGAAGAAGTTCTTGTACACAAATACAAGCACTTTCGCAAAGATGTATTTCTTCGTGAACGAGCTGCAGCGGTTTTTGGCAACGGTTTGCTTACTAGCGACGGTGATGTATGGCTGCGCCACCGCAGGATGATGCAACCTGCGTTTCACAAGCAACGCATTGCCGAGTATGCCACGACGATGGCGAATAGCACAGCTGAGTTACTCGCGCAAATACCACGCAACACATACATCGATATTCATGAACTCATGCTCGATCTGACATTGACGATTGTTGGCCAAACGCTCTTTAGCACATCAAAACCAGAGCACATGGAGAAGATAAAACACGCACTTCATGCCATCATGCAGCGATTTGGTAACAACAACTGGTTGAATATCATCGAGCAAATTACCGGAGTAATTCTCAATAGAAAACTCTACCGTGCGTATGAAGTGGCTATCGCACAACTCAATGAGACTATCGATGAGATTATTGCAGAACGACATTCGTACACGCAACAGCCCAATGACTTGCTGGGTATGATGATTGATTCACGAGATGATGAAGGTCAACCGATGTCACGTGAACAACTGCGTGACGAATGCAAAACACTTTTCTTGGCTGGGCATGAAACAACTGCGTTAAATGTAAGTTGGACGATGTATTTGATCCACCTCAACCCCAAGGTGCAACTGCGGTTACAACGCGAATTGCGCCATGTTTTGCACGGCGAGCGACCCACATACGATGCCATCCCGCAGTTGCTCTTTACTGAAAAAGTCATTCGTGAGTCGTTGCGCATGAAACCACCTGCGTGGCTTACGCAGCGCGAGGCGCTTACTGACATCGAAATTGGCGGGTATCTTATACCTGCAGGTAAAAATGTCGCCATGAGTCCATATGCTATCCATTATGATCCACGTTGATACACAAACCCTCAGCGCTTTGACGCAGATCGTTGGAGTGAAGAATTTCGCATTCAATTACCACGATTTGCATACTTTCCGTTCAGTGGTG
>VGPG01000258.1 GCA_016875555.1 Chloroflexota bacterium | reverse complement strand
AAATTGCGGGCAAGTTTTTCAATGGCGTGGGCGACATCTTTATCGCCGATGGGCGCACCCGGGCCACCCATCAGCCGTTGTGGTGGCAATCCGGGCGCTATATCGAGTTGTGCCTGCAGGTGGCCGACGAGCCGTTGACGATTGAGGCGTTGCGCGTGCACGAAACCGGCTATCCGTTTGCGTTTAGCGGCACATTCGACAGCGACGATACGCGGCTGACGGCGGTCGTGCCGATGATGGAGCGCGTGTTGCAGATGTGTGCCCACGAAACCTACATGGATTGCCCCTACTACGAGCAACTGATGTATGTGGGTGACACACGGCTCGAGGCACTCACGACCTATGTGCTGACGCACGACGATCGCTTGCCGGCCAAGGCGATTAAGCTCTTTCATCAGTCGCGCATCCCAAGCAGTCTGACGCAATCGCGCTACCCGAGCCGGGTGCAACAGATTATCCCGCCTTTCTCGTTGTGGTGGATTGGCATGGTGCACGACATCGCCTATTGGCGCCAACGCCCCGAGTTGGTGCGGGCCATGCTGCCGGGTATCCGCAATGTGCTCGATGCCTTTATGGCACAGCCACGACCCGATGGGTTGTACGACCCACCGGCCGGCTGGAACTTCGTCGATTGGGTGCCCGGCTGGGAGGGCGGCATGCCGCCAGGCGCCGACCGCGCGCCGTGTGCCACCATCCAGTGGCATCTGGTCTACACGCTCCAACTGGTGGCCGACCTCGAGGAGTACGTCGGATTGGCGGCGCTGGCGAGTCACTGGCGCCAGCAGGCGACACAGTTGCGCGACGCCCTCGACCGTACCTTGTGGGATGCGACTGCCGGTGTCTACCGCGAGGTCCAGGGTGGCACGCTGGTGAGCGAACACGCCCAGTGTCTAGCGATTTTGAGCGGGGTGGCGGCGCCCGAGCGGGTGGTGGCCATGGCAACGGCCTTGCGTGCGCGGCGCGATATGGCGCAGACGACGATTTATTTCAGTCATTATCTGTTTGAAACGTACCGGCAGCTGGGGGCAATTGAGCTGATGCTCGAGCGCATGCAGTTGTGGTTTGATTTGCCGGTGCAGGGCTTCAAGACCACGGTCGAAATGCCCGAGCCATCGCGGTCGGACTGCCACGCCTGGGGAGCGCATCCGCTCTATCACTACCACGCCACGTTGGTTGGCGTACGGCCGGCCACGCCGGGATTCGGCCATGTGCGCATCACGCCGCAACTCGGGCCACTGGTGCGGGCTAGCACGGTGACACCACACCCACAGGGCGAGATTCACTGCGCCTTCTGGCGCGACCACGGCGTGATGCGCGGGCGCGTGCAGTTGCCGCCAGGGGTGAGTGGCGAGATTGTCTTGGCCACGGGCGTGATACAGATTGCGGCCGGGGGTGTGGCCAGTTTGTGATGTGGGGTGCTGTAAGGGCGTCCGACAGGGCGCCCCTACCATCCCAGCGTCACTGTATGTCGGCCATCTTCACCTTGGCCTCGCACTTGTTGATGCCGGCATGTAGTCCCTTTAGGGGCACCGCCCCCGGCCGATTGTACGATCATCTGCGTGTCTGGTGTTACAGCAGCGCCACCGTCAGGCCATCATAGCCGACGCTGAGCGGACCCGACCAATGTGGTTGTACAGCGGCAAGCCAATCGACCTGGGTAAATTGCGGATCATCGGCGGGCACAAGGTGGTGGAGCACGAGGTGTTTGACCTCGGCGGCGGTGGCTAGTTGGGCCACTTGTTCGGCGGTGGTATGGCTGGCCAGCAGGTGATTGCGGAGCTTATCACCGCCGCCGGTTTTGGCAACCAGCGCATCAAGGCCTGCCACCAGCATAGCCTCGTGGACCAAGATATCGCTATGGCGGGCAAAATCAATCAGAGGCGGGTGGTAGCAGGTATCAGCCGAAAAGGTCACTTGCACATCGCCACGGAATCGCAACGCGAAGCACTCATGTACAGGAGGGTGCACCACGCGGAGCGCATCGACCTGCAGGCCATCAATCTCAAAAACCGGCCCCTCGGTGTAGGTGTGGATATGCACGAGTTCGTCGATGGGGATGCGCCCTTCGTCAATGACACGGATGCCACAATCAAAGGCCATGGCCGCCATAAATCCTTGCCAATAGCCCTCGATTCCTGGTGGGCCATAGACGTGGATAGGCGTGGTGATGCCGGTCGTCCAAGCGGTGTGAATGAGTGCCCCGAGCTCGAGCACATGATCTGAGTGTAGGTGGGTAATACAAATAATATCGAGGGTCTTGAGATTCATACCGGTGGCCACCAGCGAGCGGGTGACACCGAGGCCACAATCGACCACGATCCGCCGGCCGGCAATCTCAAGCAACGACGAGGTTGGCATCGGGCCACCTGGGCGAATGGCCGGGCCGCCTTTGCTACCGAGGATGGTGAGTTGTGCTGCCATAGCGTGCTCCTTTGCGCTGCTATCTACGCCAATCAAGATACTCTATGATACAGGCAAATGGGGGTCGTATATGATGCGCGCAAGTGTATCTATACCACTCACGTACGTACGGGCGTCCGACAGGGCGCCTACCACCACGTCACTGCATGCCGGCTATCTTCACCTAGGCCTCGCAACCGTTGCTACCGGCAAGTCCTCCTCGCTTTTCTCACGCTGAGACGCAGCGAAGGAAAATACGCGCTAGCAATGCAATCCGAGCACCCACACGTAAGGGCGTCCGACATGGCGCCCTTGGTACTTTAGATATTCTAGGAGATTAGGTACAATAGGAATAGCAAACATATCATTAAATAGAGAGTGAGCATAGATATGTCACACGCCAATAGATTCAAAGAAGGTATCAATATTGCCAAAGAAGCACTTGAACATGCTATAAAAGACCATATGAATACAGTTGATGTCGGCAACAAAGAGCTTGATCAACAACTGCATATGCAACGTCAAATCGTTCAATTGCAAAGTGAATGGTTGTTACATACAGCCAAAGTCTATCAATCTCTTGAAGATCTATCGCAACAAACACCAAATCATATTCGTCGTGATACAACACCAGCAACAAATACATTGGAAAACAGAAGCATCTCATCTGTATCATCTGATGAGATGCTTGCAAAAATTCAACGAACTATCCAATCACAACATGAGTCAATACCAGTAAGTACTGCTCAACGAGAACTGACACTAAATGATGATTGGGAATTTACTAAGATTGAGCAATTTATCTTTCAAAACGTAAAATATGATGTACGCACCTATCGAGATTTATACACTCTATTTCTTAGAACGATGGTGCAATCGTACGGTGATGAATTCGAGAATCGAGTACAACCTATAGTTAATAAGCGGAAAAAGCCATTTATTACAAAGAATCCAGCTGTATTAATTGCACCTATATCAATTAGCACATTCTATGTTGAGTCTAATTTATCTGCGAATGCAATTCGACGCAATATGGCTATGATTATTGATATATTTCAGCTACCGCTAAATAGCATACGGATTGTTGTGATACCACGATAACCTACCATATTTGAATAGATTGCAAAAAGCCACGCTGCTAAGGTTGTGGTTTTTTGATTTTCGTGTTACGTTATCACCT
>VGPG01000257.1 GCA_016875555.1 Chloroflexota bacterium | reverse complement strand
ATGGTAGGGGCGCCGCAAGCGACGCCCGTACGTGTATGGTGATGGATAAATCAATGGCCATATCCCCAGTGCACCTGTAATCCCCGTAGAGACGCAGCACTGCTGCGTCTCTACGGGGATAGGGATTACCACCACGGCGCACCACGCCCCAAATCACCCCAGCCCCCCGTCATTGTATGGCCACCATGATTAAATGTTGATGCATCAGATTGATATGTATGGTGGCCGTGCAATCCCCGTGGGGTATGAATGGGCGCTGGGGCTGGGGTTCGGGATGAATGGTAGGGGCGTCGCTTGCGGCGCCCGTACGATGTGCAATGCCCGTACATATGTGGGGCGTGAGTATGTTGCAACAAAACAAAACACTATTACGTATAACTGATACAACATCTGTTTGAGAGTGTCGTGCTCTCTGTGTTGTACGAAAAGGAAGTCAAAAAACCATGTCAGAAAACCACGAAAAACTCCAAGTCGCCCACTTGATGTCCGCCGTCAACACCGCTCGGGTCGTCGCCGACCACAAGTATCGTACCGAGTATAGCCGCCAAGGATTGCCGCCCACCTCGATTATCCAATTCACCTTCGACGGCCAGCGCTTCGAGATTGACATGCCACCGATGATTCGCTTGACAGACGGCTCGACCATCAGCTTTGTCAACGGGCGCTGCATGTTGGTCGATAACGATCTGCGCAAAAAGGTGACGTTTGTGGCTGATGAACAGGATTATGTGACCTGGACTGTTGATGAATAACATCATTCAGCAGGTAGTGTGCACCAAACGCAGATGGTACGTGTGTAAATCTGGGCGTCACCGGGCGCTCAGATTGCGCATATCGCCGTGCGACATGATGTATGGTACTCTGTTGAGGAATTTGAAGAAATTGTAAAAAATTACAGAGAAAAAGTGTTAAGCATACGTTATGATAGCAGTGTTGTGGTTTGGCAGTGAGGAGTATGTCATGGATGTGCTCATCTCGACAGTAGGGATGTCGTTGATATCGCAATTAGTAGGTCACGCCGGCCCGCTTACACATACGGATGGCGATATCATCATTCGTTGTCAATATGCGCAAGATGTGCTACCTGATCTCGACGATATTTTGACCAGAGCCGCTACCCACCTCCGTCGTCATCCACATCTGGTGCTGCGCATGGCCGAACTGCATGCGATTCGCACGTATGTCCACCGCATGACGGGACGGACACAACTCATCTTACCTAATACCGATTACATTGTGCTTGCACCCAACACGGCTATTGGTCGTTTTTGTGCAGATCATCTCAAATCCGTGATATGTGCTCATATTGTCAATGCCTACGTCACAATTGTTTACATTGAGAGTGTTAACCCGCACAATTTTGACACACTTCAATCTACTTGGGATGCACTTCGAACGGCACTCGATACCATTCATAAACGCTACAAATCTGATGTGGTCTACAACGTGACTGGTGATTACGTGTTGTTTTCGGGTTTGATACATGCATACGTATCGCGCCTCGGCGCACGTATCATCTATGCGTGCGATGCAGACTCCCCTCTTGTGATCGTTGACGCGAATCCAAGTGGAACGCCTGCGGATATTTCTTTTTATCAAAGTGACGCAACTGCGGTGTAGCACGTACAGACGCGGTCCACAAATGTCCGGTGTGTGTTGTCTATTACAGGAAGAAAAAGGAATTGAAATGGATAAACGAAAAGAAGTCGGAGATATTTGGTATGCGGCCCAAGGCCATCGTCTTCGTCAACGCCAACGAGGATGTTGCCTCAGAGATCTCGTGATACTGGCAATGGTTTTATTCGCACTGCGTGCATGTATCGGGTAATAAAAGCACCACGGTAGGCATGCTGCCTACCGTGGTGCTCGGTGGTTAAACGTTGTCCACGTCCCGGTCATGCATCAACACCAAAATGTCCTGATAGGTGCGTGCTCCTGGCTTATTAGCCCAGTCACCGCGTTCAAGCGAGATAACTTCGAGACCAGCATCACGCGCCATCCGTTCCCATGCGCGCCGTGTATACCCAGCAAAGAAGTCTTGACCCTCGTATGCGTGGTATTGGCCGGGCGTGACCTCCACAAACGCATGCGAGATTTGTTTGGCCTGTGCGAAATCGAAAAAGAACTTATCGACGATGTTACACGTGATGAAGGCACATCCGTTCGGCTTAAGCGCTCGCTTGAATTCGCGCAAATACGCGCGTGTATCCTCTTCGATGAGGTGGGTAAAGACCGATATGGCAAAGACCAAATCGAGCGAACCCGTCGGTAAAAACGCCAACGAAAAGTTATTCGGTGTGTCGTGTTTGAAGCTGTCGTAGTAGTAATTGTTTCTGGCGGGAATATGGTGGAACGACATGTATGACTGTGGAAATTGCGTTTGACACAAGTCAATACCCTCCTGCCACACATCGGCGCCGTAATATTTGCCCTTTTCGTTGAGGAATTGTGCAAAAGGATACGCTAATCGCCCACTGCCACACCCGAGATCGAATACGTGACTTTCGGGGGTGAGCAAAAAGCGGTTGTGTAATTCCGAAAAGAACGAAATCATCACATTTTTGAAGTGTTGCGATGAATCACTGCCGATTTTTTGCATGGCGGGAACCGGTGGCAATGCTGCATCGGTCAGTTCGCGACAGTATTTGACAATCGCCTGTAGGCGCGCCTGTGGCGTGGCAAACTGTTGTTGTCGTGCTTCAATGCTTTTGACAAAGACTGACGGTTCACTCCCCTGAGCATGATCGTTCGTCATGTACGCAACCTATACTTTCTGCTTCTACTATGCATTGAATCGAACAAAAAAGGCGAACGGCGATCCCAATGTGAATGGACGCCTTGTTTGGCATTGTAACAATGGAAAAAATGACTGTCAATTCTGCGCACATCGCCATGCGCATGGTGATGTGCTTTATGTGCGTTCGATGACCGCCAAATAAAATGGCCCCCAGCCGCTCGTATCAGGCAACACCTGCCAGCCGTACTCGGTCGGCTCGCCAAAGCTAAACGTTGGTCGATGCACGACAAACCGACCTGCACGTTTTTGTGGAGCTTGCGGATAATCTCGTCGTTCTCAAGGTGCGACAATGCACAGGTCGAGTAGACGATGCGCCCGCCTACCTTGACGATCTCGAGCGCTGATGCCAGCATGGCAAACTGCTGTATTGCCAGCGATTTGCTTCGGCCCGGCGCCCAGTCGGCCAATGCACGTGCATCCTCGAGTACATGCCGTTCCGACGAACACGGCGCATCGAGCAACACTTTGTCGAAATAATTCACCTGATGCTGACTCCACGTCATCGCATCGTGGCCGGTGACCGTCACAATCGCCTGCTGCGCCGGTGGCAGATAGGACTCGAGAATGCGCGAGATGCGCAGGCGCCGATTGCTCGAGCGATCGTTGGCAATCAGTTGACCGCGCCCGTCAAGCTTGAGTGCGCATAACAGGCTTTTGCCACCGGGTGCCGCACACAAATCACCGACGCGCTCGCCCGGCTGGATGGCGAGCGCCTCGACTGCCAACACACTGGCGGCATCGAGCAGGTAGTAGTTCAACAATCCTGTCTCGGTGGCGTGCGGCGGCTGGA
>VGPG01000256.1 GCA_016875555.1 Chloroflexota bacterium | reverse complement strand
TAGCATCGTACAAACGCTGCCACGCTCATTGAACACGCAGCTTACCAGCATGTTCACCATGTTGGCGTTGCTCCTCTTTGGCGGTGCCAGCATCCAAAACTTGGTGATTATCATGCTGGTCGGCTTGCTGAGCGGCACCTACTCGTCGATTTTCAATGCAGCACAATTATTGGTCGTTTGGGAGAACCGCGAGTGGCGCACCTGGTTCCGCCGTTCCGCAGAGGCGTAGTTGTCATTTGTGACAGCATCCATGCGCTCCTGACCATTTGGTTGGGAGCGTATCAATTTAACGAAAGGACTTCCACCCATGTGGCAAAAACTGAAATCGCTCTGGCAACGGCCAGAATCGACATCTGTGAACGACAGCGCTCAAACCTATGTTGAACCGGTTGTACTCATGGTTTGTAGTGGCGCAGTCGAAGCCTCAATGGTTGTTTCGCAACTGGTCGATGCCGGCATTCCAGCAACTTCAATGGGCGCAGATAGCGCCTCAGTATTTGGCATGCAAAGCGGATTGCTGGCCGATGTCCGCATCCTAGTACCCGCAGAATTCGCAGAGAGCGCTCGTGAACTTCTTGGCCTCGATGACGAATCGACGTACGACGATGCATGGGAAGACGACAACGACGATTCCAATACATCACCAGAAAAAAAGTGATACTATCACTGCATCTTTCTTCCTGACTCGGATGACGCTGTTTCGCCATCGCGAATGTTCCACAGGGCGGTAACATGACAACCATTCTGATTGAATTGTGCATCGGTGCGTTTGTGGGATTATCGCTCGGACTACTTGGCGGCGGAGGTGCAGTCCTCATCGTGCCAAGCATGGTCTATCTTCTGAATGTTGATGAACATATCGCACTTGCAACCGCTCTCATCATTGTGGGAATAAATGCGCTCGTGGGCGGTGTAATTGCATGGCGTGATGGTCGCACGCAAATTCGGACCGCCTTGATTTTCGGCGCATCAGGTATGGTCACCGCATACATCGGTGCTCTCATCTCACGCACCATCGATGGGCGTATCTTGCTGACGGTATTCAGCATACTTCTGCTAATCATTGCCGTTTTGATGTATCGCGGGAATGCACATCTAAAACAACGTGATACGCCACATTCCCTTTGGGTCATCGTTGCAGTTGGTGCCGGAGTTGGCCTGATTACTGGTACGCTCGGTGTCGGCGGTGGTTTTGTGATTGTGCCTTCGATGGTTCTCCTGGTTGGACTACCCATGCGCAACGCAGTTGGTACCTCGTTGCTGGTTATCGCCATGAACAGCAGTGCCAGCCTCATCGGGCATCTTGATACGCCGTTTGACTGGACGTTGATTGGGGTACTCCTGGCCGGCGCACTACCTGCAATGGCCATCAGCGGGCGCATCAGTGCATCGATCAATCAAGACAAACTACGCAAGGCATTCGCACTCTTCATCACTGTGGTCGCACTGTTCATGCTCGGCGAAAACGTCGTTCACTTTAGCCAGTAACCCGCCACTTCGCTGTATTTGCCTACACAAAGGCTAAATTTGCGTCTACCGTGGTTGCATAATCGCCAAACACTGGTCGCCAATAGGCGCACGCTGCAATCATCGCCGCATTATCCGTACAAAGATGGATGGGTGGCACATGTACCGGCACTCCTGCACGACGCTGTAACACCTCACGCAAGCGTGCATTCGCGGCGACACCACCTGCAAGCACCACGGTCGTTGCACCTGTCTGCTTTACGGCATCACGCGTTTTGCGCATCAATATATCAACTACTGATTCTTGGAACAAGTATGCGAGCTCACGCTGTCGTTGCGCCAGCGCACGCGTATTATCGCCATGAAGACTGCGTGCATGTTGCATCTCATGCAACACCGCAGTTTTGAGACCACTAAACGAAAAATCAAAGGTGCCGTGGAGCCATGCACGGGGCAAGCGTGCGTGTACATCGGCTGGGGCGATTGCTGACTGTTGAATCGCCGGACCACCAGGAAATCCGAGTTCTAGCAGGCGTGCAACTTTGTCGAATGCCTCACCTGCCGCATCATCCAACGTGCCACCAAGTCGCTCCGCATGCCCGTGATCGCGCATATAGACGAGGAGCGTATGTCCGCCTGATACAATCAGTGCCACACATGGAAATGTCGGTGGTTCTCGTTCGGTGAGCCAAGCACCATAAATGTGTGCCTCAACATGATTGACACCGATAAACGGCAAACCACGTACCCAGGCGATGGTTTTGGCAACATTAAGACCGGTTAATAACGCGCCAGAGAGCCCTGGCCCATAGGTGGCAGCCACCGCGTCCACGTCACCCCACCCATTCGGCAACTCGGCGAGTACAGCGTTTACGACCTGTTCTATGCTCAACACGTGCTGTCGAGATGCCACTTCAGGCACTACACCACCATACCTGCGGTGGATATCGATTTGTGAGGCAACCACGTTACTGACGATCGTGCGACCATGCGCAACGACGGCAGCCGCTGTTTCATCACACGAGGTTTCAATTGCCAGAATTCGTTTTATCACGTGTTGTCCTTCATACTCAGTGTGTATTATACCGTCCCTGAAAGCTAATTGTACGCTGATAGCACGGTACAGCGTCACCATGCCAACTCTCGGACTTACTCACTCCAAGTGACACCGAACCTGATATCGGTTGTATCTTGTTGTCACCTCGCTCTCATACGCTATCTACTAAAAGAGTGCTAATATACGTGTATATGTAGTACGTTCAACACCACATTGCATGTGTGTGGCCAAAGGATAGTACATGCGCATCTTACGTAGCGTCGTGATGTTCATAGTGCTCGCACAGCTGCTCCAACATCACGCTGTGTCAGTAAATTCGTCAGTCCCGTCCGGTTTAGCCGAACAGCGCTTCGAATTTGTTGCACAAGGCGAATCACCAACCGCGCTCGATCTATCATCGCGCACATTAGATGTCATTACTGCTGATGACGCCTTTGACACCATCCTATTTACGTGGAGTGTGTCAGGCAACGCATCTGACATCACGTTACGCGTGCGCTTTGCGTCTGGTGACGTGTGGAGTGACTGGGTCGAGATGCCGCACAATCCGGAATTTGTTCCTGAGAGCGCACCACGCAACCTCTACGCTGGCACGCCATTTGAATTAAACAGACTACATACTGCATGGCAACTCGACATCGTTTTGGTGGCAGATTCACCAAGTTATTTATCGTCGTTAAGTGCCGTCACCATGAATAACCTTGGTGCCAATCCACGAAATCTCCCCCTGACTAGCGCAGGAACACGCATCGCACGCGGCTCCAAACCACCCATCGTCAGTCGTACGACTTGGGGCGATGCCACGCTGGCAAGCTGGGACGCCAACGCGGCACCGTGGAGTGGCTATTGTAACGCCTCCGCACATGCAAAAACCTGGATACCTGCTCCCGAGGAAATTACACCAGCATCACACATCGTCATCCATCACACGGCCGGTGGCAACTATAATCCAGGCACGCATAACTGGGCAGCAAGTATTCTTGGAATTTGGCGATACCACGCCATGCAACTCGGCTGGTGTGATATTGGATACCACTATCTAATCGACCCGAATGGCGTCATCTACGAAGGTCGATACACGGGTGTGCGTGATGACGGCAACG
>VGPG01000255.1 GCA_016875555.1 Chloroflexota bacterium | reverse complement strand
CCACATACCAAGAGGTAGCACTTGGGCTTTGTCCCCTCGTACTACCTCTTGTTCCAACGTATCACTTCTTACCCAAACAACCTTCGATACGAGCACCTTTCACCTTTCACCTTTCACCTTTCACCTCAATATCCCTCACCAGCGGCCACAACAACACTAACGGCACCGTCAACAACGACATCACACCCGCCGCCAAATACCACGATTGCAAGCCAAACCGATCCGAAATAGGCCCTGCCAAGAGCAACCCGAGTGGCGATACCGCACCTGCCATACTCCCCATGAATCCCATCACCCGCCCTTGCATCTCGGGAGCAACCCGCGCCTGAATAATCGCAAAAATCGGCCCATTCGCCAACGGCTGTACCAAACCAAACACCACCATTGATCCAATTGCGATAGAGAGCCCATCTGCACCAATCCGTGCCAGCACTACCGCTGCAATCCCCATTCCCAACACACCCAAGGCCATCGTATAAATCCGTCGTTTAAAGCCACCCCATGCCGCCAACAAGAGCGATCCAACTATCATGCCGATGCCCAGCGCCATTTCGAGCCATGCCAGTTGAAGCGCCCCACCACGCAAGATGTTTGTCACCAACAAGGGCATCAACGAGAACGCAGGATTAAACAATAAATTCAACACCATGGCAATACTCATCAGCGCCAACAAACTCGGCCAGCCAAGTACGTAGCGGAATCCTGCGCGCAAGTCGCTCATCACACTTACGCGCTCCTCGACCGGTTTCAATGGCGGATTAGGCACCACCATACCCAACATGATCAATGATGCGGCCACACCCGTCGCCACCTCGAGGAGCAAAATCCCCTCGAGATGAATCACCTCGAGCAACAACGCGCCTACCGGCGGTGCGATAATTGCCACCGCACCCTCACGCAGCTGCGACAACCCCGATACACGTTGTAAATGCTCACTCGGCACCAACATCGGTGTCGCCGCCATGACTGCCATGTAATGAAATTGCCCGGCCAGCGAGTTCACAAACATCACAATGTACAAATGCCATATCTCAAGCATCTGATAGCGTACCAGCACGAACAAGACACATGCACTGGCCACCTGCACCATGTCGCTTGCCACAATAATGAACTTGCGGTTATTCCGATCAACAATCGTTCCAATCAATGGCCCGAGCAGAATCCCCGGCAACATGCTTATCAATGTACCAGTGGCCAATGACGTCGCCGTACCATATGTCTGTGCCACCCACCAAATCAGAGCAAATCCCGAAAATGCACTGCCAAATCGCGAAATGGTCTGACTCCCCCAAAACAGCGCAAAACGCCCTACCCATCTCCCAGATTCCACAAACCCCTCACGATCGACTATGTGTTTTCTGCGCCCAACGAACGAATATGACCAATGCGCGCACTCCCCGGTGGGTGTGAATAATGATATGCCACATACAACGGATCAGGAGTCAATGTGCCGGCGTTATCGCGATACAGCGCCACCAACGCCCCTACCATGTCGTCAGCATCCGTATGCCGGACGGCATAGGCGTCTGCAGCGTATTCGATTGACCGCGTAAATGCTGATTGAAGCGGCGTAAATATAAACCCGGCTATCGGTGCGACCATCAACAACAACACCAACGCTGCCCCCATCTGCGGCGCAAGTACCCCGAACGACTGATAAAACCACGCTTGCGGCAATACCCAGGCGAGTAGTCCAAACCCCGCCAAACTCACCACCATGAAGAAGCCAATAAACTTGATAATATCGCGATGCTTATAGTGCCCAATCTCGTGTGCCAACACCGCCGTTGCTTGCCCAGGTGTCAGCTGCGCCAACAATGTATCGAAGAAGACGACGCGTTTGGTCCGCCCAAAACTCGTAAAATATGCGTTACCCAACCCCGAACGTTTTGAGGCATCCATCACAAAAATCTGACTCCCCGCAAACCCTGTTCGTTGCAACAACCCTTGAATACGCCCCTGCAACTGCGGATCAGTCAGTGGCGTAAACTTGTTGAATAACGGCTGAATAATCACCGGCTGCACCCATAGGATGACAATCTGCACCACCATGAATACGCCCCAAGCCCAGAGCCACCATGCTGATCCGGTTGACGTCATAAACCAGATGATACCGGCCACCAACGGCACACCGAATATCATGTTTAGCACCAACGATACAATCCAATCCCGCACAAATAACGCCAGTGTGGTTTTGTTGAAGCCGAAGCGCTCATCTATCACAAACGTGCGATACCACTCAAACGGCAGTGACAGCACATCACTGACAACAAACCATGCCACCACAACCATCACGCTCTGCCAGAGCACACCAACCCCTGTTGCTTCAGACTGTGTCACAATCCACTGCAACCCGCCACCGAGTGTCCATGCTAGGACCACCAGCCCATTCCACACCGTTTGCCACCGCTGCAGGTGTGTTTTGGCCACCGTATAATCAGCACCCTTCTGATGCTGCTCAAGCGTAATCACCTGCACAAAATCCGCTGGCACCTGCTGCCGATGCGCAGTCACATGCCGAATATGTCGCCCAGCCAGCCAAAGCAATACGAGCGTTGATATGCCGAGCATCACCACAAAAATGATTGTTACGATTTGCATATCCACCTCACCTTCTTACATGCGCTCAATCTCAATATCCCCAGAGAGCGATGACAATGTCAACGCAACCTGCACTGGCTCAGTACCACCAGTCTCGCGATCAAAGTTGATATTACTACTAATATCACCGGCCAGTGTCTGTGCATTCACATCGGTAACAAAGCCACGTTGGATTTTGACCTCGATATCACCACTTAACGTGCGTGCCTCAACCGTACATGGCTGATTGACCTGTAGCTCAATGTCGCCAGACGCCAAATCAACAAATGTCGGCGCCCCTGCTTGTGCCGATACATCGCCAGATGCAGACTTGATGTGCAAGCTACTTACCACAGCATCTTCAAAATCAATATCGCCTGACGCACTATTGATGCGCACATCCCCAAGACGTCCATGTCCATCAACATCGCCACTCGTCACATCAACGTGTATGTCCGAATGTTCGGGCATTACAACATGCACATCGACTGAATCCCGCTGAATCATGAACAAACCCGACGTAGACCCCTTGGTGTCGATAGTCAACGTACGCGCCTCACCATCATACCGCACCTGTACCTGGGCCAACACCTACTCATTGCCCGTCGTAAACAGCTCGACGATGGCACGCCCATCACGTGCAGTATCAATTCGCACATCACCGCTCAACCCTTTGATGCGGACCGTTATGCAATCAGCCGTCGCATATTCCTCGCGACGCGTCTGTTTTCGTTGCCAAAATGCCATGATGCTCCTCCTTTAACTCCGTCCTCGACCGCGCAACTTGTTCCCAACCTCAAATTTACCTAGCTCGACCTTTCGGGCACTCTGCTGTTGCTGTATCTCTTGACTGAGCACCCGGACCATCCATGAGTTCGCCGAAATCCCCTCCTGCGCTGCCCGCTGGTCAATCCGCTCCTTCAGATCGGCCGGTAATCGCAACGCAAATCGCGCATCCAACTCCCCAATTGGCTCGGGTGCCACCTGCGCACCCCCACGGTCAACAATCACAATCTCGTCTGGAGTTAACTGCAGTGCCAACGCATCTCGACCCTGCTGCTGGTTGTACTCGGCAATCAGCATGGTGACC
>VGPG01000254.1 GCA_016875555.1 Chloroflexota bacterium | reverse complement strand
GTCGTGTCGACATCTGGCACCCCGAAAAAGACATCTACTGGGGCTCAGAGGACACTTGGCTCGGTGACAAGCGCTACGGCGCAACCCGCCAAGACCTCGAGAATCCCCTCGCCGCCGTACAAATGGGCTTGATCTACGTCAACCCCGAAGGTCCCAACGGCAACCCAGACCCACTCTTGTCAGCCCAAGACGTGCGCGAGACCTTTAAGCGCATGGCCATGAACGACGAAGAGACCTTTGCGCTCGTCGCCGGCGGTCACACCTTCGGTAAGGCCCACGGTAATGGCCCCGCCTCGTGCGTTGGTCCAGAGCCCGAGGGTGCCGAGATCGAGGCCCAAGGCCTCGGTTGGGCTAGCACCCACAAGAGCGGCAAGGGTGTCGACACCATCACCAGCGGCATCGAGGGGCCGTGGACAGCCAACCCCATCCAATGGGATATGGGCTACCTCGAGCTGCTTTACAAGTACGAGTGGCAACTCGCCAAGAGCCCGGCCGGTGCCCACCAGTGGTACCCGATTAACTGTGCCGAAGAGGACATGGCGCCACAAGTCGACGGCAGCGGCCAAAAGGTCTTGCCGATGATGACCACCGCCGACATGGCACTCAAGTTTGACCCCATCTACCGCGCCATCGGCGAGCGATTCATCAAGGACCCCGTCGGGTTCGGCGAGGCCTTTGCACGTGCGTGGTTCAAACTCTTGCACCGCGACATGGGTCCAAAGAGCAACTACGTGACCGGCGACTACAAAAACGTCAGCTACACTTGGCAAGACCCGGTACCAGCCGGCAAGACCCCAACTGCCGATCAGGTCGCCAAGGCAACTGCCGCCCTCAAGACCAGCGGCTTGAGCACCACCGAGATGGTTGAGGTGGCGTGGGCCAGTGCTGCCACATTCCGTGGGTCAGATAACCGCGGTGGCGCCAACGGTGCTCGCATCCGTTTGGCACCACAGCGCACCTGGGCAGTCAACAACCCAACCTTGCTCAACAAGGTGTTGCCAGTGTATGAGAAGATCGCCGCCGATACCGGCATCAGCGTCGCTGATGTCATCGTGCTGGCTGGTGGCGTTGCCATCGAGAGTGCTAGTGGCGTGGCCGTGCCGTTTGCTGGTGGTCGTGGCGATGCGCACCAAGAGGATACCGATGCCGAGAGTTTCGGCTACCTTGAGCTGCGCGCAGACGCCTTCCGCAACTACGTCGAGAAGGAATTCGCCGTCAGCCCCGAAGAGATGATGCTCGACAAGGCCCAACTCCTCGGCTTGACCCCGGTCGAGTTGACCGCGCTCGTCGGTGGCATGCGCGCCCTTGGCGTGAGCCGCACCGGCGAAGGCGTGTGGAACAGCACCGCCAAGCTCGACAACGGCTGGTTCAAGACGTTGCTCAGCATGGAAGTCAAGTGGGAGAAGACCGGCTACAACAGCTATGTCGCCAAACACCGCACAACCGGTGCCGAAGTCCGCAAAGCCACCCGCATCGACCTCGTCTTCGGCTCGAACTCAGAGTTGCGCGCCATCGCCGAGGTGTATGCGCAAGACGACAACAACGACAAGTTCGTGCGCGACTTTATTGCCGCCTGGAACAAAGTCATGAACGCTGATCGCTTCGATTTGCGCTAATCGTCACCCCCATCACCAACGAATCATCACCAGACCGAGCCGGTGCGCACGCACCGGCTCGGTCTGGTGTATGCGTGTGTGGTACGCCCTACGAACCAGAGTTTGCTATAATACCCTTATTCACGTCGTCAATGCGATGCACGCAATCCCACATGGACTGAATGACATTGAATAGGGAGGTTTTGTATGACCGAAGATGCTCGTCCCAGCAGTGCCGCTACGGACATCTACCATCCAACAGCAGACATCGTCGCCAACGCCAACATCACCGCCTATATGCACCAAAAAGGCTGCAAAACGTGGGATGAACTACACCGCTGGAGTCTCGATCACTCCGACGAATTCTGGCATGACATGGCACAGCGCCTTGAGTGGTACAAACCCTACACCACTATTCTCGACGACAGCGCCAAGCCGTTTTATAAGTGGTTTACCGACGGCAAAATCAACATTGTCCACAATGCCATTGACCGCCACCTCAAAACCTGGCGCCGCAATAAACTGGCGTACATTTGGGAGGGCGAAGACGGTAGCGTGCGCAACTTCTCGTATGCCGACGTCAACCGCGAGGTCAGCAAGCTCGCCAATGTCCTCAAGGCCATGGGTGTCCGCAAGGGCGACATCGTCTCAATCTACCTGCCCCGCGTGCCCGAGTTGCCGTTTGCCATGCTGGCCTGTGCCAAAATCGGCGCTGCGCACTCCGTCATCTACGGCGGATTCTCGCACGAGGCCTTACGCGACCGCATCGCCGACGCCCAATCCAAGGTACTCATCACTGCCGACGGCGGCTTTATGCGCAACAAAGTCATCGAACTCAAAAAAATCGCCGATGACGCTATGGCGGCTAGCCCCTCCATTCAGACGAGTATCGTACTCAAGCGCACCGGTCACGCCGTCGAGATGCAGACTGGCCGCGACTACTGGTACCACGACCTGATGTCGTTGCCAATCGCCAGCGAAAAGTGCGAAACCGAAGAGGTCGATGCCGAGCACCCACTCTTCATCCTCTACACCTCCGGTTCAACCGGCAAGCCCAAGGGCGTCGTGCACACCCACGGCGGCTATGCGGTTGGCACGTCGGCGACCTTTAACTTCACCTTCGACATCAAAGAAGACGACATCTACTGGTGTGCCGCTGACCCAGGTTGGATTACCGGTCACTCTTACATTGTCTACTCGCCATTAATGGAGGGGGCAACCTCGATGATCTACGAGGGCGCGCCCAACTATCCGTACCCCAATCGCTGGTGGCAGATTGTTGAGCGCTACAAAATCAGCATCCTCTACACCGCACCAACTGCTATCCGCGGCTTGATGCGCTTCGGCGATGCGTGGCCCAAACGCCACGATTTATCGAGCCTGCGCTTGCTCGGCTCGGTCGGTGAGCCAATCAATCCTGAGGCCTGGCGCTGGTACTACGAAATCATCGGCGGCGGTCGGTGCCCCATCATGGACACCTGGTGGCAAACCGAAACCGGCGGATTCATGATTACACCCAACCCGACCACCCCGCTCAAACCTGGCTCAGGCACCAAGCCATTCTTGGGCATCGAGATGGACGTGGTCGATGAACACGGCAACAGCAAAGCACCCGATGAGGATGGGTTGCTTGTCGCCAAGCGCCCTTGGCCATCCATCATGCGCACCATCTTGCACGACCCCGATCGCTACGCCAATTCATATTGGAACTGCGAACCGGCCGGCATGTACACCGCCGGTGACTCGGCCCGTCGCGACAAAGACGGCTACTTCTGGGTCATCGGTCGCATCGACGACGTCATCAAGGTCTCGGGCTACCGCCTCGGTACCGCCGAGATCGAGAGTGCGCTTGTCTCACATCCCTCCGTGGCCGAAGCAGCCGCCATCGGCTTGCCCCACGAGGTCAAGGGCACCGGTATCCACTGCTTTGTGATTTTGCGCGCGGGCATCGACGGCAACGATAAGCTGGCCGAAGAGTTGCGTGGGCACGTGGCCAAGGAACTCGGTCCAATTACGCGCCCTGAGCAGGTCATGTTCGTGCCGAGCTTGCCCAAGACGCGCTCCGGCAAGATCATGCGCCGCGT
>VGPG01000253.1 GCA_016875555.1 Chloroflexota bacterium | reverse complement strand
CGATTTCACTCGCGTCTTTGGTAGCGAAGATGCAACACATTTTGAAATAGGTCGCCCACTCGACATGGATGTTCCCGTCTGCATCGATTTGCATCGCTTAGTAGAACGCTCAAACGGTGTCTTCGGCAAAAGCGGCACCGGTAAGAGCTTCTTGACGCGCTTACTGCTTAGCGGCACCATCAAGTCCGGCGTTGCTGCAAACCTCATCTTTGATATGCATTCCGAGTACGGCAACGATGCCACATCTGAGGGGGGCGGGTTCGTCAAGGGCCTACGCAAAATCTTTGGCAACAGCGTGCGCATCTACACCCTCGATAAAGTCTCGTCACAACGTCGTGGCTCGAGTTATGATCATGAAGTGCTGATTGGCCTCAACGAAATCGAAGTCGATGATGTGCTGTTGATTCAGCATGAACTCAACTTGAATGCTACTGCCGCTGAATCCGCCTATCGACTCGTTGATCAGTACCGTGACAAGTGGCTTCGCACGTTGCTTGACTGGACTCCCGAAGAATTGCAGGAGTTCGCTGACACAACCGGTACGCACTACGGCTCGCTCAGCGCACTCAAACGGAAGCTCGAATCTTTGCGGCGGCGTGAGTATGTCCGTGACCATGTGAATGGGTCGGTCATCACAACGCTTATTGACGAGTTAATGGCCAAAAAGCACGTCGTCCTCGAGTTTGGTCGCTTTGATAATGCCATTGACTACATGCTCGTCGCAAATGTGATTACCCGCCAAATTCACCAACGCTGGCGCGAGCGCACCGAAGTATATCTGACAACCAAAGACGTCGGCCAAAAGCCGCCTCAACTTGTCATAACTATCGAAGAAGCACATAAGTTTCTTAATCCACTCTCGGCCAAGCAGACCATCTTTGGGACCATTGCCCGTGAAATGCGCAAGTACAGCGTGACGCTGCTCGTGGTTGATCAACGCCCCTCATCAATCGACAGTGATGTCATGAGTCAGCTCGGCAGTCGTGTCACCGCACTCCTGAACGACGAAAAGGACATAGACGCAGTCTTTACTGGTGTCAGTGGTTCTACCGCGCTACGCACGGTCCTCTCCACGCTTGATTCGCGTCAGCAATGCTTGATTTTGGGGCACGCAGTGCCGATGCCTGTGGTAGTGCGTACGCGTGCGTACGATGCGCAATTCTACAGCGATATGGCTCAAGGATATACAGCCACCATGCCGCTTGGCGACAAACCCCTACCAACTAGCGAGGATTTATTCGGTCCGGACGAGTAATTATGGGCTTGGGGTAATCGTTGCATCAATCCCGTACTGCATCAGGTTGCCCATACGCACGCGCGCCAGCATGGCCATTTCTTGACGATTGGCGTCCTCTGCGACGCGTGCAGCCTCACCAAAGAGTTCGATGGCCTTGGTCACTTCGCCACGCGCCTCGGCGATGCCCGCTTCGAGCAGGACACCCTCCGGGTATGTAATCGGGTTTTGTTTGAGGGCGACAACGTCTTCGGCTGCTTTGGCCAGGTTGAGCGCAAGGAGCCGCGTGTTCCCGCGTTGATAGAGTAGTGCGTCCGGATTATCGACCGTGCGTTGGAGCGATTGCCAGAGCATTTCGGCGCGCGCGGTGTCGTTATTGACCTCGGCAAGTACCGACAGCCAAATCTGCGTTTCTACGTCGTCGGGGAACGCCTCGTGCTCTTGTTGCGCCAGCACGTATGCTTCGGTTGATGCACCAGAGACGGCCAATTCCAGGATACGTGACGTATTCGGTGAAGGCGGGGTGCTCACAATGACATAGATGATGCCGGCGATAATCAGGGTTATCAGACTGATGGTAATTGCCAGTCGTTTGCGTTTTGCGGTGCGGCGCTGTGCGGCAAGTGCCAGGAGCGTGTGTCCATGACGGCTCCCGGCCGGCAGTGCGACACCCGCATGCGCTCGCGCAAATCGTTCTGCCTCGCGGCGTGCACGCCCAATAACTGCATCGACACGGACCTGTTCACTTTCGATGTCGAGCCCCTGGTCGCGACACGCTTCAGCAAGACGACTGACTTCGTCGAGGAGTGCCAAAAATCGCACCGCACCACCCGGTTGTTGGTCATAGACGAGGGCGAATGGTTCAATCTGATCGAGGGCGCGGCGTAACACCGGCATCAGTGGTTGTGATGGTGTGGTCATGGGTGTATGTGCTGTCTAGAGTTGTTCATACGCAGTGTAGTCGATGGTATAATGCCAATCAACACGTTTATTTGTTGTTATGAGGTAGCATACCATATGCGTTTAGTTATTGTTCGACATGGTGAGAGTGAATGGAATCGGATTGGCCGATATCAGGGGCAGTATGATGCTCCGTTGTCAGAGATGGGAGTGCGGCAGGCAGATGCGCTCGCAGAACGCTTGCGCACAGAGTCGTTTCATACAATCTATGCAAGCCCGCTCCAACGGGCACGCCTGACCGGCGAAGCCGTGCATAAATACCATCCTGAGACGCCGTTTGTGATTGCGCCAGCCATCATTGAGATTGATCACGGTGAATGGGCTGGATTAATGGTTGATGAGGTTATTGCCAAGTTCGGTGACGGACTGCGTGAGTGGCGTTTGCATCCGACGCGCTCGCAAATGCCGGGTGGCGAGAGTTTTAGCAATATTCTGAAACGCGTGCTTGACTTCAAAGAGCACCTGCTCAAAACACATCCCGATCAGACCATCCTGCTTTCGACCCATGATGTGGTCGTCAAAATCCTCGTCGCGGATGCGCTTGGAATGCATATGGACGGCATGAATCGCATCTGGGTTACCAATGCAAGTATCTCGGTCATCGAGTACAGTAATGACATGACCTACCTGGCCAGCCTGAGTGAGGCCTCGCACCTCAGCAAGCTTGAAGTGGTACGTGGCGCTTGGTAGTCTCACGCACAGTAGCGGTAACGATGAATGTCGTTACCGCTTTTTATGCAAAATATTGACAGAACATGTGCATTTACGTTGCGTTGACAGATAGACACTTTGTGATATAATTAACGCACTGCCAATCTGGTAGTTGACTGCAAGGGTTGATGCATGCATATGACCACTCTCGAAATGAACACTCCCGAAGTTGGGCGAATGCAATTAGGTGACATCATGCATGCCACTGGATTGCAGTCTGACTTCGTGGCAGTTGAACAACAGATTTTGGCACGAATGCGCTCGCAACAATCTGCCATTCAAGATGCAGGTCTATATACCATGCAAGCGGGTGGTAAGCGTTTGCGTGTCATGATGGTGCTTTTATCGGCCAAAGTCGCAGCGTACGATTTTACACGTGCAGTACATCCTGCGGTTGCCATTGAGTTATTGCATGCAGCATCGTTAGTGCACGACGATTTGGTTGATCATGCTGGGGCGCGACGTGGTCGTGCCACCGTGCACAAACAGTGGAATCGCAATGTTGCACTTGCGCTGGGTGATTTCTTGTTCGGTCTGGCAGCTCGCGAGCTTGCGAATGAGCCAGATCCTCGTATCATCGGGTACTATGTCCACGCTGCACAACGCATGGTCGAAGGTGAGTTAAATCCAGTCACCGTAGTCGATCCATTTGAGGTCGCCTCTGCGCAATACTATCGCAAGATTGGCAACAAGACGGCCGTGCTTTTTGAAGCCGCCTGTCGTGCCGGCATAGCCGTCTCAGGGGGGAGTGAGCGAGCGGTCGCCGCACTCGGCCAACTG
>VGPG01000252.1 GCA_016875555.1 Chloroflexota bacterium | reverse complement strand
GTGGCCACCAAAGAAGTTGTTGACCAAGTACGGTGGAGCAACAAAGCCCATCCACAACACGAACCCAACAACCACACCATCGTTCCAGGTTGACTCGAACGGATACAACGCAAAAATCATCAACGACATGAACAATGGCATCAAGAACGAGGTGATGACCGTAAATGTTATCAACAGTACCATGTTGGGTGGGGTGTTGGGGCGATAAACGGTCAAATCTGTGTTTGGCTGGCCACGACCGAATACGTTAAAGAAGCTATGTGGGTTAAACCACAACGAGCCGCTTCTGATACACACAATGGTGCTTACCAGAATCGCCCACCAGTTAAGCGCTTGAAAGTCAAACATATCTGTTCCCTCAGTACAATGCTACATACATAATAATATACAAAATCCATGATTTATGCAATATGATGGATTAAAATAAGATTACTATAATTTATCGTATTGGAAAATTCTCGGTCAAAATTCACCACACGATAGCATTTCCACTGACCACTCAACAAACAGCCCGTACCGACTGATACGCAGCACATCGCTGACGCATCATATACCGGTACATCACATCGCGCGGGTCAGCATGTATCAGCACAAAACTGCATACATTACAACCAGGATACCCATCACCAATTCCATTCCTAGATTTACTGCATAACCGCAAAAATAACCGCAAAAAGCAGGCGTTGAGCACATGATTACTCGTGGTGATGACCCATGCGCGCAGCTGGTGACCGGCAAACAGCGTATTGACAAGCGCAGTCGGAGCAATCGCGCCTGCCCACACAAGCACACCCACACTAACAGCCTGCATCACCGTATACCCATCAGGAAAGAGCAGACCGAGAAGGAGTGCACTCCCAAGCGCCTGCATCCCCAAAGCTACAAACGTCAATCCATACACGATACCCATCTGCTGCCCACTGCCGGGCTGATCGTTGGCGCTTTTGCCAATTGCACGCCACCACATCGGGAAAAACGTCTTAGGGTTAAACCAGAGCGATCCCGACACCACACCAAGAATGAGACAGATGCCAACAGCAACCCAATTTACTGCAGGTAACAGCATAAAAACCTCCACAATAGAACATGTGTTCTATTGTGGAGAATACACCCAATCTCCAGCACCGTCAAGACCCAAATGCTGGCCTAGGATTACATGCGCCCCACGTTCCAGCGTAAATAGGCATCGATAAACGGATCGAGGGCACCATCAAGCACCGCTTGCACATTACTGGTCTCGTGGTCGGTACGATGATCCTTGACCAGCGTATACGGATGTAAATAAAATGTTCGCATCTGACTACCAAACTCAGCCTTAACATGCTCACCCTTAAGCTTGGCCCGTTCCTCAACTTGACGCTGCAACTCGCGCTCAAGCAGGCGGCCGCGCAACACGCGCATGGCCGTCTCTTTGTTCTGCAACTGCGAGCGCTCATTTTGACAGATCACCACGATTTGTTCTGGCGTGCCAGGTTTGTAGGTCAACCGCACCGCCGAGTCGGTCGTATTGACTCCCTGACCACCATGCCCACCCGCCCGAAAGACGTCAACGCGCACGTCCTCAGCCTTAATAGCCACCTCAGGCGCATCATCAACTTCGGGCAACACCTCAATCAATGCAAAGGACGTTTGGCGCGTATTGGCAGAGTTGAACGGCGACAAACGAATCAAACGATGCACCCCAGCCTCGGCTTTGCAGAGTCCATAGGCATAATCACCGCGAATTTCGAGCGTGGCGCTTTTGATGCCGGCCTCATCGCCCATGCTCTGATCGACCAAATTACACTTGAACCCGCGCTGCTCGGCCCAGCGCATGTAGGTACGCAAGAGCATTTCGGCCCAGTCCTGCGCATCAGTGCCACCCATGCCAGCTTTGATTGAAAGAAAGGCGTCGCGGTCGTCGTATTTGCCACTCAAGAGCACTTCGGTCTCAAGCGCGTTGATTTCTGCCAACAACGTTGTATACTCATGCGCCACTTCATCGGCGAGCGCAGGATCATCGAATTCGATGAATTCAGCGAGCATGTGGAGACGATTATCGACATCAGTCCAACGAGCTAATTCTGCTTTGAGACGCGTCAATCGTTGGAGTACCTGTTGCGCGTTACTCGGGTTATCCCACAAGGTTGGGTCGGCCGATTGCTCTTCGAGCGCAGTCACTTGGGCTTGGCGTGCTACAAAGTCAAAGGCGCCCACGGACGCCATCAAAGCGCAACCGTAGGTCCTCCAGTTCATTTCGGGTAATCACGTGTTCATCCTTTCATCATCTGCGTTCATTATACATCCCCGACTCGGTCGTTGCATGAAACGAAAACGGTACGAGCAACACATGTGCTCGTACCGTTCGTGCTGGATGGTGAGTGCGTATCGTGATTAGTGCAGAATACCGGCCAATGCGTTGACTTTGGGCATCAACTCAGCAAAATGTTCGAGTGTCAACGACTGCGGGCCATCGGATGTTGCTTTATCGGGATCGGGATGCACTTCAATCATCAACCCATCAGCACCTGCAGCCAAACCGGCCAAGGCCAAGGGTTGCACAAGATACCACTTGCCGGTACCGTGCGATGGATCAACGATAATGGGCAGGTGGGTGCGTTTTTTGGCAAGTGCGACCGCATTTAAATCGAGCGTATTGCGGGTTGCCGTCTCAAACGTACGAATGCCACGCTCACACAGAATGATGTTATGGTTACCCTGGTTCATGATGTACTCGGCCGAGAGCATCCATTCTTCAAATGTGGCTGACAAGCCGCGCTTGAGCAACACGGGGCGCTGACTCCGGCCGACTTCTTCAAGCAACTGGTAGTTTTGCATATTGCGGGCACCAATTTGCAACAAATCAGCGTACTCAGCCACGAGGGCCACGTCAGTGGGCGTCATGACTTCGGTGACAATCGGCAAGCCGGTCTCGGTCCGCGCTTTGGCCATCAACTTAAGGGCTTCTTCGCCCATGCCGCGGAACGAGTATGGCGACGAACGCGGTTTGAAGGCGCCACCGCGGAGCATATGGGCGCCAGCCTTTTTCACGGCAATCGCCGTGTTCATGATTTGGGTCTCGCTCTCGACAGCACATGGGCCGGCCATCACAACTGCCGAGCCGCCACCGACTTTGATACCACTCACATCAACGATTGTGTCGAGCGGGTGGAACTCGCGGGTGGCCAGTTTGTACGGGCGCGAGATGCGTATCACCTCACGCACGCCACTCATGCTCTCTAACGATTCTTGCAACGCCACCGTAATCGGCGTCCCAATGATTCCAACGATGTTTTGTGACTCTCCAACGGTGACGCTGCCACGCAAGTTGTGCTCGGCAACGCGTGCTAACACTGCATCAAGATCTGCTTTTGTGGCATTGTTTTGCATGATAACAACCATGAACTAACTCCCTTACTTCTACACAACGCATTATGCACAACACGTACGTATCCGATGAACTCAACGAGCGCGGTCTGGGCGTAACACGCTCGCCCCTCCTAAATAGACATGTGTGATATCTGCCTGTGCCACGGTCGTGTTCCAATGAATAATCAGGCGGATGCACATCGATAAACTTCCTGGCACCGTCATCTCGTGCGTGTTCATCAGGGCCGTATCCGTCCACCCGAGTTGACGGGCAGCCACCGCAGGGAACTCGGCATACAAATCCGACGTTGTGGTGAACCAGCAACTTGCGACATCCTCGGCGTTGATTCCAT
>VGPG01000251.1 GCA_016875555.1 Chloroflexota bacterium | reverse complement strand
TTTTAGATCTTCTGCGTAGAGTCGTATCGTTGAATGATGAGGGCGCAACACATCAACGAGTTGGCTAAACCCGATTCCCCGGTTGCCGTGGTTGAGGTGTTCGAGGTGTTCCTCGATGGCCACGAACGCCTCTAGAAACGTTGATGAATTGCCACCGATCATAGGCGCGCTCCGATGAACCGAGTGAGTTCTGCGATGACACGCAAATCAATGGTGTGCCCGATAGGGAGCTCTGCGTAGTGCACATTTGCGTGAACGGTCGTGAGTCGGTGTCGCGTCTCGTGGCCGATACTGACTTTCACCACTTCGTCGTATGTGCCGTGCACCACCAAAAAGTCACCCGCCGGCTGAGTGTCAAACGAGGCAAGATCCCACGGATTAATACCACTGAGAATCGCCGTACCCATAATGTCGGTGCGTCGTAAGCCGCATATGCCGGCCATGCCACCGCCCTGACTAAACCCAACCACAAATGTACGTGTTGGATCCGTGTTGTATGCGGTGATGGCCGCACTGATGCTCTCATCTAAAACGACATAGGACTGTTCTGCTTGTGTCAGATCACGCCATATTCCTTCTGGCGTGAAGGCTATCTCGAACCAGCAGTTGCTACCAGGGCGCAACATGAACGGCGCTCGAAACGAGACCAGCTGACAGGTATCAGGCAAATACGGCGCAAGTTGGAGCAAATCCTCCTCGTTGCTGCCATAGCCGTGGAGCAGTACAATCAGCGGTGGCTGCGCATCTGTGGCGATACGCGGGGCAATCGCTTCATGGCGTAATGGTAATTCGGGTGTATGTGTCATGATTTGTCTAGTATGAGTGCATCAGCTTCAATTTCAACCAGCATTCGTGGATCAACCATCTCGGCGCGCACTAACGTGTTTGCAGGACGAATGTCACCAAATACGGCACCGTGTGCACGTGCAACAGCTTCCCAGTCATTGATATTAGCCACAAAGATGCGTGTGCGAATTACGTCGGTGAGTTGTGCCCCAGCCTGATGTAATGCTTTTTCGATTTTGCGCAGGATGTAGGTGGCTTGTTCTCCTGCGTTTCCTGGGTGTTGGACTTCTCCCTGCTCGTTCGACGCTGTCGTCCCCGAGACTGCAACGACGTTGCCGATACGCACTGCACGTGAATACCCAGCGATCGCTTCCCAGGGAGTATGAGTGTTTATGTTTTGACGCATGATGACCTCGAGTGCTATACGACAATTGTTCATAGCATAGCATACTCGCACAGCATCGTTGCCACGTTTTTTTGTGAGCAACAGCGCACAATGTCGCATATCAATGGTAGAATACCCATAGTTATCATAAAGGACGTGCGTCGTATGCAAATCGCTGTTGTCATTGTCAACTACAATACGCGTGATTTACTACGCATGTGTTTGCAATCGTTGCCACAGGCCGCAGAGCGTGTACAGCTGGATGTATGGGTGGTGGACAATGGTTCTCGCGACCAGTCGACGAGCATGGTTGCCGCCGAATTCCCTGATGTGCATCTCATCGAGAGTGATTACAACGGTGGGTTCTCGTACGCGAATAACCTAGCTATACGGCCAATCGTGGCACACGCAGATGCCCCTGAGTACGTGATGATTCTCAATCCGGATACGGTGGTCGAACCGCGTGCGTTCGATGTTCTCGTCGAGTATCTGCACCAGCATCCCGACGTCGGTGCAGTTGGCCCGCGACTGCTATTGCCAGACGGCTCACTCGACCTTGCATGTCGGCGCGCTTTCCCCACTCCCGAAGTCTCTTTTTGGCGCATGACCGGGTTGTCACGTCTGTTTCCACGCAGTCGTCGATTTGGGCGGTATAATATGACCTATGTCGATCCTGCTGAGACCATTGATGTTGATGCGCTCGTAGGTGCGTGTATGCTCATGCCCACCGCCGTCATCCGCGAAGTCGGTCTACTGGATGAGACGTATTTCATGTACGGTGAGGATCTCGATTGGTGTTATCGCATCAAGATGTATGGATGGCGTATTGTGTACGTGGCCGATGCCGTGGTACACCACATCAAACGTGCATCGAGTCGCCAGCGTCCAGCTCAGAGCATTGTGAATTTTTATGATGCTATGCGCATTTTCTTTCGACGGTATTATGCTGACAAAACCCCTGCGCCACTTCGTTGGTTCATTGAGACGGGCATTACGCTAAAGGAGCGCATCGAACTTGTCCGCAATCACTTCCGTCCCACCAACAAATCACACAGCGCCAGGTAAGCAGATGTATTGGCGTTTATGGCTCAATCGAATCGTGGTGACAGCCATGGCGGTGCTCACTGATGCACTCGCAATCAACATTGCGCTGTACATGACCTATATTTGGGTGCGCCCACTCAACATTGAAGGCCAAGCGCAATTCGATAATACTCCAGTTTCGGCAATTTGGATGTTTTTGGCCATCCTGAATGTTGTCATGTTCGTCACGTTTGTCACAACGGGTCTGTATGCACTGCCACGCGGTGTCTCACGCATCGACGAAAGTTTTAAGATTCTCTTCAGCGTGACGATTGGGGTTTTGCTCACCTACATTATCAACTTGTTGGCCCCGCAGTTTGGCTGGATTGATGTGCCTCTTGACAGTGTGTTGTTACTTGGTGGTTTGGTGACACTAATTAGCATGGCCGTCTTTTTTCGCATCGTCTATCGCACCACACTCTCGCATTTGCGTAGACGTGGGTTCGATCAACGCCGCATTCTCATCATTGGAGCACTTGATCCTGGCCAACTCGTGTACCGCTCTATTTCGCGCGATGCTAGTCTCGGCTATCGTGTAATGGGCTTTGCCTCTGACGCCGTTCCTGAAGGTGCCACCGTGGCCAACTCACTCGTGCTGTGCAACTTTGCGGGCATCGGTACGACCATTCGCAATCATGGCATCGATCTCGTGATTGTGGCGCTCTCGGGGCGTGCATCACATGAACTGTTTGACATAATCATGTCAGCCGAGGATGAACACGTTGAAGTGAAGTTGTATCCTGATGCATTCACGCTTATCACGAATAACGTGATTTCGGATAATGATGTTGCCGGGTTGCCGCTCTTGAATGTGCGCAACGGTGCGTTGGCGAATCCACTCAATCAGTTGTTGAAACGCTTGTTTGATCTCGCATTTGCCTCAGCGTTGTTGATTTTGCTGTCGCCGCTGATGCTGCTCATTGCCTTGCTCATCAAACTTGAATCAAAAGGCCCAGCGTTTTTCATTCAACCACGCGTCGGTATCGACGGTAAACCATTTCCAACCATCAAGTTTCGTACGATGCGCGTTGATGCGCCAAATCTGGCGAATTGGACGACGCAGGACGATCCACGCAAAACCAAGATTGGCGCAATTTTGCGCAAAACATCACTTGATGAATTGCCTAATTTCATCAATGTCATCCGTGGTGAAATGAGCGTTGTTGGTCCGCGCCCCGAACAAGAGGTGTGGGTAGAACGCTTTAGTCAACAGATACCGTATTACATGCGTCGTCACAAACAAAAGGCGGGTGTTACGGGGTGGGCACAGGCGAATGGGTTACGCGGTGATACGAGTATTGAAGACCGCACCCGTTACGATTTATACTATGTAGAGAACTGGTCGCTGCTCTTTGATATCAAGATATGTATCAAGACATTCGTCGATATTGTGACAGGCCGCAATAAAGGATATTAATGGGAATTTCTATGAACGAATTGTATCATCTGAGTCTTGCCGAAATGCGCAC
>VGPG01000250.1 GCA_016875555.1 Chloroflexota bacterium | reverse complement strand
AACGGGCCTGCACCGACCGTCAGTGCACGCAGATTGACACGGCCAAGCGGCTGATCGGCCAATACATGCCTGGGCAAAATCGGTAGCGCCCACAGTGAAACGATGGGTGAATATGGTTCACGCAATTTGAACTCTATCTCAGTCGGAGACTTGCTGATCACCTCACGAATCAGTGCAAGTTCACGACCAATGGACGATTCGAGGTCAAGCGCTATCAGCGATTGATACGTGTAAACGACATCATCGGACGTAAGCGCAACACCATCAGACCACAGCAAATCATCGTTCAACGAAACCGTGATGAGTAATCCGGTGTCATCGACTTGCCACGATTTGGCCAATTCTGGTTGCGGTTGCCCTCGTCCATCGAGTCGCGTCAATCCAGATTGAGTAAGTGCCACCGCTACTTCCGCCGCCCGATTATGAATATTCCACGGCTGAAAGACATCAAGATTTTCGTCGAGTGCATACGTGAGAGTTCCGCCACGTGGCAGAGGCGTTGGTAAATTAACGACCTCTTGCCACGTGTTGGGTGGTTGGCATGCCGCCAAAAACACACAGACCGCAATGAGCAGACGTTTCATGTTCACCCTTTAGTTATAAACCGACCGCTGCTCCATCCTTGCGTGGATCAGAACCCGCAAACGCCACACCATCTTCGACAACAATGATTTGTCCGCCACCAAATCCACCAACTCGCGCAGGGGTAACGTCGTGGCCAATTGTCAACAGCGATTGTTGTGTCGTAATGTCATGCTCAAGCGCGACCGTTTTTTGTCCTTCATATGGTTCAACCAGCTCATAGCGCGGTGCATCAAGCGCTTCTTGGGGGTTCATGCCATAGTCGATCATGTTCACAAGCATTTGCACATGCCCTTGTGGTTGCATGAAGCCACCCATCACACCAAAGCTTGACCACAACGCGCCATCTTTGGTAACCATGCATGGAATAATCGTGTGATATGGTCGCTTGCCGGGCTCCAAACAGTTCGGATGGTGCTCATCTAGCACAAAGTTCGCACCACGGTTCTGCATACATATTCCCGTATCCCCGGCAACCACACCAGAGCCAAACCCCATGTACAGGCTGTTAATGAATGAAACTGCATTACCATACTTATCCACGGCGGTGACATAGACAGTGTCATGCGATGTGGGCACCTCGCCCGCCACTACCTCACTCACACGATGCGGATTGATAAGCGTACGCCGGCCCGCAATGTATGACTCGGAGAGAAGTTCGTTGACGGGGACACGCACAAATGCAGGATCAGCAATGTACCGTGCCGCATCAGCAAATGCGAGACGCATCGCCTCAATTTGAAGATGTAACGACTGTGGTGAATGAGGTGGTATGCTGGCCAAATCGAACCCTTCAAGCAGCCGTAACGCAATCAAGGCAGTTAATCCCTGCCCATTTGGTGGACATTCAAACACGTCGTATCCACGGTATGACGCCGTGGCCGGCGCAACCCACTCACTCTGATGATTGGCCAAGTCGTCGAGTGTCAGATATGCTCCTTCACGCGCTAATGCTGCAACAATACGCGCTGCCAATGCCCCACGATAAAACGATTCGGCTCCACCCCGTGCAATTTCTTCGAATGTTTGCGCAAGTTGTGGTTGAAAGAACCGCTCACCGAGCCGAGGTGCACGACCATTTGGTACGAAGATACGGGCAGCATCAGCTTGATTGCGCATTTTATCTGCAAGTGTTGCCCAACCACGCGCAATAATTTCGCTGACTGCGAAGCCATCACGAGCATATCGAATGGCAGGTGCAAGAATGGTAGCAAAATCCAGCGCACCATGTTCGCGTATCAGCGCATCCCATGCGGAGACGGCACCTGGTACATTTATTGGTAACACGCCGGTAGCAGGAATTTGTGTCAGGCCACGTGAGCGAAATACATCGCGCGTCAAGCTCATGGGGGCACGTCCACTGCCATTTAACGCGGTGACCCGTTTCGTTTTTGCATCATACACCAACGCAAACGCGTCACCACCAATCCCCGTGCTCATCGGCTCTACCACATTCAACACTGCTGCCGCTGCAATCACGGCATCTGCAGCAGTCCCACCTTTAGCCAACATCTGAAGCCCAGCCTGCGCAGCCAAAGGATGACTTGTCGCAACTGCACCGCCAGTACTCACAACCATGGAACGTCGTGAAGGATAGGCACTAAAACTCTTCATCGCTTTGCTTTCATCACTTAGTGAACTTCGTGACAAGTTCATCGAACTGCGAACGACTTAACGATCCTGACGAACGAAATACTTCATTCGCTTGTGCGTCAAACAACACGTACGTGGGCGTCATCTGCACGCCAATTTGTCGTGCCAACTCACGGTTTTCCGCATTTCGTGCATCCAAACGCACTACGCGTATGGTCCCAGTATAATCCTGTTCAATCCCATCCACGATGGGCTTCATTGTTAAACACGCCATTCAGAAATCCGAGTAGTACTCGACAAGCACCGGTTTGCCACCACGAAGAATCTCTGGAATGTCGGCAGTGGGGGCACGACGCGCCCAAAGTGCTGTTGCCACGATCACAACGGTCATGACCCCGAGCACAAGCATCCGTACCGGAGCCCAGGCACCCTGATACGCCCACCAACTAGTGCCTGCCATCAGAAGTGCTGCCATTATAAGAAACGAGTTTTGATTGATGAACATGCGTCCTCCTCAACGTACTTCTCAAATTATACCGGATTCACTCAACTCTTCCTAATCGCTTCATCGTAATCAGGTATAATGCCTATGTAGTCGATGGAGGCAAGACGTGTACGACGACAAACCACATCACGAATGCGGCATATTCGGCATATTCGCACCACACGAAGATGTTGCCCGCATGACGTTCTTCGGTTTATATGCCCTTCAACATCGTGGTCAAGAAAGTGCCGGCATTGCCGTTGCAGACGGTCGCGGTATCCATCTCCATAAAGAAATGGGGCTGGTTGCACAAGTCTTCACAGAAGAAAAGTTACGCCCGCTCCACGGACATGTCGCAATCGGTCATACACGATACTCAACTACCGGTTCCTCCAAATTGCTCAACGCACAACCGTTCGTGGTCGAAAGTGCGCTCGGCCCACTTGCCATCGGTCATAATGGCAATCTGACGAACGGCACTGCATTACGCAATGAACTCTTTCAACGTGGATTCGGCCTGAGTTCATCAAGTGACAGCGAACTCATCGTGCAACTACTGGCCGGTGGCCCTGGTCAAAGTTGGGATGAACGAATCAACGCACTGATGGGCAAGGCTCAAGGGGCTTTTTGTCTGACCATCCTCACACGCGATACTCTGTATGCACTTCGTGATCCGTGGGGCGTACATCCACTCTGTCTCGGTCAAATCGGTGAACAGGGTTGGGTTGTAGCATCAGAGAGTTGTGCACTTGCTACGATTGGTGCGGTGTTCATCCGTGAACTCGAGCCCGGCGAAGTAATCGCCATCGATGCCGCAGGTCCTCGCACCATTGGCCGTCATGCCTCGCGTGAACGCCACTTGTGCCTGTTCGAATACATCTATTTCGCACGGCCCGATTCCCAAATCGATGGGCGTACCCTTCACGCTGCCCGTGTTGAAGCAGGACGCATTCTCGCCCAAGAATCGCCGATTGACGCCGATATCGTCATTCCAGTCCCCGATAGCGGTATCCCCGCAGCCATCGGATTTGCGCAACAGTCTGGCATCCCGTACAGCGAAGGACTCA
>VGPG01000249.1 GCA_016875555.1 Chloroflexota bacterium | reverse complement strand
TAACCACCGCCGCCGCCAAATCCCATAATGCCGCCTTTGGTCATGGCGATGACATCGAGGAGTTCGTCAACGCGTTCAGCGCTCAACAAGCCTTTCTCAACCACCACTTCTTTGATGGTCTTGCCCGTGGCTATTGACTCCTTGGCAACGGCTGCACCGTTGAGATAACCGATTTCGCGGTTGAGTGCTGTCACCAAAATGGCGTTCTTGGCCAACCAGCCTGAGGCCTTCTCACGATTTGCCTCAATGCCAACGACACACTTGGTGGTGAATGCATCGATGGCACCAATCATCACGTGCATCATCTCGTTCAGGTTGTGCGCAATAATCGGCATCATCACGTTGAGCTCGAGTTGACCGGCTTGTGACGCCAAGGCGACCGTGTGGTCACACCCTTGCACGTGGAAGCAGGCCATATTCATCATCTCGGCCAACACCGGATTAATCTTGCCGGGCATGATGCTTGACCCCGGTTGGACTGCCGGCAAGCGAATCTCATCAAGACCCGTCGCAGGCCCTGATACCAACAAGCGAAAGTCATTTGATACGCGGGTCAACGTCACACACAACGTGCGAATTGACGACGAAAAATCTGCCGCATCAGCCATGTTTTGCATCGACTCGAACAAATTGCCCGATGAGCGCAAATCTTGTCCCAACAATCGACTCAACGTGACTACCATGCGTGCATGATACTCAGGATGTGCATTTAATCCCGAACCGGTTGCAGTGCCACCGATACCCAAGCGACGCAGGCGCTGTGCGGCCGTAGCGATGCGCTCACGGTCGTTGCGGATAGCAAGGGCATAGGCGCCAAACTCTTGGCCGAGCGTGACTGGCACAGCATCTTGCAAGTGCGTGCGCCCTGATTTGACTACGTCGGCGAACTCGACCGCCTTGGCATCGAGTGCGTCAGCCAGGTTGTCAATGACGCGCAACAAACCGTTGATGCGCCACAACACGCCGAGACGTATGGCCGTGGGGATGGTGTCGTTGGTGCTCTGTGCCATGTTGACATGATCGTTGGGATTGACCGGCTTTTTGGTGTCATCGAGGGCAAACCCGAGAATCAGGTTGGCGCGGTTGGCCAAGACCTCGTTCAGGTTCATGTTGTGGCTGGTGCCGGCACCCGCTTGGAACGGATCCACCACGAACTGGTCGCTGTGCTGCCCGGCCATGACCTCGTCAGCCGCCTTGATGATGGCCTCGGCGACGGTGCCGTCGAGGAGTCCCAAATCGCGGTTGACCTCGGCAGCGGCGCGCTTGATGGCGGCCATCGACCAGACAAACGCCTGGTATGGGCGTTGACCACTGATGGGGAAGTTGAGCACGGCGCGCTGTGTTTGGGCGCCGTAGAGGGCATTCGCTGGTACTTGCATCTCGCCCAGCGAGTCCTTTTCTGTGCGATATCCTTGCGTCATTGCGCTATTTCCCTTATGCTGTCGACAAACCCTACCATGTGTGATAGACCTGTCGCAACGTATGCGCCGCAATAGTAGCACGAAATCGCCAAATCGTCGAACACTGTGCGCTTCTGCCCGTCTACCACCATTATTGTCAGGAGTATTTGCATGGCTCTGCATCGCATCGGCGTCGTTGGCTGTGGCCTCATGGGCGCCGGTATTACCCAAGTCATGGCGGCAGCCGGATATGCGGTTCGTGTCTGCGAAATGGCCGAAGCCCCGCTCCAAAAAGGCCTCGACCGC
The DNA here is from genome assembly GCA_016875555.1 of Chloroflexota bacterium. Classification (GTDB taxonomy): domain Bacteria; phylum Chloroflexota; class Chloroflexia; order Chloroflexales; family Roseiflexaceae; genus UBA965. Next base: position 2,033 of record VGPG01000249.1, on the reverse strand, counting down.
GTCCGTGACGGCTATGCCCGCATGGTCAAAAAAGGCACTATGACCGGTGACGAAGCCGAGGCCGCTTGGATGCGGATTGTCCCTACCCTCAATCGTGCCGATCTTGCCGATTGTGACGTCGTCATCGAGGCCATCGCCGAAAACGGTGACCTCAAACGTGACTTGTTTGCCCAACTCGATACCATCTGCCCTCCCCACACCATTTTGGTGTCGAATACCTCGTCAATCCCGATTCATCAACTTGCTCAAGCAACGACACGGCCCGACCGCGTCGCCGGCTTCCACTTCTTTAACCCGGTGCCGTTGATGAACCTCATTGAACTGGTATATACACCATTTACCAGCGCTGAGACGCGTACAATCTTGCACACACTCGGCACCACGCTCAACAAAACCGTCGTTGATGTGCAGGATGTGAGCGGATTCATCGTGAATCGCCTGCTCATCCCCTACTTGTTCGACGCCGTACGCCTGCTCGAGCAAGGTGTGGCCGATCGCGACGCCATCGATACCGCCATGAAGCTCGGCTGTGGCTACCCGATGGGGCCATTGACGCTCCTCGACGTTATCGGTCTCGATACTGCAGTGGCGATCGGCGACGTCTTGATGGCCGAGCTCAACCAACCACACATGTCTCCGCCGCAGTTGCTCCGTCAAATGGTGGCAGAGGGTAAACTCGGGCGGAAATCAGGTGGTGGTTTTTATCCAAGCGCGTCGTAGCTTTTTACTAAAAGAATTGACATAAAGGAGTTCATATGGGCCTGTGGCACGTACAATCTACTGACGCTGGCGTCTATACGCTGACCATCCAAAACCCACCCGTGAATGCCATGAGCACCGCAGCTGTGGCTGAACTGCGTACGCATCTTGATGCGCTCCGCAGTCAATCAGGTGCATCGCGCGTACGGGCATTGATTATCACTGGCGACGGTGAAAAAGCCTTTGTGGCTGGCGCCAACATCAAAGAAATAAATGCCTTGGCTGATTACGCTGCGGCAACCGCATTTGGTGCCGCCATGCTCGATATCGGCAATCTGATCCGCACACTGCCATTCCCTGTGATCGCCGCCGTCAATGGTGTCGCCTATGGCGGTGGTTGTGAGTTGGCCATGATGTGTGATATGCGCGTGGCATCAACCACCGCGCGTTTGGCCCTGCCCGAGATTACTCTTGGTTTGATGCCGGGTTGGGGTGGCAGCGTACGCGCGGCGCGCCGAGCTGGTGCAAGCACCGCCTTGATGATGGCATTGACGGGCGATCCTGTGAATGCTGATGACGCCTTGCGTCTCGGTCTGGTCGATAAAGTCGTGCCTCCTGATCAATTGCAATCGACCACCATCGCCTTGGCGACTCGTATGGCAAGCATGTCGTCTGATGTTGTAGCAACCATCAAGCGCACCATTTGGCAGGGGCTCGATATGTCGCTCGAGGCAGCATTGACTGATGAGATGCAGACATTTGCCCGGGTGGTGGTTGAACCTGACGCCAAAGAAGGCACCGACGCATTCATCAACAAACGCCCTGCCGCATGGGGTGACCGCTAGTCGTGGCGCACGTCTTGCTAGGAGGTGGTGGGCCGCAGGTGTTCGGTACGTTTGTGGCCCGACCCAATCGCTTTGTGTTGCAGGTACAACTCGCCGATGGCGAGATTGTGTTGGCGCATCTCGCCGATCGCGGGCGCCTGATTGAGACGTTAATTGAGGGCGTGACCATTTGTTTGGTGTCACGCCCCGGTGCCAAAAAGGTCACGCAGTGGCAAGCGGTCGCCGCCCAGCGTGCTGACGGCAGTTGGGCCTCGCTCGACACGCTGTTGCCCAATCGGCTGATGTATCAGGTACTGACGGCGCAGTCCATCCCACAACTCATGCCATACACAACGGTGCGCCGCGAGGTGCAAATCGGTGCAAGTCGCTTTGATTTTGTGCTCGAGGGTGGCCCAATGCCGATTGTGCTCGAGGTCAAATCGGCAGGGCGACTGATAGGGTCACAGGCTCTCGTCCCCGATGCGCCGAGCACACGGGCTACCCGTCATG
>VGPG01000248.1 GCA_016875555.1 Chloroflexota bacterium | reverse complement strand
ATTCTCACGTGGAGGTTGATAAAAGTGCCCATGCACACAAACAAAACGTGTCACGCCACCAGTTCCTTAATATACAAACTAGCCAGGGATCCCCCCAGCCAGGGAGACAACACTTATTCGGCAGGTGCCAGATAGACGGTCGCAAGTGGCGGCAAGGTCAGCACAACCGAGGCGGGCATGCCATGACACGGCACCGCCTCGCTTACCAAATGGGTCATGGCGCCGCTGCCGCCGTACTTGGTATCGTCCGAATTACAGATAATCTGCCAATTCCCATGGGCTGGTACACCGATACGGTAGTGGTAGCGTGGCACGGGCGTAAAGTTACCCACCACCACCACATTGCGCGTCCCCTCGTGACCACGACGTAGGATGGAGACGACACTTTGGTCGGCGTCATCACAGGCAATCCAATGAAATCCCCACGGGTCAAAGTCGAGTTGGTGTAAGGCGGGTTCAGTCACATGCAGATGATTCAAATCGCTCACCAGTTGCTGCACGCCACGGTGCATCGGGTCATCAAGCAGGTACCAGTCGAGCTCGCGCTCATACCCCCACTCGCGCCATTGGGCGATTTCGCCACCCATGAAGAGCAACTTTTTGCCGGATTGGGCGTACATGTAGCCATACAACAGGCGCAAGTTGGCGAATTGTTGCCAACGGTCGCCGGGCATTTTGGCAAGTAACGAGCCTTTGCCGTGGACGACTTCGTCGTGTGACAAGGCCAGGGTGAAATTTTCACTGAACGAATAAATGGAGCGGAAGGTCAGCATATTATGGTGGTAGCGCCGATGCACTGGATCTTGACTCATGTACTTGAGTGTGTCATGCATCCAGCCCATGTCCCACTTCATATTAAAGCCGAGCCCACCCATGTCGGTTGGACGCGACACCATCGGCCAGGCGGTTGACTCTTCGGCGATGACCACCACACCCCGATGGCGGCGATGGACTTCTTCGTTGAGTCGGCGCAACACCACAATCGCATCGATATTTTCACGACCACCGTAGGCGTTCGGAATCCACTCGCCATCTTTGCGCGAATAATCGAGATACAACATGGAGGCCACTGCATCGACGCGCAATCCGTCGATGTGGTAGCGCTCGAGCCACGACATGGCACTACTAATCAAAAAGCTACGCACCTCGTGTCGCCCATAATTGAAGATGTAGCTGCCCCAATCGGGGTGATAGCCTTGACGCGGATCGGAGTGCTCATACAGATGCGTGCCGTCGAACAAGGCGAGACCATGACCATCCACGGCAAAGTGCGACGGCACCCAGTCGAGGATGATGCCGATGCCAGCTTGATGCAGATAATCGACAAACCCCATGAAGTCGTGTGGTGTGCCAAATCGACTCGTCGGTGCATACAACCCGACGGTCTGATAGCCCCACGACCCATCGAACGGATACTCCATGATAGGCAACAACTCGATGTGCGTGTACCCCATGCGTTGGGCGTATTCGGCCAATTTGCGCGCCGCATCGTAGTAGCCCAGCCATGAGCCGTCAGGATTGCGCATCCACGAGCCGAGATGGACTTCGTAAATACTCATCGGCGCCCGATTGACATCGTAGTTGGCGCGTTTGGCCATCCACGCAGCGTCACGCCACACATGGGTAGACAAATCGGTGACTACTGAACCAGTGCGCGGGCGGACTTCGGCGCCGGCACCACACGGATCGGCTTTTTCGAGCCACGAACCCGACTGCGTCTCAATGGCATACTTGTAACAGGTGCCGGTCGGCACCTGGGGTACAAAACTCGCCCAGATTCCCGAGTTGCCCTGTGGATGGAGCTGCGTGCTCCCACGATTCCACCCATTAAAATCAGCAATTACCGACACCTGACGCGCACTTGGTGCCCACACCGCAAAGTGCACCCCTGGCACGCCATCGTTGATGCAGGGAATGGCACCAAGTTTTTCGTGAAGGGCAAAATGTGAACCTTCGTTGAACAAATAGAGATCATCGCTCGTGAGAAGCGTGTAACCTGACAATGGAACGGGCATGCCTCCTCCTTATGGTGATGGCACTAACGAGCAACCACCGCATCGCGCACCGCCGCGTAAAACGAGTCTTGGTCGGCCACCGCCTGTAAATCAGCAATCCCAGCCGGATTGCGTGGGTCAAGTAGGGTATTTGCCCAACCGCGTAAAAAGCGCGCACTGGTAAGATCGGCATCTTGTTCGAGGGCAAGGGTAGTAAATCCTACCACATTCCACACCACTGCATCAACAAACCCATCAGCCGGTGTATTCGCAAAAAAGCGTCCAGTTGGATTCACTAATTCATCAGCATCGTAGCCGCGCATCAACTTGACCGCCGCCTCATAATCACCAAAAAAGATTGCCGCCAAAAACGGATACGGATCTTCACGCAATGGTTGACGCAGTGTAATCATGCGTTCAATCAACACCACATTCCACTGATCCACTAATGCGGTTGGTGGTTTTACTTGGGAGAGTTGTTTGGCAGCATCTGCGTATCGCTGGGCCCGTGCATACACAATAGCACGTTGCAGTGTCGCATCCGATGAATCTTGGAGTGTTTGTTCGACAAACGCCGTGCCATTCCACGCATAAATCGTCTCACCCTGAATGCGTACGCCACAGGCATAACAGAAGACGTAATAATCGGTACTATCCCCAATCAAATCGACTTGGCCATCATCGTTGACATCAACGATTTTGAGTGCGCCACCACCTGCGTCAGAACCTGTTTCTACCTCGACCTTTAGCGTGGTGCCATCAAATGAAAAGATCTTGGCAAAACTACTATGGGCGCCAACCCCGCCACTTACCGCAAAAAAAGCTTTATCGGACGTGGCCACTGGTATTGATTCGAGGGTGCTTATGTACTCATCGGCAAAGGCATAGGTAGCCACGACTGTGAATTCGGTGCCCACTTTTTCATAAATCGTCAACGGATGAGGATCATCGAAATTTTCCATCATGCCCAGTGTAATTGCAGCCACATACCGATCGCGCAACCCGAGCAGCGCTGTTTCGCCCTGCAACGAGCTCGACAACCCCGACGCATCTGGTGTGGTCGTGGGAGGCATTTGGGCGATCATTGTGGCGGCAATGGCCGTTGCGTCACCAGCATCCACATTACTCGGTGTAGAGGTAGGCACCACGAATCGGGTTGGCGATGCCACCGCGCTCGTGGTCGATATCGGAGTGGGGAGATTCACCTCGACGGTGGCAGGTACTGGGGTAGCGTCACCCACCTCTGGCACATCCGTACGCGTCTCGGGCGCGTCTACACGCGGGGTTGCACAACCACTGATGATGACACTCCCAAGTAGAATGACACTGATTCGCTTCCACATGACAGTACGCTCCTATGCTCCTGGGGTGGGATATGATTCATCATATTTCTGCATTGTACTACACAGCATCGCAATAAGCGCATACGATCATGGGCAGGCATCTACAATCGGCTGCCACGTCAGATTCGTCAACGTGGTAACCGGGTATGGATACGTCATCGCCGATTCTCCGTCCGGCGTAATCAAGCGCCCTTCGATGGCCCCTTCTACGCGCAAATCAAACGAGACCGAGCCATCTAGTCCTACGCGCACTGCCGCAATTTGACCAGCCACACGTGCGAGGCTTTTGACATCTTCAACGGTAAAAAACTGTTCATACTGCCATGTACCGCTCTGTTGATCGGGGTTGACCACCACTACGTATCGTCCCGTAAACGGAATACCCTCGATTACAGGATTCGCCTCAATGACCCACTCACCACTCACGTCAGCACCATTAGTA
>VGPG01000247.1 GCA_016875555.1 Chloroflexota bacterium | reverse complement strand
ACACCCATTGAAATTCGCGTGGCACCCCCGCAAAGTCGTGCACGCATTGAGCAAGTAGGTGGTCAGTATTTTCTCATAGATGCAACCATGCCTGGTCTCTACGAACTCACCACACGCACGCTCGTCATTAATCTTCAAAGCCGTGTCGAGTCCGACGTGGTACGTCCCACCATGCAATCGTTTGACAGTGGTACTGTGGCGACGGTGTGGGGACTAACGTGGTCACAAGGATTATCGTTCGTTGCACTGCTGTTGTTGGCCGGTGAACGTCTCATTGCACTGCACCAGCGGAGGGTGACATGAGCTCCATCATTTGGCGAGATAGTTGGTTGTTGCTTGGGCTCGTGCCGATCGTTATCGTGGTCGCGTGGTGGTGGCGCATTGCCACTACGCGAAGTGAACGTGCACTCCAATTACTACGCGGAATGGCATTGGTACTACTCGTCTGTGCAATCGCCTCACCGTCTATCGGCGTCTCTGCCAATCAGGTAGCGCTCGTGGTGGTGCGTGATCGCTCTTTGTCTACTACGGTAAGCGCAGACACACAAAATGCCGTGCTTGCGCAACTTCTCGCGGATAAACCGGCAGATGCCTTAGTGGGCATCGTAGATGTAGCCGCTGACGCACAAATTGCACGAGTGCCAAGCCAAGACACCAGCGATACTTCACCTGCTGCCCTCATCAATCGGAACGCGACGGCCTTGGCGGATGGCATCACACAAGCGGCCGCTTTACTTCCCGCTGGGTATATCCCGCGGATTATCGTCCTTTCAGATGGCCTCGAAACCAAGGGGCGTGTGGTTGAGCGCATCGAAAGTTTACGTGCACGTGGAGTGCAGGTCGATGTGTACCCGCTTGACAGCGACTTCGTCATCCCTGTGGCATCAATTCAGCAAGTTACTGCGCCACAACGTAGTCAAGGACAAGGTGACTTGATTATGACCGTTGATTTGTTCAGTAGTATTCGCCAACCAGCACAACTCGTTGTGCGCAATCAAGATGGTGTGTTGCAACGGCTTGCAATCGAATTAACGGGTACGACACAACAACTCATAATCCCTATCGCTGACATACCGGCTGGTTGGCATCGCCTTGAAGTGGTGCTCCAAGCCGAACAAGATGACACACTCCCCGATAATCAGCGGGTGCTTCTAGTGCAGCGTCAAGGAGCGCCGCGTATCCTCGTCCTCGCAGATCCACTCGAACAGGCACGCCCGCTGCAGGCGGCAATTGAGGCGACTGGGAGCACGGTGACCATGCTCCGTCCAGCGGATGTTCCTGCTCGGCTCACAGACATGGTGAGTTACGATGTCATCGTCCTGTCGGATACCAGCGTAACCAGAGTTCCTGAATCCGTGATGGAGTTGATTGTGACCGCGGTGTCGGTACATGGTCGCGGTTTTTTGTGGATAGGAGGCGCAGAATCACTTGGTGCAGGAGGATTTCGCCGTTCGCCACTCCAAGAAATCGCCGCAGTTAGTCTCGAACCATATACACCGGCCAAACAAAAACGATTGACCATGTATCTCGTCATTGATCGTAGTGGCAGCATGGACGCACGCGACACCGGAGTATCACGCTTGGATATCGCCAAAGAGGCGGCGTATCAAGCGTTGACCGGACTTAACCCACAGGATAACGTGGGCGTTGTCTTCTTTGACGATGGTGCGGCATGGGCACTGACCCCACAGGTACTCCCCGACGGCGCTGCTATCGCCAATGCACTCGGTCGCTATGGCCCAGGTGGAGGGACCTCGATTCGAGCCGGTTTACAACTTGCACACGCTTCGCGAAATGCAGTTGACGGAGATATTCATCACGTGATTTTGCTCTCGGATGGAGTCGACGCCTATTCGAACGACGACATTGCACGCGCCATTCAACAAAGTGACGCCACATTGTCCACGATTGCACTTGGTGACGAGGCTGGTGTGCCTACGTTACAGCGGCTCGCCGCACTTGGCGGGGGTGTCAATTACGTGGTCCAGAATGCGCAAGATCTCCCGCGGATCTTCTTGAATGAGACGGTGCGTGTCAGTGGCCGCGATTTTGTGGAGGAGACGGTGGCTGCACAAGTGGTTGTGCCTGACGCATTGCCCATAGGAATGACTGGATTACCGGTGGTACGCGGGTATAACCGCACGACGCGCCTCGCAGATTCGCAGGTCTTGTTGCAAATCGACAACGATACGCCACTCTGGGCGCTTCGTCTCGTCGGGCGCGGTCAATCCGCCGTATGGGCGAGCGACTTTGGCAGTCGGTGGGGTACTGATTGGGTTACTAGCGATGCGATTCGTCAAATCATGCCGGCCCTGCTTTCGCCGTTGTTACCGCAGACCTCCGACAATATCGCCGTTGGCTGGCATTGGTACGACGATTTGCTCGAAATAGATGTCGCCACGCGCGAGGAACAATCATCTCCACCTACCATACTCCTCACGAATAGTGCCGGTGAAACGTTGCCACTGACCATAGAGCAGCGCACCAGTACGCGCTGGTTCACGCGAGTGCGAGATGTTCCTAGTGGTGAGTATGTCCTGCAGGTGGAGTCCAACGGTGCGCAGGTGGTGCGTGGTATCGTCGTTGATGGACGTAGCGAATTGCGCAATGACGGGCAGGGAGTAGCGATTTTGACGCAGTTGGCCAATCAAACCGGCGGTGCCGTGCTGAGTTCCATCGACGATTCATTCTGGGTGAGTGATGCGCCCGATGCGGTGCGTCGTTACGAACTCGCGCCGTGGCTGATTCTTGTGGCTACCATGCTGTTTGTCGGTGAAATCGCGCTGAGACGATTACCGATACGCTGGCCCACGTTACGCAAGGAGGTTGCGCCAGCGTCACCTCCCCCTTCTGACAACACGCCTGATCGACCCAATACGGTACAGGGGCCACCACCACAGCCGCCGAGCCGTGTGCAGCGTCTTCAGAAAGCGAAGCGGCGCGCCCTTGATTGATGCGGGGTACCACGCAGTTAGCTGTGTGTATCGAGGAACTGGGAAACTTCTGCACGACTGGCCATCGATTGTTGTGCGCCGCGTCGGGTCACCGCAATCGCGGCACTCACCGCAGCAAATCGCAATGCGTCTGGCCACGCCTGTGCTTCGGCGAGTGCTGTTGCGAGAGATCCATTAAACGCATCCCCGGCGGCGACCGTGTCAACTACAGGCACGCGGAATGCCGGCACGTCGAGCGTCTGGGTACGATTACTCCACACCACGCCGTGGCCACCTCGCTTGATGACAACCGTGGGTACTCCTTGGTCGTGGAACCACTGTGCGGCGCGGAGCGCGTGTGTGACATCGCTCGGTTGAATGCCAGTGACTGCGTATGTTTCGCTTTCGTTGGGCGTGATGACATCTACGGCGCGTAAGAGCGCATCTGGCAACGGTTGTGTGGGTGCCGGTGCCGGGTCAAGAATGACCATCACCCCGCGTTTTTTGGCGAGATGTGCTGCTGTGATGACATACTCCATCGGGATTTCGAGCTGGAGCAGGAGCACAGTGGCACCATTGAGTGCTGCGTCGAGCGTGTCGAGGATATCTGCTGGGAGGTGCATGTTTGCACCAGATGCCACCACAATGCTGTTTTCGCCATGGGTATCAACGGTGATTAAGGCGACCCCAGATGCGGTGTCACTTTGACGCACACCGTGCGTCTTGACGCCGTTCTCGGCGAGGCTTTGTCGGAGTTGTGGCCCGAACGCATCCGTGCCAACCGCACCAATCATGTGCACATCGGCCCCGAGTCGGGCAGCTGCGACCGCCTGATTGGCCCCCTTTCCACCGGGAACCATAACAAAATCACTTCCAAGAATCGTTTC
>VGPG01000246.1 GCA_016875555.1 Chloroflexota bacterium | reverse complement strand
AACCACGTCAGACGCCCGACTCGCTAACACCACATCATCGACTACAACAACGCGAGACACGCCCAAAGTGGCAACTTCGACAGCTAATGATTGTACGTTATGTCCAACAACCAAGGCTGTTGCGCCACCAAGTGCAACTGCTCGACCAATTACTTCGCGCTGTGAAGGGGTCGTACCAGCACCAGCTGTGGTTTGATCAACTAATACCCAATATGACATAGTATTCACCACCCTTACAACACTTGATCGGCGACAAGACGATCGAGCAGGGCGGCCACCTTGGCGGCGGTATCAGCACCTTGCACAATCTCACCGCTTTTGCGTGCCGGAGGTGGCACGCGATCGACAACCTGTGCGCGGCTCGTTGGCTGTACGCCTAATTCGGCGACAGTCACTGTCGGCACATCCGCTTTTGCGAACTTGCGGACGCGCAGCAACGACGGAAATCGCGGCTCAACCTCGCCTTTGGAGACACTCAATACTGCAGGCAACGTGACGCGCACCGTTTCGCTTTCGTCCTCGAGTTGGCGTTCTACTTCGAGATGCGTCGCGCTACTGCTGATGATTTTGTTGACATAGGTAACATGCGTCCAGCCCAGTTGACGCGCCAACATGGGGGCAAACGCACCACTCTCGTCGTCTGTGGAGTTGCGACCACAGATGACCACATCAGGGCGACCTTTGTGCGAGATAGCTGCGGTCATGATCTGCGATGCCGCATAGACGTCATAATCGGCATCGTTGGTAACGAGCAATGCGTCAGTGGCGCCCATGGCCATGGCACGACGAATCTGGTCGAGCCATTCCTCTGTGCCGAGTGATATGACGGTTACGTCTCCACCATGTTCATCATTGATATATAGTGCAGCTTCGAGCGCATATTCGTCAAACAGGTTTGTGATGGTCTCAATCCCTGAGGCATCGATGCGTTTTTGCGCATCAATGCCGACAGAATTGTCACGTGGGACTTGTTTAAGACAAACAACAATATTCATGGTTTATTCAGCCTCCCAGACTTCTTTGTTGTATGCGGGCAACTCGCAGCGCAATGGAGGTGCGATTTCACGATGGCCAAGTGCATAATCAGCTTGGAGCAACTCTTGGAGTTCGCGGGTACCCTCATAAATCACTCCACCACGCGAGTTGCGCAAGAAACGTTCGACGGGATACTCATCGGAGAAGCCGTAGGCACCATGAATTTGGACGGCATCATCGGCAGACTCCCAGCTCGAGACGGTGGCATGCCACTTCGCCAAAGTCGTCTCACGCGAGTTTCGGCGACCAGCATTTTTCATCCAACCCGCCTTGTAGACCATCAAGCGTCCCATATCCATCTTGCGGACCATGTGGCTCATCATGCGCTTCACGAGTTGATGATCGCCAATTGGTACGCCGAAGGTGTGACGCTCTTTGGCGTACTTGACTGAGGCTTCAAGGGATGCCTGTATCAAGCCGATTGCACCCGCAGCCACGGTATAACGACCGCTATCAAGGGCGGTCATGGCAATCTTAAATCCTTCGCCCTCTTCGCCCAGACGGTTCGCAACGGGTACACGTACGTCTTGCATCACGATACCGCCGGTGTTACCGGCACGAACACCGAGTTTGCCGTGGAGCGGATATGACGAAAGGCCTGGCATATTACGCTCAAGGATAAAGCACGAAATACCACGATTCCCCTTCGCTGGGTCAGTTTTGGCAAAAACAACAAATGTATCTGCGATATCAGCCAAACTAATCCAGATCTTTTCACCGTTCAGAATATAGTGATCACCATCACGTCGAGCGGTGCTCTCCATCGCACCAGCATCAGTACCACTATTCGGTTCAGTCAACCCGTATGCACCGATTTTCTTACCTTCGGCCTGTGGCTTGAGATACTTTTGCTTTTGCTCCTCATTACCCCATTGGAAGATGGTCATGGAGTTCAGGCCGATATGCACGCTCGCCACCACCCGCAAAAAGCTATCAACACGCTCGAGCTCTTCACACAGCACGGCCAATGCCAGGTAATCCATGCCTGCTCCGCCGTAGCGGACCGGCATACAAATGCCGAGAAAGCCGAGCTTTCCCATTTTTTCAATTAAGGGGCGTATGTATGTTCGAGTTTCAGGACCTTCACCGTGGGCTGCCCCACTGCGGTCCCATTCACGGATGTGAGGCAAAACTTCGCGTTCGGCGAACTCACGCACCGTTTGGCGGAGCATATCATGCTCTTCGTTTAGAAACATGTCGTAGTTGGCGGTGAAGTCCATCATCGACTCCTTTTACAAAAAAATAACTCAACAGCTGATTACCGTTGCTTATTATACCGGATATTTATTGCACCTCATAATTACCGGACAAAAACTATTGCGTGGTACACTACACAGAACATTATTCAACACGTACTCAGGATGGCGAGGATATATGCGTCAAGCAATCCAGATTCTCCCTGTATTTGGTATAGGTGAAATCAGTGTTGGCGACGATATCAGTCACACAATTCTGCATGCAATGACATCGGGCGAATTGTCACTTCAGCCTCACGATGTGCTTGTCATTACGCAAAAGATTGTCTCCAAAGCCGAAGGTCGCATTGTCGATCCACACACAGTGGCACCATCACACATGGCACACATGTGCGCTGCGCAAGGGCATAAAGATGCATCGTACTACGAAGTTGTGCTTCAAGAAAGTAAGCGCATCATCCGGATGGACCGTGGAGTGCTCATCTGTGAAACGCATCATGGATTGATTTGTGCAAATGCAGGTGTCGATGAATCAAACGTTGATGGTGGTGGACACATCACGTTGTTGCCAGTTGACCCCGACGCATCTGCACGACGTATTCGCAACGCGATTGTACAGCAGACTGGCATCACCGTGTCGGTTATCATTTCTGACTCCTTTGGACGTGCCTGGCGTGAGGGGCAGGTCAATGTCGCAATTGGTGTGGCGGGCATTGATCCGCTTATTAGTTATGCCGGTATAGATGATCCATACGGGTACCGCATGCAGGTGAGTGTCTTGGCAATTGGTGATGAAATCGCCGCAGCTGCCGAACTTGTGATGGGCAAAATCGACCGTGTGCCGGTGGCCATCGTACGAGGTGTCACATATGCAGCATCCGAAAGCAGTGCCAGCACCTTGATACGTCCCGCTGCTAAAGATTTATTCCGGTAATCACATGGAATTACTGACGACCATCGCTTTACGGCAGAGTGTACGCCGGTTTGCGCCCGATCGTGTCCCAATGCACATTTGTGCAGAGTTACTGGCAGCAGCGGCACTCGCACCATCTCCGCATGGGCGACAACCTTGGCAATTTGTGGTACTCGAAACAGCCGAAGCCCGCGAAACGATAATCTCAGCAATGGCGACAGAATGGCGACAACAGCTTGCCCACGACAGCCATGATGCAGCGCAGATTGATACACGCGTGGAGGCATCGACGCAACGCATCCAGTCGGCGCCGCTCCTGATCATGCCCTGCGTGGACTGTGCTGTGCTTGATACGTACCCTGATGACAATCGTCAACACGCAGAATACTTGATGGCCGTACAAAGTATCGGATGCGCCATACAGAATATGCTCCTGCGTGCGGTTGATCTAGGGTATGATGCTGGATGGATGTGTGCGCCTTTGTTTTGTCCTGAGACCGTCCAAGTAGCACTCACGTTACCAAAGACGACGATTCCGCAAGCACTGATCACGGTTGGCATTGCACACGCACAACCCAAACGACGTGCGAAACGAGACTTCACCAAGCTGACACAATATCGTTGAATTCATCACGCGCACTGCGAGTCATCGCAACAGCCCTGTCGATTATTTGGTAGAATGCGTTGGAATGTGCGTAAAGTAGATACACAAATATG
>VGPG01000245.1 GCA_016875555.1 Chloroflexota bacterium | reverse complement strand
GTTGGTCGACGCGTGTAGGTGCGCTCGTTGGTGCGCCCATAGGTGCGTCCATTGTATGGGGTGTCACTCGGGAAACGGCCTTGTCCGGTGTCGTCGTGTGGGCACGGCTGGTTGGGCGAGACCGGTTCGTGACTCATGCCCTTGATCTGCCGGCGACGCAGTGGGCAACGCGTTGGCGCATTGAGGAAGCCCTTGGCGTCGTAGAACTCTTGCTCGCCCGCCGTGAAGATGAACTGTCCGCCACAATCGCGACAGTCAATCAGCTTGTCTTGGTAACTCATGATTCGCTCCTAGGTTGTTGGTGATACGGGGTATATAGTGAGTGGCTGCCCTACGGCACGCGCACAGTGACGCCAATCATCGATGAAGGTCTGGTAGTGTGTCTGGAGCGATTGTTTGGGCCAGTTGGTGACACTCTGCTGGCGATAGGCAAGCCCCATGCGCTCTACTACCCACGCCTCGTACGACATTAGCCATGTCAGCGCAGTGACCGTGTACCCTTGGTGGATATCCGTGGGTGGGCATGCTGTTTTGATTACTGCGTCTGGGGTAAACACACAATGGTCCGGCTGCCTGACCGCTACCGGGTCGAACACATGTCTGAAGATGAATACCCCTCCGTGCTCTGCGTCGCCCACGTACATGCCAAATCCCCATAACATGACTGTGTAGGTTGCTGTGGTATGCACATACAAACTGCTGCCGTCAAGAGGGTTTGTCGGGCGATAGCGGGCAAACCCATATTCAATCAGCAGATTGCCATCGGGGTGCCTGATGTCGCACCCCCACAACCAACACTGCTGTTGCATGTGGCGCGATGCACGCTGGAGTTGTGTGGCGGTCAATTGATGTGGGATGCGGCTTGCCGGTGGGATCTTGATACCGCGCATCGCTACCTCCGTGCCATGCGCATGCCACGTTTGGTCAGCGTGCGCAATGCCTTGGCCGAGACATGGCAGGTGATGAATGTACCGGTTGTGGCGTCGTAAATGCGTTGCCGTTGGACGTTGGCCTTCCAGGTACGTCGGCGTGCGTTGTTGGCGTGCGACCGCGTATTGCCGAAGCTGGTTTTGCGCCCGCTGAGTGCACATTTAGCCAAGTGTGTCCTCCTCGTCATTGTCGTCGCCCATGTCCAACCAGTCCCCGAACGGGTCGGGGTAGTGTTGCCAGGCATCGGGGCCGGCGGCGAGTTCGCTGTCATTTAACAAACATGCATCAAGGTGTGCGCTAATCGTGGCTTGGTCAAGATCCATGCCGATAACCACTATCTCTTGGCGCCGATCGCCCCACGGCTCTTGCCATACGTCAAGCACTGCCATGCGCTCTTCGAGCTCGTCGGGCCACTCCGATTGCGGTACACTAGCCCACCACAATCCACCCGGTTCGGTACGCCCCAGCCCACCGGCTTGCGACCAAATGCCGACTTGGTTGTGACGCGAGGCTAGCCAGAACAAGCCCTTGGAGCGCAACACGGTGCCCCAATCGGCATTTAGATAATCCCAGAAGCGCTGCGGGTGAAACGGGCGTTGGGCGCGGTAGACAAAACTGCCAATCCCGTACTCCTCGGTCTCGGGTTGCTCCTCGCCGCGAAGCACCTGCATCCACCCCGGCGCTTGGGCGGCTTCGTCGAAGTCGAAGCGCCCGGTATTGAGGATGCGCATCGGTGCAACGACACCCCACGTGGCATGAATCAACTCGGCACGCGGATTGAGTCGGGTAATAGCCGCCTCGAGGCGTTGTAAATCAGTCTGACTGACGCGATCCACTTTGTTGATGATAATCACGTTGGCGAATTCGATTTGGTCGACGAGCAAGTCAACGATGCTCCGTTCGTCATATTCGCTGACGGCCACGTTGCGATCGGCTAGCAGGTCGAGCGACATAAAGTCGTTAAAGAACGCTCCGGCATCGACTACTGTGACCATAGTGTCGAGGCGCGCCAAGTCACCGAGACTGACGCCGTCTTCATCCTCAAACGTAAATGTCTCGGCCACTGGGAGTGGCTCGGAGATGCCGGTTGATTCGATGAGCAAATAATCAAAGCGCCCTGCCCGTGCAAGTGCTGTCACCTCAATCAGCAAATCCTCGCGCAATGTGCAACAAATACAGCCGTTGCTCATCTCGATTAACTGCTCGTCCACGCGACTGAGCTCGGCCCCGCCGCTCCGCACTAGCTGGGCGTCGATGTTGACTTCGCTCATGTCGTTGACAATCACTGCGACCCGCAAGCCGTCACGGTTGTTGAGCACATGGTTGAGTAAGGTGGTCTTGCCGGCTCCCAAAAATCCCGATAATACCGTCACCGGTAAGCGTGTATCGATTGACATCAGCACTCTCTTTGATTATGCGGTCGGGCAAGCGTCTTGGCCGGTCTGCCCCATCGCCTGACCGTTGTTCAGCATCTGATTAAAGCAGTCGCGTCGGTAATAACACTTGTTGCTCCGGCGCTCATCCATCACAACGACCATCTCGCGGTCGTTCATCAGTCGCGCCCCACAATGACTGCAGTTGTGGTTGGTGACCCGCCCGCTTTTGTCACGCGATGTCACATCGGTCTTCGATTTGCCCTTCGTCTCTTTGGCCATCTGCTAAGCTCCTCTTTAATTGATAGTGACTTTCAATAACAACATAAATGATAGTGACTATCAATTAAAATGTCAAATACAAAACCGACCATGATGAACATGATCGGTGTCGGACGTGAGGAGGGGCTAATTGGTGTTAGGCAATCACCTGGGCCAGCACCACAAAGAAGCCGAACACGACGGCGATGAGCGCATAGGTCAGCCACGCCTCGCGGGCAGTCAAAGCGGCCACGCCCTCAATGTTGGTGGGCTCTGCGAACGGCTCGTGGCGCGAGGCCAGCATCATCACGATAATCAAAAAGAAGGCCACGAGCGACATAAACGGAATATTGATGAATCCCAGAATGTTGAGATAATCGACGGTACACGGCACCCCATCGAGACACGGCGGGGGCGGCAACCAGTCGGTTTTGATGATGATGTAGTGGTAGAGCGCAATCACAAAGCCGGGTACGGCGAGCGGCAACACGGTATGGTGGATGCCGTTGTCGCGGCGCAAGATGCCGATCGTGATAATGATGCTCAGCGGATACATCAAAATGCGCTGATACCAGCACAAGGTACACGGGATAAAGTTGAGCACCTCGCTCAAGAACAAGCTACCAATGGTCGCTGTCCAGGCCACGACCAAGGCAATATATCGGCTCGGGCTCAGCGGTGTATTGTTAATCTGTGGTGCCGTAGTCATTTGTTGCTCCCATCAGTCAGTCATTGCACACAGTATTGTCATTCTAGCACTGAAAAACAGTCCCCTAGTGCAATGCTATCATAAGATATCGCAGGTAATTACCCAAAGGACACAGGCAATGATGGCGATTGATGGCACGATGCTTTTGCACCAGCTCCACGACTTGGGGGCAATTGGTCTTGACGGCAGTGGCGGGCGCACGCGCCTCGCAGCCAGCGATGCCGACCACGCAGGTCGCGACCTGCTGGTCACCTAGATGCATGCGCTTGATTTGACCGTCTCAATCGACCAAATCGGCAATATTATTGGGCTGTGGCCGGGGCGTGATGCGGCGTTGGCGCCGGTGATGTTGGGCTCGCACATCGACACCGTGATTCATGCGGGTCTGTACGACGGTTGTTACGGCGTAGTGGCTGGCTTGGCGGTGATTCGGGCGCTCAAACAGGCTGGTGTACAGCCGCGCCGTGGGATTGCGGTAGTGGCATTCTCCAACGAAGAGGGCGTGCGCTACCAGCCCGATATGCTGGGCTCGCTCGTCTATGCCGGTGGGATGTCGGTCGCTGATGCGCTCGACGTGATTGGTACCGATGGCAC
>VGPG01000244.1 GCA_016875555.1 Chloroflexota bacterium | reverse complement strand
AATCCAGGCACGCATAACTGGGCAGCAAGTGTTCTTGGAATTTGGCGATACCACGCCATGCAACTCGGCTGGTGTGATATTGGATACCACTATCTAATCGACCCGAATGGCGTCATCTACGAAGGTCGATACACGGGTGTGCGTGATGACGGCAACGTGATTGATGGCGCTCACGCACTCGGTCATAATCGTTCCACAATTGGCATTGCCTTCATGGGTAATTTTCAATCAGTTGAACCAACCACTGCTGCCATTCAAGCACTGGATAACTTGTTGGGGTGGATAGGGAGCAGCAAAAACATATCGTTCAACACTGAACAGTTTTATGCATACAAAAACAAAACCCTCAACACGATTGTCGGACATCGAGATATCGGATCAACGATTTGCCCGGGCAACATGTTGTATGCCAAGCTGCCTGAGATTCGTCAGCGTGCAGCACAAAACAGCATCAGACCTAATGATGCACTGTGGATCAAGGCGGTGAGTGCAAATCAAACGACCATCGAAGCCGGTGATGTGGTGACCGTACGCATGACCATCCAAAATTTGTACAGCACCATCCCCATTAGTAGTTCGGCATTCACGTTCGGCAACGCCGATGCCGGATTTACTTACGATCAGTCGCAGTGTTGGGCCAACAAAGACCCATCGGGCACAACCCGCTTTCCGCGACCCGATAATGTGCCCGGTCTAGCCAATCAACGGTTCAGAGTTATTGCTGGCGTGCAGGGTTGGGACAGTAGTTGGGCTAACACGCCATCCGGATGTCCCGTTGCAAGTACAATCGACCATCCCTGGCGCTGGAGCATTGGCAGTACACCTCTCGCTCCTGGTGCAACACGCGTCATCACCGGTCGCATCCGACTGGCCGTGCCTGGGTCCTACACGATGACATTCGGCTTGTTAAAAGATTGGGTCGGATATCCCGATGCGCCGTGTAACCGTGCCCTCAAACAAGGCGCATGTCAACTCAATCCCATCACCATCCGCGTCATAAAACCATCACCCACGTACGCACCTGATGTACGCACACAAGTCGTTGTCAATACGGCCACGCACGCACGATTACAAACGCAGGTATCACTGAACCAAACACGAATTGCAGCTGACCGCATCAATGCCACGCGCGAGGTGCAACGTGGGTTGCCGAGTCGTACCCCTACTGCCACCAGAATATTCCCTACTGCGACAGCGATTCCCGTTATGCAAAGTGTTATTGCTCTGCGTACTGCAACACACCTCGTCAGTCAGCTACGCACTGCTACGTCGAGAGCCGCATTGACCAACACGATGGTAGCGATGACCAACACGGTAGCAGCCGGTCAAATGACTCAAACAGCCATGCAACTTACGCAGGTAGTCGATAACATCACGGCAACAGCCGAACCAGAAACGCGTACACCGACTACCACACCGACTACAACCGCTACACCTACTCGAACGCACACGGTCTCACGGACTGCCACACAGATATTTACACAACAACCGTCGCGCACACCAACCAAAACCGCTACGCCGGCTCGTCTACTCGACCCGACGAGTCTGTCATCGGTGCCGTCGCGGTTACCGGTTGGCCAACTTGATGCCAATGCGACCCATGTGTGGGTGCTCAGCAGAGTCAACCCACCGATGCTCATCGCATATGACCCAACCACGCTCGCACAAATGCACAGCACTCCCATCGAGGGCGTCAACGCCACACTCATGCGGGTGAATCAGCATAACCCCAACGAAATCGTTGTGGTGGGACGTTATGCATGGGATCTGCTTGCGGTCCAGCGCTTCACAGTGGCAAGTGGCACGCCAGTGCGTACCGGTGTATGGCTCTACCAAACAATGGCAAATCCGGTTGCATTGGTGAGCACTGACCGTTATGTCTATTTGGCAGTCAATCATGCGGCACACCAAAACACCCCTGCAACTGCTGAAATTATCGTGTTGCACAACAGAAATGTATTCACAGAAGCAACCGGGCGAAGATGGATACAAGGGGCGATTAGTGACCTGCGCAATCTTGATTCGGCAGATCTGACCGTGGTCGCAGCTGGACGAAATCTCGATAATTCCGGTTTCATCATCCCAGTAGCAGTCAATCGCCCACTCGACCTTAAGTCGCGTATTCAACTGCCACGGCCACCGCAGACTGTGTCGACATTCATGATGACGCATGGCTTGATTCCCGCCATGCTCATCGTCAGCAGCGACTCTACGTCATGGGCCAGGATTGGATACAACATATCCACGCAAAAACTTGTTGGGCTACAACAACAACCACTCACGGCACGGTCACCTTTGCTCTGGCGCGGGCAACCGTTCATTTCGTTGAGCACTTCCGCTGATCGCTTACAACTGTTTGTCTACGGTCTTTCCAATAATAGCTACCACCTACGCTATACAGAACACGTTGGTCGATTAGGTTCGGCAGAAATCCAGTATTATGCGGCGTTTGCAAACCGACTTTATTGGCACGATGGTCAACGATTATATCGCGCTGTCATGACCATACCATAAAATAATCAGTGCCAATGCTCATAAAACCGTGTATGATATACACGTTATGTGTAAAAAGGAAGCGATATGCAACGTTTACTTGTCACCGGAGGTGCTGGCTTTATTGGCAGTAATTTCGTACACTACATGCTCGAACGATACAACTATCACCTCGTCGTGTACGATGCCCTCACCTATGCAGGTCGCATCGAAAATCTCGCTGCTGCCAAGAACAACGCCAATTTCACATTTGTCCAAGGTGACATTTGTGATCTAGACAGTATCAAATCTGCCATTCAACAGCACAAGATTGACACCATTATCAACTTTGCAGCTGAGACACACGTTGACCGATCAATCATGCAACCAGATGCCGTGATTCGTACAAACGTGAACGGTACATGGGCGTTGCTTGAGGCCGCCCGCGAGCTTGGTCTGACGCGCTTTCATCAGATAAGCACCGATGAAGTCTATGGCCAAATCGCAGAACCCAATCGCTCCAAAGAACACGATGTCTTTGAACCGCGAAGCCCCTACTCTGCCAGCAAAGCAGGAGCCGAACACATCGTCTATGCATATCACATTACATATGGGCTGCACACAACCATAACGCGTGGTTCAAATAACATTGGACCATTCCATTACCCAGAAAAAGCCGTGCCCCTCTTTACCACCAACGCCATGGATGACTTGCCGATTCCCATCTATGGTGATGGCAAGCAAATGCGCGATTACCAGTATGTCACTGACCACTGCGAAGGTATTGATGTGGTGTTGCATCGCGGTGTTGCCGGTGAAGCATATAACGTCGGCACAGGGGTCGAAACGCGCAACATTGATATGGCGCACAAGATACTCGACTTGCTCGGTAAACCACACTCACTCATTGAGTACGTGAAGGACCGCGCTGGGCATGACCGTCGCTATGCACTTGACACGAGCAAACTCCGTGCACTGGGGTGGCAAAGTCAGCACACCTTCGACCAAGCGCTCGAAAAGACCGTCCGTTGGTACATCGATAACCCGGGTTGGTGGCGTCCCATCAAAAGTGGAGAATACCGCGATTACTACCACAAACAATACGCCGAACGCCAATCCTAATCGTGGGTTCACCCAATTTACCTGTGACTCCCCCGAACGACTCCTCGACGCAGTGGCGCGACATCTCGATGGTCGCGCCACTGCCTTCGCATTAATCGAACGTGGCGGCGCATGGATCGGCAAAGAACGGGTGCGCACCGCTGATGCGATGCTCCTACCTGGTATGCAGGTGACCATTCACACACCGCCGACACATGCGACCCAGTGCCACCTTACCACACACCACATCATCTATCACGATCGCTGGTTAATTGCCGTCAACAAGCCCGTCGGTTCGTACGTGGACGCTACCCCGTGG
>VGPG01000243.1 GCA_016875555.1 Chloroflexota bacterium | reverse complement strand
TCCTCGTCATCATCCCAATCAACGCGCGCAGTGCGCTGTCGGAGTAGATGGTCAGCCAATACGAGTGCGACCATTGACTCGGCAATGGGCACAAGTCGAGGTAAGACCGTTGGGTCGTGGCGACCAACTATGGCTATTTCACTCGGATTCCCGTCGCGATCAACGGTCTGTTGTGGGCGCGCAATCGAGGCCGGTGGTTTGGCAGCAATGCGCATGGTGATTTCTTGGCCGGTGGTAATACCACCCAAAATACCACCATGATGATTTGTCGCAGTACCAATGCTCCCATCTGGGTTGCGCACAAACGCATCGTTGTGCTCCGAGGCACGCATCGTTGCCACATCAAATCCTGCGCCGAACTCTAGTCCTTTGATAGCAGGGATGCTAAAGAGTGCTTTGGCAAGCTCAGCCTGCATCTTGTCAAATACGGGCTCGCCCAGCCCTGCAGGTACACCACGAGCGCGAATTTCTACGATTCCACCCAGTGAATCAAGATTCTTGCGCGCTTCGTCAACCAAGGCAATCATCTGCTCAGCCACAACAGGATCAGGGCAACGCATGATGTTTTGTTCGATTGCTGCTTCATCATGTGTCTGTGCAACAAGATGCGCACACTGCTGAACCCATGCAATTACGGTCACTCCGTAGTGCGCCAAGAATTGCTTGGCAACTGCTCCCGCGGCAACTCGCCCTATTGTCTCACGCGCACTCGAACGCCCTCCTCCTCGATGATCGCGAAATCCGAATTTCGCATCCCACGTGAAGTCAGCATGCCCCGGCCGGTACATATCTTTGATGTTGCTGTAGTGCTGAGATTTTGCATCTTGATTGAATACAACCATGGCAATTGGCGTGCCGGTTGTTTTGCCTTCAAATACCCCAGAAAGGATTTGTACCTGGTCAGGTTCTTTGCGTTGTGAAGAGACTTTGCTTTGGCCAACACGACGTCGATCAAGCTCATGTTGCACCATGTGCTCATCGAGCGCGATACCAGCAGGACATCCATCTACGATACAGCCAACTGCGGTACCGTGCGATTCACCAAATGTCGTCACACGAAAGATGTTGCCGAATGAACTGCCTGCCATATGTTGCCTCAATAATTACATAAACCACTCCCTCTATAATCATACGGTCAATTTGAAATCTACGCAAAAGTGGTATAATTCACAAATTGATTACACCAAATATTCTTTGTAATCAAAATAAAATTATAATCATAAATTTGATTAATTTTCTCATTTTAATGCATAATATAAGATGTAAAAATTAATATATATCATAGAATATTCATTAATTTGTAATAGTACATAATTGTAATAATACTCGAAATTTTTTACAATTTTATGTATTAGTCATATGTGTTTATGAAATAATCATTCACTTAGGAAAAAGGTATGCATGCATTGACAGTGCGGGCCCGAATTGTCGATGCAGTGATAATAATCTGGCAACTCCTATTGCCAGCAAGCGGTGTGTTGCAACCTGTACGTGCAGAGCGGACGTACACGCGTGTGACGCCAACATCACACACTCACCACATGTCGTTGATTCGGACACCATCGCGTCAGTACACACGTAATGTAGCACCAGTGCGTACATTGAGGCATCTTCCCATATACACAATGACGCCCATTAACCAATCACGGAATTCTGCTGCACAACGTAGCAACACGAACGCACTGCGCATTGTGCGTCCACGATCTGATACGAGCGTACCGACCGCAACTAACACGGCCATCGTGGTGAATTATGGCGCAGAACCCGCTGCGCCAACGGCAACCGCCGATGCCGCGCTGGGGGTTCTCTACATCACGACTACGCCCACCGAAACCAACACGCCCACCGAAACCAATACGCCCACCGACACCAATACGCCCACCGAAACCAATACGCCCACCGAAACCAATACGCCCACCGAAACCAATACGCCCACCGAAACCAATACGCCCACTGAGACCAATACGCCCACTGAGACCAATACGCCCACTGAGACCAGCACACCAACGCCGACTGAGACCTACACGCCATCCACTACCCCAACCCCGACCGCGACCAACACGCCAACGCCGACTGAGACCAATACCCCATCCAATACGCCGACCCCGACTGAGACCAGCACGCCATCCAATACCCCAACCCCGACTGAGACCAGCACGCCATCTGCAACAGTCACTGCATCGCATACATCGACGCCTTCGGCAACCGCAACGACAACCAACACGACAACAGTCACACCGACTACTGCAACAGCGACTGCCACACGCACATCGGTGAGTATTCCGACTATGACGCCAGTTCCCGGTATTCGCCACACATTAAATGATGTTCTGACCACTGATCGAGACGGCAACGGTCGGCCAAGTGCTGGTGACACACTGACATACACGGCAAGCATCAGTAACACCAGTGGTGGCACTGCGAGCAATGTAATTTTCAAGGTCGTCCCTGACATCAACAGCACATTGCTTATCAATTCGGTCACAACGAACCGCGGTGTGGTCATCAGTGGCATTCAGTCCGGAGATAGTAGTGTCACGGTGGTACTTGGCTCGTTAGCGGTCGGTGAAAGTGCGACAATTAGTTATCGGACAACGATCAAAACATCGTTGCCGTCACGCACCATGTTCATATCAAGTCAAGCGCAAGTTACGGCAGATAACCTGGCCAACCGTATTTCGGATGACCCGGCTACGCTCAAAATTGATGATGCGACGGAGACACTACTTACCAACGACGCACAAATTCAGTTCTACGTCCGTGGTGATTTATTTGGTGATACCAACAGTGACGGATTTATTAGTGCAGGCGATGTACTGCGCTACCAAATTGATATTGCTAATACAAGTTACGCCGATATGACCAACGTCGTGTTGAATAATACTATCAACACCTATACAACCCTGAATAGTGGCACAATTTCAACGACACAAGGCACAGTGGTTGTTGGCAATACGAGCGGCGATAACCGCATTCAGATTAATCTTGGATCAATCACTGCACAAACAGGGAGTGTGCAGATTATCTACTACGTCACCGTCACTGGCAGTGCCGGCAGTACACCACTCTACATCGAGACCCAACCAACCCTGGTGTTCAATCAAGTGACGCGTACGTTGACGATTGGTGCAACACAAACGATTATCGCAGACGACCCAAGTACCGATGCCGTATCTGACAAAAGCGTTTTCGTCATCGGCAGTCATCCGCTGATGTCGGTGAGTAAACGCGTCTTCCTCGCTATTGACAACAATGCGAACGGAAAAATTGATCCAAACGATGTCTTGCAGTATCGTACGGTCATTAGTAATCGCGGATCTGCGGCGCTCTCAAGTACTGTCTTCAATGCAATACCAGACACAAAAACCACGCTCGTGATAGGCTCAGTAACGACCAGTAGTGGGAGCGTCACAACCGGTAATGCAGTGGGCAATACGTTTGTGGTGATTAACACGGGCACTGTCAATCCAGGTGATTTCACCGTTGTCAACTATCGCGTCCGCGTAAAGAGCAACACCAGTGGCGCTATTGCAGCACAGGCATACCTCTCTTCGCCTTCAACGACGGTTGCCAGTGATGACCCCACGACAAGCACCCGATCGGATGCCACAGCGAGTGTCATAGGGAACACGCCAACCAAGATCGAATTAACGACCTTCACGGTCATTCGCAATGGGCGTGCCCACCTCATCCGCTGGAGCACCGCCAGCGAAATTGACACCTGGCGCTTCCGCATTTATCGCGTCTCTACCAACGGTACACGCACCCTCGTCCCTGCCTGTAGCAACGTTGTTGCGCGAGGGGCTGCAACGCGCGGTGCAACCTATCAATGCACCGATACCGTGACCACTGCCACCACGTATATCCTCGAAGAAGTCACACGTACTGGTGGGAGCACCTTCTATCAAACCAGGCTC
>VGPG01000242.1 GCA_016875555.1 Chloroflexota bacterium | reverse complement strand
AGGAGCAATTGATACACAGGCAACTTTGGGCACGACGAGTAAGATGACTTGCGCATCAGGAGCTGTGTGACAAAGCGTTGTATTTCGGCGGCATCATATCACCGATGGGGATTCAGCGCATCACGCTGCGGGTATTTTTTCTAAAAAAGGGGGCACGCGCATGCCAATAATGCATACACGTCCCCAACAGTGCCGAGATGTGGTTACGCGCCACCCCACATTAGCGTGTATCCTCGAGCGTCATCACATCGCTGCGGAGGACCCAGGCCACTAGCACCACGATACAGGCAATAACGCCTATGGCCCAGCCTTGATGGCCAATGCGTTCGACGACCGCGCCGGCCACCACCAAACCGATGGGTGCGGCAGCGTTCATGGCGGCGTTCAAGACGGCCATGGCGCGCCCGTGCATCGAGGCTGGGATTGTGCGTTGCACCATCGTCAAGAGCGGTCCATGCGCCCAGGCTGCGGCCCAGCCAATCAGCACGACTGCCCCCAAGATCCAAAGTGGTGCGGTAGCCGGTACGAGTGCCAGCCACACTAATGCACCGATCAACAAGCCAACAGCGACCAGCATGGTATGTACGGCACGACTAAAACCGCCCCAAATCGCCAAGAGCACAGCACCAATCACCAAGCCAGCGCCGCCACTTATCTCGAGCCATGCGAGCAACCATGCGCCAGTGGCAAAATAGACGGATACCAGATACGGCAACAAGCTGAATACGGGCAATACGCACATGTTGAGCACGACTGCTGCAATCAACAACTGCCACAAGCTGCGTCGTTGACCGTAGATATGGCGCAAATCGCGCACATCATCTTGCCAACGCGTGACCACCACACCGCTAGGCTGCGGTAATTCGAGCAACAGTAGCACACCCATACTGAACACTAGTACAACTGCTGTCACAGAGACTGCCCACGGCAGCCCATATGATTCGACAATCAATGCGCCTAGTACCGGTGTCAGCAACGACGACACGCCCATGACCATCTGTTGCATACCGCTCAGGCGTTGATAGTGGTGAGTCGGAATCAGCTGTGGCAGCGTCGCTTGAAAGGCCGTCTGATAAAAGACTGACGCCGTCGCACGCCACACAAGCACGAGATAAAGCAACCATGTGCTGGTGACGCGTTCGACACCCCACAAACCAACCAGAGAGAAAAGTGCTAGTCCCTCGGCAATTAGCAAGACACGGCGACGCGACAACCGATCACTCAGCACGCCAGCAAACGGCGCAACGATGACACTCGGCATCAGTGTTAATGCTGCCGCCCATAAGAGGCTTTGGGCAGAGCCAGTTAATCCAGTGAGTTGCCAGATAAGCGCGAAATTCAGCGCATTGCCACTAATCAGTACAATAATTTGGGTGCCCCACAAGAGCACCGTTGTCACCCACCAGCGGGATGGTATATACGTAATCATGAGGTGAACTGTACCACAATCGCGACGGTGATTGCCTGTATGATACCCACAAGACAACCTATGCACATCAAGAGCAGCCAATGCCACCACATCCGTATTTTGACCTTGAGTTACTCGACAATATAACGCTCAACCACTATTTGCTGGCCCCGATTGAGACCCGCCACATTATCCACGAGTGGCCCTTGTCGTGTGTCGAGCGCCTCACCTGTCGTGATGGATCACAGCACATCTACAAAAGCCAACGTCCGCCGAGTGTCGAGTCTGAACTATACAGCATGGTCACAGCACCTCACCTATTACCGGCGACAATTATCCAACCGCACCACCTGCTCTTGCCGTTTATTACATCAACGCCCATACATGATGCGGCCTACGCCGTCAGACAGATACGGACAGCAATCGCCGCCATGCCGGTGCAGACGCCGGTCTATCGCACACTTGATACCATAGATGCGTGGGAGACGCTGATCGACCGCATCGTGCGCACCTTGCGGCAACTCGTGCAGGCAACCACGTTTGTGCACCTGACACTTGCCGATATTGCACATATTGAGGCGAGCGCACACCACCCCGATGTCCTTGCGCTCTGGCAAGGTGAAATCGGTGTGGTACACGGTGATATAACGCT
The DNA here is from genome assembly GCA_016875555.1 of Chloroflexota bacterium. Taxonomy (GTDB): domain Bacteria; phylum Chloroflexota; class Chloroflexia; order Chloroflexales; family Roseiflexaceae; genus UBA965. The sequence goes on along the minus strand of VGPG01000242.1, from coordinate 1,919 downwards.
AGCAAACCTGCTCAATACTCCGCATCAGACTTATGTAATTGACTGGCAACGGCCGATGTATGCGCCGACAGTCATTGATACATGGATGCTCGAGCGAGCCTTGCAATTGCCGATAAGTACACCGCTGGCAACGCAGATGCTTTGTACGATACTCGAGATGTGCTGGTTGACCGAGGCGGCAACTCAGTGGTTCCCGCGTGGGATGGCGCATTATGATGCGCAGATTGCCCAGCGGGCGCAACAATGCTGATTTCCCCATCATTCACTCATTCTGCATTGCAACGGTTATGCTATAATTTTTGACGATGTGATGCATGTGGAGTACTTACGCATCGCAGGAAGGAGTGGTTGTGTTCAACTTCATCAAAAATCTGTTCGGTGACGGCTCCGAGAAGGAGCTCAAGCGGATTGCGCCGATTGTCAATAAAATTAATGCCCTCGAAAGCACCATGGAACGCTGTACGCTCGAGGAACTCGCCGCGTATACGCCTGCGTTCCGTGAGCGACTCGCCAATGGTGCCTCACTCGATGACATCCTGCCCGAAGCCTTTGCAGTAGTCCGTGAGACCTCAAAACGGTTGATTGGGCAACGCCACTACGATGTGCAGCTCATCGGTGGCATTACCCTGCACAGCGGTCGTATTGCCGAAATGAAAACCGGTGAAGGAAAAACCCTCGTTGCCACCCTACCACTCTATTTAAATGCACTCGAGAGTAAAGGTGTGCACCTTGTTACCGTCAACGACTACCTCGTGCGCGTCGGTGCCGGTTGGATGGCGCCCATCTTTCATACACTCGGTCTCCAGGTTGCGGTCATTGCACACAGCTTCTCTGCCATCTTTGACCCGGAGTACGTTGACCCCAATGCAGACACCGATGACCGTCGCCTCATTCACTGGCGTCCGGTGACACGGCAACAGGCCTATGCCGCTGATATTACCTACGCCACAAATAGCGAAGTTGGCTTCGACTATCTGCGCGATAATATGGTTTTTGAAAAAACCCAGCTCGCACAGCGCCCGCTGAACTACGCCATCGTCGACGAAATCGACAACATTTTGATTGACGAAGCCCGTACACCGCTCATTATCTCGGGTCCTGCCCAAGAGAGTAGCCAAGAGTATAAACGCTTCGCCACGCTCGTACGCAATCTCAAACCAAGTCCATATACGCCCGACCAGGTCAAGAAGGAAAACATCGAAGACCCCCAAGGCGACTTCATGATTGAACCGCGCTCCAAGAGCGTGCAAATGACCGAAGAGGGTATCCTCAAAGTTGAACGCCTCCTGCGCATCCCCGATAACGAGAACTTGTACGATCCCAAGTACTTCGCACTCACCCATTACCTCGAAAACGCCTTGCGCGCTCAGTTCATCTATCAGCGCGACCGCGACTACATCGTCGAGGCCGATGGTGAAGTGGTCATCGTTGACGAATTCACCGGGCGCAAAATGTCAGGACGGCGCTGGAGCGATGGCTTGCACCAGGCCGTTGAGGCCAAAGAAGGCGTACGCACTCGCCAAGAGAACGTGACACTGGCCACCATCACCTACCAGAACTTCTTCCGCATGTACAAAAAGCTCGGCGGCATGACTGGTACGGCCGATACAGAGCGTGAAGAGTTCGCCAAAATCTACAACCTCGAAGTAACCATCATCCCCACGCATCGTCCGATGGTGCGTCAGGATATGAGTGACCTGATTTATCGCACCGAAGAGGCCAAGTTCAACGCCGTCATTGATGACATCCGCGAAAAGCACGACATAGGGCGCCCCATTCTTGTTGGTACTACCTCGGTAGAAACATCAGAACGCCTCAGCATGCTCCTCAAAAAAGCAGGCATCACGCACCAAGTACTGAACGCTAAACAACACGAACGTGAAGCTACCATCATCGCTCAGGCAGGTCGCCTCGGGAAG
>VGPG01000241.1 GCA_016875555.1 Chloroflexota bacterium | reverse complement strand
ATGCCCCCATCGCACTCATCGTGGTGGTTGCCGCCCCCATCTATTTGATTGAATCAGCGCGCATGAAGGTGCGGTTAGACATCGCCGGTGCGGTATCGGCGACCACCGGCGTAATCTCGCTCGTATATGCAACTATTCAGGCCGCAGAACTCGGCTGGGGGCATATCACGACCATGGCGTGGTTTGGCGCGGCTGTGCTGATGCTCACAATTTTTGTGATGATCGAGCGCACCGCTACGACGCCGTTGATGCCGTTGCATTTCTTCAACAATCGTAATCGAGTGGGGGCCTATGTGACTGGGCTCATGTGGTCTGCTGCATTCTTTTCGAGTCTGTTCTTTGTCACGCTATTTTTGCAGCAGATTCTCGGATTCTCGCCACTACAAGCCGGATTCGCCTCGGTACCTGTTGCACTCATGCTGGGTGTCTCGGCCCAAATTTCGGCCCGTCTTGTGTCACGCCGCACGCCACGCGTGTTAATTGCAACCGGGTTGACCATTGCGGCTGTGGGATTTGTGTGGCTATGGCAGATGACGAGTCTATCAGCGACGTACGTCGACATGCTGCTCCCACTCTTGCTGATGGCCAGTGGCGTTGGCATGGTGTTTGTGCCGACGACGGTCACCGGGATGTCGAATATTGCTGCAGATGAATCGGGCATTGCCAGTGGCATGCTGAATACCACCCAACAGGTGGGAGGATCGATTGGATTGGCCATTCTCGTGACGGTCGCCGCATCGTCGGCGCGCAACCAGATCGCAGCACTCAGCGATGCGGCGGTTGCCCGCGGCGAGGCCGAACTCGGCGCCGCCCCTGATGCGGCCCTGATTACCGCAGGTACCGTCTATGGCTGGTCCACGGCGTTTTTGGTCGCTGCGGCGTTCTGTCTGGTGGGCGCAGTCATCACCTATCTGCTGATTCGTCCGACTGCACCTGATGTGCAACAGGCACCCGGACACGCAGGAATCGGTTGATTACCCATCGGTGCCTACCGCATCGTGGCTGGTGTATGTGCGTAACTACATCGTGCCTCTGGAATCGAGAATTGGAGTCATTGTGAGTGGTATCTTCCCCGGGCGGTTTACCGCCCAAACCAATGAACCGTTTGTTGTCTTTCTGATTGGTATGCGCATCAACACCTGGTGGCGTTTCGACAAATGGGTGCCGGTGGCTACCGCAATGGGCCCCATGATGCGCACGTTGTACACGCATCCCGAGAAGGGCTTTTTGCATAGCGAGTATTTTTGGAACATGCACGGGCCGATTTTGGTGCAGTACTGGCGCTCGTTCGACGACCTCGAGGAGTTTGCCCGCCATCCGTCAGATCCGCATCTTGCGGCGTGGAAGCGCTTTAATCAAGCCGTCGGCGCCGATGGCTCGGTCGGCATCTGGCACGAGACGTACATGGTCAATCCTGATCAATACGAGTGTGTGTACGGCAATATGCCCAAGTTTGGCTTGGGGGCTGCCATGGAGCATGTTGAGGCGGTCGGGCGACGACACACGGCTCGGTCCCGCTTGTCGGCCAATGATGGTCAGAAGGAGGTATAGCATATGCGTGCAACACAGGTGATTTTAGGTACGGGTGCAATTGGGCGCGCTATCATGCACGAATTACGCACACGCGGTGAAGCGGTGCGCATGGTCAGTCGCAGTGGCAAGATGGCCGAGGCACCGGCCGATGTCGAGATCGTTGCGGCGGACCTCTACGATGCGAATCAAGTGCGGGCAGTGTGTGCCGGGGCACAGGTGGTCTATCACACGGCACAGCCCGACTATCATCAGTGGCCCGAGCTGTTCCCCGTACTCCAAACCGCCATCCTCACCGGCTTGACGGGCAGCAGTGCCAAGCTCGTGCTTGCCGAAAACTGCTACATGTACGGTGACACGCACGGTGCGCCGTTGAGCGAGGATGTGCCGCATCAGGCGCAGACCCGCAAAGGACAGGTGCGCAGTGCCATTAGTCAACAGGCGTTTGCCTCCCATCGTGCCGGACAGGTACGCGTCACCAGTGCGCGGGGCTCCGATTACTTTGGGCCGTGGGGGCTGACGAGTGCAGCCATGGGCGAACGCACCTTTATCCCGCTGATTCAAGGCAAAAAGGCGAACTTGTTAGGCAACATTGATGTGCCACATACCCACACCTATACCCTTGACTTTGGTCGGGCCATGGTCATCCTCGGCACTGATGAACGTGCGGATGGGTTGGCATGGCATGTGCCCAACGACATGCCCACCATCAGTCAGCGTGAGATGCTGACACATGCCGCACAGATCCTCAACGTGCCAGTGCGCTATAGCGTGATGGGGCGCATGCTGATGCAAATGGCCGGGCTGTTTATTCCGGCAGCCAAAGAAACGGTCGAGATGATGTACGAATTCGAACAGCCGTTCATCGTCAATTCACACCGTTTTGAAGCGACATTCGGCATGCGTGCGACGCCGATGCACGACGCCCTTGCGACCACGATTGCGTGGTATCAACAGCATCTCGGCATACATCGCATGACCGTATAACGTTAGTTTTGCCACATGAACAAGGAGTTCGCAATGAACACATTTGACGCACTACGTTCATACCAGTACATCAACTTGATTACATACCGTAGATCAGGTGAAACAGTGGCCACACCGGTCTGGTTTGCGTACGAACATGATCGTTTGTACGTTGGTACTGGCCGGAATGCCGGCAAAATCAAGCGCATCCGCAACAATCCACAGGTACTGATTGAGCCGTGCGATGCACGAGGGACTCCACTGGGCGAATGCATGACGGCACATGCCCGTGTACTTGATGTGGTTGAGCATGCGCATATCAATCGATTGCTCACCCAAAAGTATGGGCTGATGAAACGCATGATTGATCTAACGGCCCTCATCACTAAAACAAGCCGTGATGTTGTGGAGATTACGGTGCACGCATGATTGCGTAGGACGGATTTGCTGAGGTGGCTACGTGTAGATGAGGTGAACAATGCGTGTTATTCCGATTCCACTGCGATTTTCGAATGCCTATCTGGTCATCGACCAGCACGCCATACTGGTTGATGCCGGATTCCCCGGTGACGCAGACGCCATCATGCGTGCCATCGCCCGGGCTGGCCTGACGCCGAGCGATATCACGTTGCTCGTGCACACGCACGGGCACATCGACCACGTCGGTGCGACTGCTGTGCTCCAACAGCGGCTCGGCGTGCCCACCATGATTCATCAGGCGGATGCCCCAAATCTCATGAGTGGCACAAACGGTGTCATCAAACCGCGCAATCTCGAGGCGCGCCTTGTGGCTGCCATGTTGGTCAAGCCGTTTGACGCAGTGACCCCCGACATTATGCTTACCGACGAAACGTCGTTGCAGGCATACGGTGTCGACGGTCGCATCATCTTCACCCCTGGTCATACCAAAGGATCACTCTCACTCCTCCTTGCCAATGGTGAGGCGATCGTTGGCGACGTGATGATGGGCGGCTGGTTTGGCGGCACGATTCTGCCGCATTACCCCAACTATCACTACTTTGTTGATGACTGGGATGATGTTAATCGTAGTATTGCCCGATTGTTGGCGGTGGCGCCATCGCGCTGGTATGTCGGTCACGGCGGGCCGTTGGCGTATGCACACGTGGCTCGTGCGTTTGCGCAACCGCGTACACGTTGATGGTGTAGATACGGCGTCTGAATGCACGAACGCGTCGCTAGTGTTTGAATATTTCAAATTCATTTTAAATATTCAAATGGATTTGAAATAATTTTGAGGGTATTTCTGGTATGGATTGAGGGTAGGTGGGTGTGGCGCATCAGGAAGGGATATGTGCTGCAGTAGGGGCGTCCGATAGGGCGCCCGGATGATGCATTATGCAACGAACCAACCAACAGGGCGCCCGGATGATGTAGATGTCTATACAAGAAGGAGAATGTCATGATTATCGTTGATTCATTGTTGGCGAGTCTGCACCACATTGCGGCATTCACGATGGTGGCGTGTTTGGGGTATGAGT
>VGPG01000240.1 GCA_016875555.1 Chloroflexota bacterium | reverse complement strand
GGGGCAAGGCCGTAGCGATCCGAGATGACCTCGCCTTGTTCGGTGATTTTGATTTGGCCGGCGACGCTGCCCGGCGGCTGCGCCAAGATGGCCTCGTTGGTGGGGCCACCACCACGACCGATTGAGCCACCACGACCATGGAAGAGGCGCATGCTAATGCCGTATTCGCGCCCGATGTCGCGCAATTTGCGCTGCGCTTCGTAGAGCGCCCAATTGGCCGCCACAAAGCCGACATCTTTGTTGCTGTCGGAGTAGCCAATCATGACCTCTTGCACATTCCCACGTCGGGTCAAGTGGGTACGATAGCTCGGCACTTCCCAACAGGCGCGGATGATGTGCTCGCCGTTGGCGAGGTCGTCACCTGTCTCAAACAGGGGTACGATGTCAATTCCACCGTTGGGTAACTCGAGCACGCCGGCCTCACGCGCTAACAGCAGCACCGTGAGTACATCGGAGACGCCGCGCGTCATGCTGACGATGACGGTTTGGATGACGCCAGGTGCGAGTTGCTCGTTGATGGCTGAGATGGTGCGGAACGTTTCGACAATCTCGTTGGTCGCCTCGCTATACGGCAAGCGCGCTGGGATGAGCGCGCGCTGGGATTCAAGCTCGTGTTGCAACAGCGTGGCACGTGTCGCCTCGTCACAGGACATGTAGTCGGCATGCACACCGGCGTGCGCCAAAATTTCGGCTAGGGCATTGGAGTGGCGCTCGCTGTGTTGACGCACATCAAGCGTGGCAAAGCTCAAGCCAAACACCTCGACTTGGCGAATCAAATCGGCAAGGGAGCGACTTGCTGCATCTACACCACCAAACGCCACCAGCGAATCTTGCATCAAATTCAAGTCGGCAAGTAACTCGTCAGCCGTGTCATAACTGTCGGGATGATGCGCCTCGTGGGCGAGTGGCCAGACGGGTTTAAGCTGCTTAGTCGCATCGATTGTGTGTTGCAGGCGATGCGCGATGAACAGGCACTTGCGACGGTACGGCTCGTGCGGGTAACGCCGATTGATTTCGGCATCAAACTCAGGGAATCGTTGGGCGTACTGGTTGAGCGACTCGCGCAACTCATCACTGATTGTCACCTGTCGATCAGAGTAGCTCAAGCGGCGGCTAATCAAATCACATTGATCGCGATAAAACTCGAGGGCGGCGAGGCGCATCAGACGCACTGCAGTAATGGTCGTCTCGGGTCGCACAAACGGATTACCGTCGCGATCGCCACCCATCCACGAGCCAAAGCGTAGGATTGCCGGCACACGCCACTCCACACCGGGGTATTCGCGGGCCAGCGAGCGCTCGAGCTCGCGATACAAGTTTGGAATCAGGTTGACAATGCTCTGCTCGAAGTAGTAGAGCCCGTTGTTGACCTCGTCGATGACGGTCGGGCGCACCACGCGAATCTCGTCGCTTTGCCACATGCCGAGCATCTCCTCGCGCACAAGGCTGACGACCTCAGGGTCATCGAGATGTGACATGTCAGTCGCAGCAGCGCTGAGGGCACTGGCCAAACGACGAAGTTTGTCGAGAATGGTGCGACGACGTGCCTCAGTTGGGTGAGCCGTGAAGACTGGACGGATGCAGGCTTGCGTCATCCAGGCGGTGAGTTCTGCTGGGGTGACACCTGCTTTGGCGATATCACAGATGGCCTCACCCAACGATTCGCTGCGCGAGGTGCCGTTGAGTCGGGCCGTGCGGTCACGTTCATCGAGCACCCAGATGCGCTGGAGCTGCTCGGAGAGATTGACCAGCGCAAAGTAGGTGCTAAAGGCTTTGAGAATATTCTTGAGTCCGGCCACATCGAGTTTGGCGATATGGTTTTGGAGATCACGGATGCGTTCAGGCGATGGTTGATGGCGTAGCTCTTTGCTGAGCGAACGCACGAATTCTTCGCTTTCGTAGGCGGATAAGCCGGCCTGTGAACGAATCACGTCACCGAGCAAATCCCCCAAAAAATGAATTACCGCCGACAGGCGATCACGCCCGCCGCGGTCTTGTGGCTGGGGCATAGACATGCTCCGTTGCGTCTTCGGTTGATTCAGGATGATTATACCCCAAATTGTAGTCGTGCTTATCGTATAAACAACACAACGTTTGTATGCGTGAGGATCATGAATGCACACAAATCGAACGGGATTGAGTGATTTTTGCGAATGTACGCATGGCAGAAATGACAATGTGTATAAAATCTCGTGGTAGAATAGCGTTGTTCCGCTCATACACCTGAATACGATCCAAGGAGGATCACAAATGGATTACACACCACGTCCCGAGCACAAGTTCACGTTTGGGTTATGGACGGTCGGCAACGTTGGCCGCGACCCATTTGGTGAGCCGGTACGCGCAGCAAAGTCGCCGGTTGAATTGGTGCATCTCCTCGCCGACGTCGGCGCCTATGGCGTGAACTTTCATGACAACGATTTGGTGCCGATTGATGCGACACCAGATGAGCGCAACCAGATTGTGCGCGACTTCAAGAAGGCCTTGAACGACACCGGGTTGGTTGTGCCGATGGCAACGACCAACTTATTTGCGGATCCCGCATTCCGCGATGGTGCCTTCACCTCCAACGACGCAGCAGTTCGCGCATATGCCGTCCAAAAGACGATGCGTGCGATTGATTTGGGCGTCGAATGTGGCGCCAAGGTCTATGTGTTCTGGGGTGGGCGCGAGGGTACAGAGACCGACGCCACCAAGAACCCAGCCGAGGCGGTCAAACGTTTCCGCGAGGCCATCAACTTCCTCACACATTACGTCAAATCACAAGGATACGACCTGCAGTTTGCCCTTGAGCCGAAGCCCAACGAGCCACGTGGTGACATCTTCTTGTCAACCGTCGGGCACGCATTGGCGTTCATCAGCACGCTCGATCATGCCGAGATGGTGGGTGTCAATCCCGAGGTCGCACACGAGACGATGGCCGGGCTCAACTTCTTGCATGGTGTGGCACAAGCCTGGGAGATGGGCAAATTGTTCCACATTGACCTGAACGACCAGGTGATTGGGCGCTATGACCAAGACTTCCGCTTTGGCGCTGCCAACCTCAAGGGAGCGTTTATGCTGGTCAAGTTCCTCGAGGATGTCGGCTACGCAGGCAACAAGCACTTCGATGCGCATGCGTTCCGCACCGACGATTATGAGGGTGTCAAGGCGTTTGCACGCGGTTGTATGCGCACCTATCTCATCCTCAAAGAGAAGGCCAAGCGCTGGAACGAGGACAGTGAGATTCAGGCATTGGTACGCCAAATCAACAGCATTGCACCTGGATTACCAGCCTGGCAGGGTGGCTTTAGCAAAGAAAAAGCCGCCGCACTCAGCGCACACACCTTCGACCGCAAGGCGATTGGTAGCCGTGGCCAGCCATACGAGCAGCTCGACCAATTGACCAACGAAATCATCATGGGCGTGCGCTAATTCAACGCATAATGTTCTGGAATACGCGGCATTTGCAACAGGGGATTTCGTACGAAATCCCCTGTTGTGTACAGTATTTCACGTGAAAGGACATCTCACATGCCATTGTTTCTCGGCATTGATATCGGCACCTCAGGTGCCAAAGCGATTGTGTGTGACGGCGACGGTCGCATCGTGGCCACGGCGCTGGCTGAATACCCGATCTACAGCCCACAACCCCTGTGGAGCGAGCAGAACCCGAGCGACTGGTGGCACGGCGCCCAAACAGCTATCCGCGAGGTCGCCAAGGCCGTCGACGCCAGTCAAATTAGCGGCATCGGCTTGACCGGTCAGATGCACGGGTCAGTCTTTTTGGATGCGCAACAGCAGGTCATTCGCCCGGCGTTGTTGTGGAACGACCAGCGTACTGCGGCTGAGTGCGCAGAAATCACCGAGCGTGTCGGGGCAGCCCGGTTGATTGAGATTGCCGGCAACCCGGCGTTGACCGGCTTTCAGGCGCCCAAAATTGTCTGGTTGCGCAATCACGAGCCGGCCAACTACGCACGATTGGCCCATGTGCTCTTGCCCAAAGACTATATCCGCTTGTTGATGAGCGGTGTGGCAGCT
>VGPG01000239.1 GCA_016875555.1 Chloroflexota bacterium | reverse complement strand
AGGTACCCGATCCCCGATGCGCCGCCGGTAATGAGGACAGTGGCTTGGGCGAGTTGACTCATGGGATTCCTCCGTTTGTAAGCATACACATCATACCGCCATCGTGTACAGACTTACGCAGTATACGTTAGACACCTATGCATCCATATACATCTCAGTAACGACCGAACCTTCCCATTCTTCGTGGGGCGCAATACCGAGCATGTGTGCCAAATTTGGTGCAGTATCCAGCAGCGAAACCCTACGCGTAACTGTGTAGTTTGGCTTGATTTTTGGCCCAAACGCGATCCACGGAATCGTCATATCCTCTGCACAATCAGTACCGTGATTGCGATCGTGACCGCCATGGTCTGCTTGTACAATGCAGTGCGTATCGGCAGGCATCGCCGCAACGAGTTGGCCAAGTAACGTGTCGACATGTTTGCACTGTTGCAGATATCCAGGTTCCATCCAGCCATAGGCATGGCCGGCGGTGTCTACAGAACCATAGTAGACAAAGACGAAGTCGTATCGGCGATTTGTGATGACACGTACTGCTTCAGCGTGCATTTCATCGTCGTAGTTAGGTGCGAGTGGTGGTTCGTGATACCAGGAGTAGACGAGTTGTTCTGGTCGATTGAGGTCACGTAACGGCTCCCAATTGTGTACAAAGGCACTCTTTTTGCCGGCTGTACGTGCAACCTCAACGAGGCCTGGGAGTGGTCGTGCCATCGGGATGTAGTAATTTGTGGTGATGCCATGACGGCTGGGTGGTACCGAATGAAAAATACTCGTGTGACACGGGAGTGTGACGCTGGGCATGACACTCTGTGCGGTCATGGTACTTGCACCACGGCTCATCAGAGCGCGTAATGTTGTGCAATTTGCAGCATCAATTGCGTCAGGACGCAAGCCATCAATCATGACAAACACTACCATAAATGCACTCTCTATTCACTGATATTTCGTACTACACACTTAATCATGTTCGGCAATTGATAGTAATTTACCACACATACGATAGCATAATTGTGTATATGGATTACATTACAGGTGTGGTATCGTCAACACAAGATGTTCTTCTGTTATGGTGTTGTGCGCACTATTGCAAGTGTGTGAGTTTTGCCTGCTGCAATCGCAATAACGTTAATAAGACCCGTTGGTGGTTTAGCAGGTCTGTATTGCCAATCTTGCCACACTTGTCCCCATTCAACGACGGTCCCGTTAGATTTTAGTGCTACAGAGTGGCTTTCACCGGCGGCAACATGAGTTACTCCTGAAAGGCCAGCAGGAACGCGTGTTTGCGCATAATTATTCCGACCCCAAGCTCGTACTATACGTGCGGACGTACAGATAACCACGTGGTTGAGGCCGGCAGCTATTTAGGTGACGTTGGTAACGCCCGAAGGGATGGTGGTTTGCCCGTCTCCGTTATATCCCCATGCAACCATTGTGCGATCAGATTTAAGTGCGAGTGAATAACTCGCGTTTGCAGCAATGTTGGATACTGATGATAGTCCAGATGGAACTGTTGCTTGCCCATAGTCATCACTTCCCCAAGAAATAACAGAACCGTCGGATTTAAGCGCTAAAAAGTGACTACTTCCAGCTGCAATTGCTACGACATTTGTCAATGAATCTTTTATAGATGCGTAGTCGTTTGCATAATCGCCCCATGCAACGACCCTCCCATTCGATTTAAGCGCAAATGAATTATCACCGCCAGCGGCAATTGCGATTACGCCACTTAGTTGTGCGGGCACGGTTGATTGTCCATCGGAATCATCACCCCATGCGATTACAGTACCGTTTGTTCTAAGCGCAAGTGAATGATTGTATCCAGCTGCAATGGCGGAAATGTTATTACCAATATTTTGTGTCAGGATTTTTATGCCGGCAATCGAAACTAGATTGCCTGACTTAGTAAGTGCCATTGCGTAATTTGCGCCCGCTGCAATAGCAACCACATTTCTGAGTGAAGAAGGTGAGACAGTGTTCCATCCCCATGCCACCACAGTACCATCTGATTTGAGTGCTAGAGAGCGGGACCCACCTGCAGCGATTGCAATTACTCCTTTGAGTCCTAATGGCACAGACGGGCTGCTACCCCATACCGCAACAGGTCCATCTGATTTGAGTGCTAATGTATGCATTGATCCCGCTGCGATTTTTATAACACCTTTGAGTCCTGCTGGCACAGAAGATATATTGTTATACCTAGCACCCCACATAACAATCGTGCCATTAGATTTAAGAGCGACGGAATGACTGCTTCCAGCTGCGATAGCAACCACATTGTTGCGTCCAGGTGGTACGTCGGCTTGTCCAGTGGTATTCCATCCCCACGCAACAACTGTCCCATTAGATTTCAGTGCGAGGAAGTGGCCTTCTCCAGCAGCAATTGCCTTTACATTTGTTAATCTTGCTGGTACATTGCCATCTCCACCCCACTTTTCGACGGTACCGTTAGTTTTGAGGACTATAGTGCCGTATCCACCAGGAGCGATAGACACAATATCAGATGGTCTAGTGTGCCTCCATACGGCATATTACCATACTCGCCCCACATCGAGAAGCTCCCATTAGGAGCTCGTGTATAGAAATGATATGCAGATGCTCTACCGTATAAGGTGGATATGCCAGTAGGTGGTGTTACACTGGATTGGCCATACGCGTTACCACCCCATCCGACAAGTCGTGTTGAACTCGCACCATACGTTGGGTTAGGGATGAAATTCGAACTGCCAAGAAGTGCTACGAGCATTAGGAAGATAGTTAGACGGCGATAATTCATCATTTGTATCTCCTTTTATACAAATGGTATGAATATGATGCAAACGCTCAGATGCAATATAGCTCAATAGTAAAATTAAAATGGTTAATATGGAGCAAAAAAATTCTACTGTATTTTACAAATATAGTATACGGTTGGGATTTGGTAATGTTCACTCAATGGTCAAATTGTCATCAAAAATTTATGTGATACGTAATTTGTGAGTGTCTCTGCAATCCAATCAATGGTATTATTGACATGAGATTACAAATCGACTTTTTTCGAAGGTTTTGACATGACACATGTTCCAGCTCCTGTGCAATCGGTTGTTGAGCAGATGCGACAGGGGTATCAACACATACTCGCAACATTGCAGGCGCACGATGTTGCCGTTCAGGAATACCCGGCGTCACTTCCTCCTGCACGAGCACGGCATGCTGCTGCTGCAAAAGCATATCCAATGCAGGGCATTCTCAAGTATCACGGATTAAGTGATTGGGATTATCGAATCGCCTATTTATCGAGTATCTCGCTGAATAGTGATGCTGCCCACACGGTGACGTACGTAGAATTTGTTCCCGACTTAGTGACCGACGATATTTGGATTGGTGATTCGCCGGCCGAGGGTCGTGAACGTGAACGCGTCGTGCAGACACTCAACGTGCTACGCACTTTGGCAGGTGTCACATGGCCAGCCGTGGTACGTACGCGTAACTTTTTTAAAGCACGGGTTGCTGGTAAAGGGTTGGGTTCGAGTGCCTCTGGTTCGGCGGCACTTGCACTTGCGGCGATTGGCGCGTTGTTTGGCGCTGAACTCGCCGAAAATCAACGATTTGTCAGTTGTATAGCACGCTTGCTTGCGGGATCTGGGTGCCGTTCCGCGGTAGGCGGAATAGCACTTTGGTTATCCTATCCTGGTGCACGTCATGAGGAGAGCTTTGCGGTGCGGCTCGATACACCCGGGGCACTCGATGAGATGTCACTCATCACTGTGCCAATTCCGTCGCGGATTGGGCTCAAAACCGAACAAGCACATTATGATGCACCAGATAGCACGTTGTTTGCGGGTTGGATGGCCGGTCGAGCGGACGAGGTGATTGCCATGATCTGCGCTACGCGTCGTGGAGATTGGCAGTACTTGGCACGGATGGCCGAGATTGACAGCATGCGATTACACGGCATTACGATGTCGGGTGGGGATGCCTACAAAATCATCGGTTGGGAGGCAGAAAATATCGCGCTCTTTCGCATGTGCAATGACCTGCGTGCATCAGGGGTGCCGGTGTACTGCTCCACAGATA
>VGPG01000238.1 GCA_016875555.1 Chloroflexota bacterium | reverse complement strand
ACGGCAACGTCTTCTTTGACGTGAGCTCAGAGCCAACCTACGGCGAAATGGCACGGCTCGGCGGTTATGCTGAGTTATTGGCTACGGCCAACGAGCGTGGCAACAATCCCAACAATCCCAACAAGCGCAATCCACTCGACTTCGTCCTGTGGCAGGTATCGCGCCCAGGTGAGCCCGAGTGGCCGAGCCCATGGGGGCCAGGGCGCCCCGGTTGGCACATCGAGTGCACTACCATGGCGACGCGTTACTTGGGTGACCAGATTGACATTCATGGCGGCGGCCGTGACCTCATCTTCCCACATCATCCCTCTGAAATTGTGCAAACCGAGGGGTACACCAACAAGCGCCCCTTCTCAAGGTTCTGGGTGCATGGTGGTTTGACGTGGCTCGACGGTGCCAAGATGAGCAAATCGTTGGGCAACTTGGTGTTTGTGCGTGATGCTGTGCTCCAACAAAGCCCTGACTCAATTCGTTGGTACTTGGCCTCATTCCCGTATCGCGAGGATTTCAACTATATCCGCGCCGATGCAGCTGCCGCCGAGCAAGAGATTGACCGCCTCAACGCGGCGTTGCGTGCCCGTGTGGGGAGTGGCAGTGCGGTTGATGTCAGCGCCGACAAAGCGGCCTTCTTCGCAGCACTCGACGACGATTTGCAAATGCATGTGGCCATTGTCCACCTCAAAAAGATGATTGACGCCGTGTTGGCCGGTGCCGGCACACACGACATCACGCGCGCCCAAGCAGATATGCGTGCCTGTGCCCAGGTCATGGGCTTTAAAGCAGCCGAATAATTGACATCACAACGAGGATGTGGGTGGGGCCCACCCACATCCTTGCGCATCAAAGTGAGGGTGTAATGCGTATCTGGATACGAATTGCGGTGGCATTGGCCCTTCTTACGACTGCGGGCATTCATGTGTGGTTGGCACTCCCGACACAGTTACTTATGTTTTATGTCAATGCCGCAGGCTTTGCCACCTTGGCCATCCTCTCTGTCTATCCCGTGTCGCTCATCTCGCGCCCGCGCGTCATTCAACTGACCGTGATCTGGACGAGTGCGACTATCATCTTTTGGCTAGCCATCGGAGAGCGGACACTCATCGCATATCTAGACAAAATTGTTGAGTTGGCCGTGCTCGGATTACTCTGGCTTGAACACAAACTTGATTCGAGGTAACTACGTATGTCACTCAGTCGCTTATTACTCCAACGCATGATTCTGATCATGGGCATTCTGACTGCACTTGAAGTGATGCTGGTTATCAGTGTGCCGTTCGTGGTACCCGATATTGGTGCACGTCTATCGCGCCTGACGAATCAGGCATTGCTCCCGGCGCCGCCGGCAGTGCAGGGCGATCCAGCCGTGCAGTATTCGCGTCCCCTCTTCATTGACGAGGATTTCTCCAGCGTGTCGCCGATTTGGGACCAATCGTTGGCGTTGGTCGAAAACGACCAATTGGCCATAGATGTCCTGTTACCGAACTCCGACGTATACGCTTTGTGGTCGGGTCCCCGTGACGATGCCACGGTGAGTAGTCGGGTGCAGGATTTTGACGTGCGCGCAACCATGACGCAAACTCGCGGCAGTAACGAAGCCGGATACGGATGGCGATTTCGTCAAGATACCACGGACAGTTACATCATGGTGATGCTCAACAGTCGCGGATATTGGCGCATTCAACGCTCCATTGACGATACGGTCAACGATTTGACGCCCTGGCAGTTTTCACGGCACATCAATCAGGGCATAGACGTGCCCAACGAGTTGCATGTACGCGCGCAGGGGAGTCTCATTCAAGTCTGGATCAATGGTGTGGCCATGGGCGAGGTGACTGACTTTGCACCGGTAGCCGGGCAACTTACGCTGGCGGTCAGCACCATGACGGACGGTGACGTTCAAATCACCTTTGACGATGTCACCGGCACCATCGGCGATTATCGGCTCAACGAAACATTCAGCGATGCCACCACCGCCAGCTTCAGTCAGGGCGGCTCATACAGTCGCAACGGGGTGTATCACATGATCGCCTCGCCTGGTATCAGCATGTGGCAGAATCCGTTGCCACGCGCCCAAACCGAGGTCACTGACTTTCAGATGAGTGTAGAGGCGGTCATCACCCAGGGTAATCCGGATCAAATGGCGTACGGACTGTTGTTCGGCGACACGGGCAACTTCGACTACACGATGGTCCTGATTAGTGGGAACGGCGTGCTACAGGTCGTCCAAACCACAAATTCGGGCAATTCGGACGTCTTGATAGAACCGATCCAACTCGATGTGCTTAATCAGGGAGCGAATGTACGCAACACGCTGGCCATCGAGGTACAACAAAACCGCATGACCATCGGTGCCAACGGCACCCTGTTGGGGACTGTGACCCTGCCACAACCGATTCGTGGGAGTGTGGGCATGGTCATTGTCAGTGGCAACCAGCTTTCCGAAGTTCAGTTTGATAACTTTACACTGAACGAAATTCAGCAATGAGCGCGTTTCCTATTCTTGATACGCTACAACGAGTCTCGCAGTGCGTGGTACACTTACCACAACCGTTAATTGATCAGATGCATGCGGTCGGCGCATTCCGTGTGTTAATTGCCACGCTCCTCAGTTTGCGGACGCGTGACGAGACGACAGCCGTGGTTGCACCTCGCCTGTTTGCGGTAGCCGATACGGCTGCTACCATGGCGACGTTGAGCGAACAACAGATTGCCGAACTTATCTACCCGGTCGGTTTTTATCGGAACAAAGCGCGCGACATCAAGGCCATTTGTGCGGTGCTCATTACCAAGTACAATGGTGCGGTACCAACCACGATGGAGGAGCTCCTCGCCCTACCCGGTGTCGGACGCAAAACGGCCAACTTGGTGCTCGCAATTGGGCACAACATCCCGGCCATCTGTGTTGATATCCACGTACATCGAATTTGTAATCGTTGGGGGTACCTCGATACCAAAACTCCTGAAGAGACAGAGATGGCATTGCGTCGTGACCTGCCTGAATCTTCGTGGATTGACATCAACGGTCTTCTTGTGACGCTCGGACAGCAAATTTGTCATCCCGTCTCACCCCGCTGTTCACAATGCCCCGTAGCAGATGTGTGCGCGCGCCGTGGAGTTACGCGGCACCGCTAGACCTCGGTGAGGAGGGAACGTATGTATATCCGTTGGATTGCTCGACACCACAAAAACGCAGAGACTGCAAACGTGTCGTTTCATGATGCGTATTTGGTGGAAAGTTATCGCGATGACAGTGGTCAACCGCGCCAGCGCACCATTTGTTATCTGGGTAATATTCGTCAAATCGACGGTGAATTCACGGCACTTGAGCGCGAAATTTTCTTCATACGTGCAGAACGTATTCTGGCCGGGCTCGGCAGCATTGATGCCCAAGAACGGCTGGCCATTGGCGCGTTGCTCCGGCAAAAAATCCCCGAACTCAGCGAACAAGAGGTCGAAACTGCGTTCCGCAATAACATGCGCTGGTTCAGGCGATGGCGCGAACAACGTGGTCTGCCGTGGGATCCAGCGCTCATCAACGACTTAATGGCTCAACCGCACGACGACTACAAAGACATGTAACAACACCCGGGGGAGGTCACTGCGTGACCTCCCCCGGGTGTCTGCTGTCCCGGTGCGTCTAGGAGACGCCTTCGAGTTTATCCTCAAGATCGGCGTACATCTGTTGCAACTTGGCAATCGTACTCTCGTCGCTCTGCCACAACCCACGACCATTGGCCTCGAGCAAGCGTTGTACGGCTGCCTTTGCAGCATGTGGGTTGGCTGCCACAAAACGCCGGTGCACGTCAGCATCAAAGATGAAGGTCTGCGCCATACCGTCGTACACCCAGTTCTCCACCGTATCACCGACAGCACCCCAGCCCATCACGTTGGTGAACCGATTGGCAATCTCGGTAGCCCCAGCATATCCCTGCGTCAACAGCGGTTCATACCAGCGCGGATTAAGAATCTTGGTGCGGGCCTCAACATTGACCAACTGCTTGGCCGAGGTAATTGTTGTCTGTCCGGTAAACGTCTCGGCGTAGCTCAAATTGACTTTGCGCCCACTCTCAAAACTTGCCGCCAACTGC
>VGPG01000237.1 GCA_016875555.1 Chloroflexota bacterium | reverse complement strand
ATGGCCACGGGCAAGACCATCAAAGAAGTGGTGGTTGAGAAAGGCTTGTTGAGCGCTGAACGCGTTGACGAACTCCTCGATGTCATCGCCATGACCAAAGGCGGCATTATGGGATTTGGCGGTGGTGGTGGTTAAGCCGTATACTATAGGCATATTGAACAAATAGCGTGAGCGCCGAAGCTCGTCTTCACCCAAAAGGTGTGATACGACGTTTCGGCGTTTTTGTAGATGTGGTGAGTGTCCACTGCATGTGGACTACCGATAGACTGATTTGTTTGTAAAGATGGAGGTTATCTGTGCGCGTAGGAATTTTGACCGGTGGCGGTGACGTCCCGGGTTTGAATCCAGCCATTAAGGCAGTTGTGAACCGCTGTGCTGAAGCCGGTATTGAAGTAATCGGCATTAAGCGCGGTTGGGGTGGCTTGCTCAATTACAATCTCGACGATCCCACTGGCAACGAAGAATGGGCAGCACCGTTGACTCCAATGCATGTACGCACCATCGATCGTTATGGTGGCACGACGTTGCACACATCACGCACGAATCCACAGCGCGTCTCTGAGAAGATGATGCCGTCGTTCCTCAAGGGCAAGTTCGCCCACACCGGCCCCAAGAACACCGCCGATGCCACGGCACACGTACTCAAGGTCCTCGAGCGCTTGGGCATCGACACCTTGGTGCCAATCGGTGGCGACGACACGTTGTCATATGCTGTGCGCATGCACCAAGAGGGTGTACGCGTCATCGCCATCCCCAAGACGATGGACAATGACGTGTTCGGCACCGACTACTGCTTGGGCTTCTCGACAGCGATTACCCGCAGTGTTGAGTTCATCAATGCGTTGCGCACACCAACCGGTTCACACGAGCGTATCGCCGTTGTCGAATTGTTCGGACGCAACTGTGGTGAGACCGCATTGGTCGCCGGATTCTTAGCAGATGCCGATCGCAGTGTCATCGCAGAAGTACCGTTTGACGTTGAGCGCTTGGCCCACCAGTTGGTCGCCGACAAGCGTCGCAATCCATCGAACTACGCCATCATGGTCATGTCAGAGGGTGCTCACATGATTGATGGGCAAACGGTCGAATATGGTGAAGAAGATGCATACGGCCACAAGAAGCTCGGCGGTATCGGTCAGATTACCGGCGACGCCATCAAGAAGATTACCGGTGAGGACATCGTCAATCAGACAATCGGGTACTTGATGCGATCAGGTGCGCCCGATGCTATCGACCGCATGGCCGGCTTCTCGTACGGCAACATGGCCGTCGACCAGTTGCTCAAGGGACATAGTGGGTTGATGGTCGCCATTCAGAATGGCGTCTACACCACCGTGCCCGCTGACACTCCATTACAAGGTGTGAAGCGCGTCGACATTGAGCAGTTCTATGACCCTATGAACTACCGCGCCAAGGTCAAGGACTTCCTCGGCAAACCAATGTTCTGGTACTAATCGGCAACAATCATACACCAACGAAGGGTGTGAGGCATGGCCTCGCACCCTTCGGCATGTGGAATAGCAAAGTGGTATGATGAAGGCATTTGATACTGTGATCTGTGGGCAAGGATGATGTGTTATGGCAGTACGGCGAATTTTGTCAATCGAAAACAAAGACGATCTCCCAATTCTGCGTCAACAATGTGCACCAGTCTCGATGAGCAAACAAGAACTCGAGCCGTTGATTGAGGATATGTTTGAGACCATGCACGAGGTCGATGGTGTCGGTCTAGCTGCACCGCAAATCGGCATCAATCAGCGGTTGGTCGTGATTCATATTCCGGCTCGCCACGAAAAAAAGCGTGACGGCAGCGTGGTCGAAATCGAAGCCGAACAGAACTACGCCATGCTCGACCCGGTCATCACCCATCGAAGCGAAACCACCGTCACCGGCTCGGAAGGATGTCTGAGCCTGCCACGAAGATATGCACCCATTAAACGCGCCAGCTGGGTCACCTGTGAGTACCGCGACATCAAGGGGCGCAATTTGCGCATCAGGCGTGCCACCGGATTACTCGCACGTGCCATCCAACACGAAGTCGATCACCTCAACGGCGTGTTGTTCATCGACCATGTGACCGACCCAACAACAATCGAAGATATTCGCGACCAGAAGTAGTGTGTGAATGTCATTACAATACCGGATACGCCGGTTTTTACAGCAAAGAGGATTTATGACGACTGCGCAACTCCGTGTAGGCATTATCGGTGCCGGTATCGGCAAATCACATGCCGAGGGCTATGCCAAGCAATCACGCGTCCAAATCGCCGCCATTGCTGGTCTCGATGACCGGGTCAAAACACTGGCAAGCACCTATGGGGCACGCACCTACGGTGACTACACCGAACTACTCGCCCAGCCCGACATCGATGCAGTCAGTGTGTGTGTCCCCAACGGTTTACACCACGAAGTAACACTTGCCGCCCTCAAGGCAGGAAAGCATGTATTGGTCGAGAAGCCGCTTGCCCGCACGCCGGCCGAAGGACAAGAGATGCTCGACGCCGCCAAGGCCGCCGGCAAGATTTTGATGATTAGCTTCAATCATCGCCAGCGTAGTGACGTGCAATACATCAAACAGCAGATTGACAGTGGGCGCCTCGGTCGCATTTATTATGCAAAGTCATACTGGATGCGACGCGCCGGCATCCCGGGCATCAATAGTTGGTTCGTCAACAAAAACATGGCCGGTGGTGGTCCACTTATCGACCTCGGCGTGCATATGCTTGATATCGCCATGTACCTTCTCAACGAGCCCAAGCCACTCGCCGTGTCAGCCGGTACGTTTGCTGAGTTTGGTCCACGCGGCCAAAAGGGCAGTGGTGGTATACGGCAAACCGTAGAGGGCACATACGAAGTGGAGGATTTGGCCACAGCTATGATTCGCCTCGAGGGTGGCGCTATGCTCCATCTTGAGGCCAGTTGGGCAACTCACGGGCCAAATGGGGACGACTTTGGGGTGATTCTGTACGGCACTGAGGGCGGCGCCGAACTCAAAGTGGTCAACTACAACAATATCAACACGGTGCGTATTTTTTATGACGAAAAAGACGGCACACAGGTCGATCTCACACCGAAGATTATTCCCGGTGGTGGACATGCCGACGTGATCAAGAACTTCGTCGCGGCCATCCTCGATAATGCACCGGCAATTCCATCAGCCGACGATGGATTGCGACGCACACAAGTTATTGATGCATGCTATCGCTCAAGCATCGATGGTGCTGAGATTCGCCTATAACGTGACAAACGCCCTGCTTGGCAGTGCCAAGCAGGGCGTTACGGATTTACATAGGCAAATGCCGATTGCAGTACTTGACCGGCAAGTTGTGCCCCTGCCCCAGATCCCTCACCACCACCCTCAAGCATGACCACCACCGCAAAACGCGGATTTTCGATTGGTGCAATCGCCACAAACCAAGCATGCGTTGTCTGCGCACCATACTCCGCAGTGCCCGACTTGCCACCGACATTGGCCGGCACACCGACCTGTGCACCACTGCCAAATCCATCGGTAATGGTGTATCGCATCGCTTCGCGAAGCGTACGTGCCGTCCCTGCCGATATAGCACGTCGTATTGCAATTGGTCGTTGGCGATAAATTTCGTTGCCATTGGTGCGGGTCACCCGTTGAATCAGGTAGGGTTGCATCATCACCCCGTCATTGGCGATCAGTGCCGTCACCATCGCCATCTGCAGTGGCGTCACGAGTAATTCACCCTGACCATATGCGGTATCAGCAAGTGCAGCCGGTCGTGACAAATAATCTGGCTGTACATACAAAATACTCGGCTCAGTGGGTAAATCTTCGAGCAAGATGGCTTCGTGCGTGCGTGTCGGTAAAACGAAGCCCATACGCTCAGCGCTCGCAATAAATCGTATACTCCCAAGCCGTAAGCCGTATTGAGCAAACGCGGTGTTACACGAAAAAGCCAACACACTGCGGGATGACGCTGGATCACCCGTGCGATCGCGTAATTGTGCGACCGCGTTGACCACTGGCGGAGCACCTACTTCACTTTCAAAACGTTCCGGACACGTTATGTCGTTCGGATTCGCGATCGCCGCATGCTCAAGTACGGCGGCCGCAGTCACCAATTTGAACGTTGAACC
>VGPG01000236.1 GCA_016875555.1 Chloroflexota bacterium | reverse complement strand
TGATAGCATGGATGGCCCTGTAGCACGCGTTGATGGCCCATGCGAGACCGCTGATGCGCGGATGAACATAGACGGTACAGAAGTTGTATGTATGCGGAATAGCGTAGGGAACTTGGCATGGCAGTCAGCCGACTCTACCAGCAACAACACAGGATTTGATCAAGTTCCTGACCATGCCTACGACATGGTGCAGGTAGGTATGGCGTGTGACTCACCCGGCAACACGGTGTTCATGAATGAGCTCTACGTGTGCAAAAATGGCGCCTAGGGCTACCCAGTACCCGGAGACCTGCCCATCCCTAGCGACGGCAGCAAACCAGACTGGTACCCGTCACTCGATGCCCTCTCGTCGCAACCAGAAGCCACCTGTCCCAACAGCGATATCACCTTCACCCATTCGTTTCTTCCGGTCGATCAACTCGACGCCTCCATCCCCAACGGCGCTATGATCTACGACCACGTAACCCCCATCGACCACGCCTATATCGGCATCAAAACGCTCCGCAAAGCGGCTGATACGCGCACCGAGGCTGACTACATGCCCATCGTTGCTCCGGCAGACGGCGTCATCATGAACGCAGGCAGCCTCGGGAGTCCAACGTCACACCGGGTGGTCATCAGTCACGGCTGTGGCGTCTACACGGTGTACATGGTGGTCAACCGCTTGAGTGGCGCGTTGGCCGCTGTTGCCGACCAAGTACAGAGCCAGGGTAACCTGCAACTCGACATTCCTATCAAGGCGGGTGAGGAATTCGGTCAACAACGCGATAACCCGCTCGACTTCAACGTGTGGGCATCTGAGAGTTGGCTGAGTGGCTTCGCCAACCCGCTTTCGTACATCTACATGGAATCGTGGAAGCCGTATACTGCTGATCCAAGTGCATTTTTCACCCCTGAGCTGGCCGTTCAGTACGCCAATATTATGCAACGTACCAGTGAGCCACGTTGGGGCAAAATCGACCACGATGTCATCGGTAGTGCGAGTGATAACTGGTTTTTGCAGGGCACACTTGGCTATAGCGGTCATGCCATCGCTGAGTACGCCACTGCGACTGCGCCCATCCGCGGTGGACAGGTTGCCGGCAAAAACACCTACGCCTACGGTCATCTGTCGATTGCACCGCATGAAGTAGACACCAGTAAATGGGTCTTCTCGACCGGTTGGTGGCAAGACCCGGCCGGTGATCCGCGGCAGCTCTTTTTGGTGATTGGTGATGGTCAAAAGAGCCCTGACCAACTCACCAGTGCTGACGGTGTGGTCGTCTACGGGCTCGCAGACGGCGAACGTATTGATGCGAACGGTCAACCCATCGTGTTGGGCGCAGGCTCGATGGCGCCCATGCCCGTCGGGTATGGGTTGAAGCTTGGGCAATCTCGAGCAAGCGTGGCCTTGCAGATCAATGCTGATGGATCGTTGTCACTCGAGATCTTCCCCGATCAATCCAACGTGCAGGTTACTCAACTCAGCGAGAACAAGCGCACGTATCAGCGGTAACCACTACGCGGTAGGCATTCCATCATGCAACAAGATTGCCTACCGCGATTTATGCCGATCGTTGTCCCACATACTCCTGAAAGCGCAACAGATAGCCGTCCGGGTCTTGCACCAAAAACTCACGCACGCCCTCAGATACACCGGGCTCGGTCGGATACCACGTCTCGGTAATGGGGCGATACAAGGCGATGGCGTGGGCACTGAGGGTATCTGCTATCGCATGCACATCTGCGACTTCGATTTGCAAGTTCACACCACGCCCGAATGGGCGCTCAAGCGCTGCTACGTTCCACCCCGTGTCGTGGTACTCCTCGATCATCAGCTGAGCCTGGCCCAACGTGAGATAGGCGAAGTTGGGGTTCGTGCGCTGAAAGCGCACCTGGAACCCGACACGTCGATAAAAATCAAGTGAGACCGCAAACTGCATCACCGTCAACTCGGGCACCATCGGATTCCAGTAGTGCTCAGATGTACCCATCATCGTTGTCGGTGCAACACAAGTAACGGCGGCACAAACAAGACGAGGAAGCCGACATTCAACACGAGATTACCGGGCAGACCAGCGGCCAATGACCCAATGCAGTCCACCACAAACCATGCCATCAGGCCTATCAAAAGAAGTCGCGGCAACTCGGGCAAGGCATGTAGGCGCTGTGGTGTGGCCAGCAGATACATCAACACACCCCAGCCGACCATGGTGCCACCGAGTACGGCATTAACGGCGCGCGTATCATCACTAAAGAAGGCCGGGTCGCCATCTAGCGGCCACTTCAATAGATCAAACAACCAGAGCCACACACCCGCAGTGGCCGGATAGCTTGCCAGGGCACATATTAGACCGGTAACAATGGTAATACCACACGCCACTCGCAACCAGATCATACTTGTTTGTACGGTCATCCTATGCTCCTTCACGACTACTGTCGGATAATCCCCATCTTGTCGCTCACCACCCGCACCATCTCTACCGCAAACCGATAGGTCGCCGCATGGTTGATGTCGTTGTTACGGTGATCGCGGCGCCACTCGAGCGCATTGGCGATGATCGATGCCTGATCAGGTAGTTGCTGCATGGCCCACTCGGCGGCTACACGCTTGGAGGTCTGGATACCCTCCTGCCAGGCATACAACGCCCGACACATCGTCAGAATTGTATAGGCTTGTGACGGCCGTGAATCACGTGCATGCTCCACCCAATCACCCCATTCATCTACCTGCATGCGCACCGCATCGGTGAACTCCTGGCGCGTAATCAGCGGGATAATCGTGGTGGGACGAGGGCCATAGAGCACCTGGCTTTGGTCGCGGATGGTGTACCAGTTAATCAGCCAATCCAGCCCGGCGTCTTTGATGTTGAAGGGTTCGCCGGGGCTTATCACCGCAATTGGGCTACGTTTTTCTTTGAAAGAGTCAAGCGCGGCAAGGCTGATATACACCAACTCGATCCGCCCGGCCCAGTAGGGTTATTGTAGCGCCAACTCGTCATGGAAGGCGTCAAGGGTGGCAAACACGTCAGCATCGACGTCATGCGTGAGCACAGCGAGGATGTCGATGTCGCTCGTATCTTCGTCGAAATCGCCCCACACCAATGAGCCGAACAGGTAGATGCCGACAAGTGTATCGCCGAGGCGAGTGGGTATAGTGTGAATCACGGTCGTGACCACAGAGTGGGCAGTAGAGGTCATGGGTTGCTCAACTTTCTTGCAAAAAAGAGATGCAGCAGAGAGTAGTTACAGGAGCAACATGACAACACCTCACCATGCAGAAATAACCATGATACAGGTCTATTATATCAAGCCCATACACGTATAGAACGCCTGTGGCGACAATATGGTTAAGCACTTCGTCCATGCCGCAACATAACAAAAAACCACCCATACAGCATTTGGCAACTGCCAGTGTACGCTGCATGAGTGATTTGAAGGATAGACTACCGAATTTCAACCGTGATATTCGTCTTAACAAAATCACGATTGCCCAGCGTATCACGCACACTTAACCAGACTGTGTAGACACCCGGGCCAGCGTGCGCGTTCCAAACAATTTGTTGGGTGTACTGCATGGCTACACCAGACCCCGCATCAGAAATAACAACACCCTCAGGTTGCGTGTACATGGCATATGAGCCACGGCCAGCCGGATCTGCAAACCAATAACCGCCTTTTGCCATCCACACACCGGTACCGCTGATGCCGGTCTGGTCGTCTAGTCGCCACGATATCGTGAGTGGGTCACTCGTGCGTACGACGGTTGCGGATGCAGCAAGTTCAGAGATGGCCGGTGCATCGTCATCACTCGAACCATTCTCGACCATGAGTACGAGACGCTGGGCCGCGGCATAATTACCGAAGACATCAACAGCATGCATCTCAACGAAGTATTCACCGTTTACTGCATTAACTGGAATCGCACATTCGACTTGGTATGTCGTGGTCGTAATTGAACTACCAGATGAAGCAACGGACGCAATCGGTGTGGCAATAATGGCGAACCCGCACCATTCTGTCACCCATCCAGGTGGCCCACCGATAAACATCCATGACATGTCAATGGGCGATTCATCCTCAACAGCCCACTCAAAGACCACGGTATCACCGGCTGACACACTACGGGTAA
>VGPG01000235.1 GCA_016875555.1 Chloroflexota bacterium | reverse complement strand
GACCGTTAAATAACTCATTCGATCAATGGCAACCAAGTTGCTCTCGACAGGTTTAGATCCTACTGAAATTTGTGTGATGTAGTTGCCGACTGCGCTATACGCGCGAATGCCAGGTAAATCGCGATGAATGCTAATCGGGGTGAGTAAGTACTTGTCGCCTTTGATGGCTTCACCATCGCGTGGACGTTGCGTGATTGCGGTCTCAATTAAGTGAGTATCGCTACCCACGCGATACGAGATACCCGTGATGGTTGCGTTATCAACGGTAGCGGCCATTGATGCCACGTATCCGCCTACGCCTAGGGTTAACGTCAGTAGGAGTACGGTAGTTTGGAGTCGTTCTGGACGACGTGCAATTGTTTGGAGAGCGAGAATCAGCCAAATACGATCGCTCATACGTGCTATGCGTTCGGCTAGAGCAAAGCACAACGGCAGGATGCGGTTGGCGATGAGCGCCATGGCAAGACTCATGAGTACCGGGAGCGCCAATGTGAGCGGTGTAGCAAAGACGTCATTGTTCGTTGTTGAACTCTGGGTGAGCTGGTAGAATCCATAGCCGACTGCGGCTAGGACTAACACCTCAAACAAGACTCTGAGGAAGGCGACCAACTGATCACGCCGCCGGCTTTTGCCACTGTCCATCAGCGTGCGTCGACTTGCGAGAATGAGTGGGCGCAAGCCGAGCAGAATGATGAGTATGCCAATGAAACCTGCGCCGACAAGCGCTGTCATTGGCAGTCCAGGTAGAGGAACAGGAGTGTATGACAGGCGCAAAAACGACTCGCTACGAAGCATGTATGTACTGGCAGCGATGGCGAGTGGTATGGCAGGTATACATGCGATAACCACGTAACTCAACCACTCAACCGACCCAATAAACAGGATGCGTACGAGACTCATTCCACGACTGCGCAAGAGTGCGAGTTCGTCGCGTCGGCGGTCGTAATTGATTGTTGCAAGTTGCAGCACAAAGAATAATGCGAGGAGTGCAATCGGTGCTGCGATTATCCCCGTGCGTATGGTCAACTCTTCGATGGTCTTTTTGGCTTTGGCGAAACTGTCCAGCGGGCTGCGTTCGAGTTTTGCTGGGACTTTTTCGAGTTCTTGTGCCAGCGTGCGTATGCGCTGCTCGAGTTGACCAATGTCGCCTGGACCAAGAGCGGTGAGTTCTGGTTGAAGGTACCAGGCTGCCTGTGCAACACTATTTTCGAATGTATCGGCAACCTCCGTCAGCATGGTCTCGTGCGGTACAATAATCAACTCGTACAACGACGTCGGATCGTATAGCCATGCCGGATCTTCTTCGTTGTATGCTTGCCAAATGCCCACAATGGTAACGCGCATACTCGATGAACCGTTGGCACTGGTGACGACAATTTGATCGTCCACATTCAGTCCAATGGTATTCGCAGTTGCACGCGATATCATCACCTCTACACCCCCCGCAGTCTGCTGTGGTAGACGTCCATCTAGAATGCGGATAAGTGGATCAGCGCCGATGAGTGAACCAATCGCCGCGCTGCCAAGCACAGCGCCACCAGATTGGCCATCCACTGAGAGTAGTCGCATCTGCGTGGTGCGGATGTGACGTGTTTGGTTGGTGAGTGGCAGTCCCAAAAACGCACTTGCGCTGTTTGCCATCAGATTATCTGCGGCGATGATGGTTTTCCACGGTACTGGTTGACCTCCGCGGACATGGCGAAAGAGCAACGCAAGTGCAGGTCGCTGACTCTGACGTGTCTGGCGAGCAAGTTCATCGTTGAGGATGCGCAGTCCTGCGGCATCCGCGTATGTTGGCACAGTGATGCTCAATGCAAGAGGGATTGTCAACGCTGCCAATAGCGCAATGTTCGCTGCTGGTGCAATGATTGTGCGCCGCCATGTGGCGAGCAGTAACAGGCGAATTGCGTGCCACGGCGCCTTCAATGATTTATTGGCCAACAACGACATCGTTTTCTCGCACTCCATTGGTAATTTCGACTCGTTGTTCACCTTGAATACCAATGATGACAGTTTCGCGACGTTCTCTGTCACCATCGCGAATGATGACAAAGTTCCGTTCACCGAAGGTGCGGATGGCTTCAGGTGGGAGCCAGAGCGCTTCGGGGCGTTGTTCTATGATGATGCGCAACTTGCCCACTGTTTCGCCAGCTACAAGGGTAAATCCGGCAGTGTCAATCACACTAAAGCGCGTGGAAGTGTCAGCATTATTGAGTGTGCCACCTGCAGCACCATACGGCGGCGGAAGTCGACGTATCACGGCGCTGAGAATCAAATCGGGGCGGGTGACTGGTCGAATTTCGACGGATTGTCCCTCACTGAGTAACTTCATGACGTCGTTGCTGAGTTGTGCTGAAAACTCCACTTGACCGGGGTCTGCTACCTCAATGACCGGTCGAAACGCACTTACTGAATCGCCGGGGAACATACCAACTGACGCAACCACACCAGCCGTGGTGGCGACAATTTGGCCGCCAGAAACGTCTTTTAGCGCTTTGTCATACGCACGTTGTGCCGTGTCAACGGCCGCACGCTCACTTTCAAGTGTGTTACTTTCTGCTTCAGCGAGTTCTGCTTCAGCCGCATCAATGGCTAGTTTGGCCTGCTTGAGTTCATCGGTGTCTTGGCCGGCAATCAGTTGATCGCGTAGCTGTTGCGCTTTGGTGACTGCGAGTTCTGCCTCTTGTATTTCTACAGTGCTGCTTTCTTGGGCTCGTTCTGCAGTGCGTACTGCAGCAGTTACCCCGCGTTCCGCACTTTGTAAGGAGTCTGTTGCATTAAGAAAAGCCTTCTCGTACTCACGCTTTTTTTCTGCATTCAGAAAATTTCCTTGGGGCTTGTCATCGACGTAGATGACCGGCTCTTTAGGGTCAGTCCCATATCGTTTGACCCAATCCCAATCCCAATAGGCGTTACTATAGGCGTACTGCGCATCTTTGAGGGCTTGAGTAGCGGTTTTTATGGCGATTTGACTGTCTTCAACCGAAACAGTCGAGTCTTCTTTGAGGATGCGAAGCTGACGTGATTTTGTGGCAAGATCTTTTTCGGCTGCGGCGAGGGCATCTTTTTCACCGCCAGGCAAGAGGTCGAGTAGTGCCTCACGGGCTGACTCTACTGCTTTGCGTTTACTTTCGATCAGCTTTTCGTTGATGGTTTGTGCCTTTCCGAGACTTACTTTGGCGGCATCTAAATCATCACTTGCTTTACGCAGTGAATCATTTGCTTCGTCTTGTTTCATCTCAGCAAGTACATCACCTTCAGCAACACTAGCACCCACAGCAACGTTTACCGTACTGACTATTCCATCGCGGCCAAATCCATACACTTGCGAATTCACCGGAACGACACGCACGGTCTCTTCAACGACGCGTTCTACGAGTCCACGTTGCACCGTAAACGTTGGTTCTTCAAGTGCTGGGTCGGCAGGTATCGGTGTTGGAGTGGCTTGTGTGTTGCCTGTTTGTGGTGCAGCGGTGCAACTGGCCACACTCAATGCAAGCACACAGGTAACAAATATTCGTCGTTTATTCAGCATCGCTGATATCCTCATTGGGGGGCGAACGTACTATTCGCCCCTCGAACACTGCGTAGATTATGGTAACGGCCGTGCAACCGGCTCTTCAGTCATGTACCCTTTGTATTCGGGATCGACTTCTTTTGCGCATTGCGCGGCAGTTTTGTTGGTGGTTGCACTGCTGTTAATACACTCGATATAGCCATTTGTGAATTTCTCGGCCGCTGTCAACGCTGCTGCGACGTCTGTCTTTTTGGTGAGAATGGAATCAAGTGCTTGATACAACCAGTAGGTCTCGAAGTTGTATGATGCGTATGGATCACCCACAAATGATGCTGGTTGTGTCAACATCTCTTGCATGGCGTCGCGTAGCGGTATGACATAGTTATTTTGTTGTTCAAATGCTGGCGCGTTCGCATCACTGTTCCGGGCTGGAATGTTCCCGTATGAGAAGGTACTACTGCGTTTGCTCAAAAAGTCAATGACGCGCATACAGGCCGCTGGTTGCTCGCTTTGGGCAGAGACATAATACGCTGATAAGTAGACATCACTCATAAGCCCTTTTGCACCAATCGGTAGTGGGGCCATGGCAGCTGTGGTC
>VGPG01000234.1 GCA_016875555.1 Chloroflexota bacterium | reverse complement strand
TGGTGTAGTTACTGCTCCAGGGTGGACGCGGATTGTCGTTCCAAATACCCTGGAGATTGGCTGCTTGGCTACCGGGTCGCGATGAACTAATCAGCAGATACCGGCCCATGTCAAGGAGCAACCCGACTAACCCCAAGTCATCATCGAGTATTTGCACCGGATGCATCTGGCGTTCGGTGGCATGATACCGAATTTCGTGTTCACTCGTGACTGGTGCATCAGCTGCCAAACGGCGTAACCGTTCATCGGTGGGCAGGTCATCACGACAAGGAGTGAGGTGTAGCTGCATGCGTGCAAAGAGTGGTTGATACTCGTGGAGGTGGCGTTGCCACAACTGCTGGTGGTTGTGTGCGGCACGGTCAATAATGGCACGTACACGCGCGTCCGCATCTGCAGATGCAGGTTGATCAAACGCCACAAAGCTGGTGGCCACGGCGATGAGTAAGGTCACTCGACTCGCATTACGAATGCGCATGGTGTTGCCGTGCGGGTCAAGTGCACCATTATAGTCAATGATGCGCACCAGCGTGGCGGCGTGCATGCCTTGACCGACCCCTTGAATTGCATCAGTTGTATTGACATAATTTGGCTCTACATGCAATGGGGCAATCGCATGGAGCATGACATCACGTTGTGCGGCGATACAGGACTGTTGATAATGACTCTGGAGCGTGATATCGATATTGAGTGTTGGCTCATCGCTTTGCAAGGTCAGAACGATGACATTATCGGGGTATGACGCATAGGCCAATTGGCGCACATCAGCATTGCCACGACGATAGCGAACATCAACGACCGCATCATTCAAGTTGAGGGTCCGCACGTAGTCGCTAATGACCCCCGATGTGTGATGGGTAATATGCAAATCGGCCACGGGGAGGTACGACTCAGTCCAACTCCCGGTCATGTGTGCTTCGGCGTGTTGCTCTGCGGTGCGCATATCGCCGGCGACAAGCAATGTGCGGATATGCTCGATTGTACTGCGTCGATCGGGATGGATGCCGGTGCGCGGTTGACCAGACCAAAAGGTGTCGTGGTTGAGGGCGATGCGCTCCTGGTGTGTGCCACCAAAGATCATCGCTCCGACATGACCGTTGCCAATCGGCAACGCTTCAACCCATTCGCTGGCTGGTTGACGATACCATAATGAAGACATCGTTGGCTCCTTCGGGTATTGTAGGTCGCGCCACCGGAACGGCGGC
Organism: Chloroflexota bacterium; assembly: GCA_016875555.1. Taxonomy (GTDB): domain Bacteria; phylum Chloroflexota; class Chloroflexia; order Chloroflexales; family Roseiflexaceae; genus UBA965. Next base: position 2,960 of record VGPG01000234.1, on the reverse strand, counting down.
GCGACACGTATGGGCTAGTGTGTAATAAGAGTTGAACCAGTCATTTGGGGAGCAGGTGCGAGCTTGAGCAGATCAAGTACTGTTGGGGCCACATCGCTAAGGCGACCACCGGTGCGCAGGGTAACGCGGTGGTACGGTGAACCATCTGGCGCAATGAGCATAATGGGCACTTGGTTGATGGTGTGTGCTGTAAATGGCCCACCAGTATCACCATCAATCATGTATTCGGCGTTCCCGTGGTCTGCGGTCACCAGTGCGACACCCCCTTTGGCGACAACTGCCTCGACAAGGGCGCCAATGCACTGGTCAACGGTCTCGACAGCAGTAATCACTGCCGAGAGTACTCCGGTATGACCGACCATATCTGGATTCGCGAAGTTGACGATAATGACGTCGAACTTGTCGTCAGCGATGGCCTGCAAGATGCCGTCGCGAATACCGGCAGCGCTCATCTCGGGTTGGAGGTCGTAGGTGGCGACTTTGGGTGATGCGACCATCAAACGCTCTTCGCCGGGGAAGGGGATTTCGCGGCCGCCGTTGAAGTAAAAGGTGACATGTGGGTACTTCTCAGTCTCGGCGGCGTGGAGTTGTGTCAGGCCGGCGTCTGCAATGACTTTGGCCAGCGGGTTCTCCACATCGTCATTCGCGAAGGCAATTGCGACGGGTAGGTCTTTTTCATACTCCGTCATACACACATAGTAGAGATTCGTCAGCATGTTGCGTTCAAACCCCGCAAAATCAGGCGTCACGAAGGCGCGTGTGATTTGACGCATGCGATCTGCGCGGAAGTTGAAGCCGATGATGGCGTCGTTTGATTGTATGGTGGCAATTGGCTGGCCATCGGCCATGATGACGGCTGGTTTGATGAATTCGTCGGTTACATCGGCCGCATACGCATGTTGAATGGCCTCAGAGGCACTCGACACTGGTTGGCCGATGCCGTTGACCATTGCATCGTAGGCCAACTTGGTGCGTTCCCAGCGTTTATCGCGATCCATGGCATAGTAGCGACCGCTGACGGTTGCGATAGTGCCCACGCCAATTTCTGCAATTGCGGTTTCGAGCTCGTACAAAAAGCCGGCACCACTGCGTGGCAGGGCATCGCGACCATCGGTAAAGATGTGCAGAAAGACCGTTTGCACGCCGGCGCGTTTGGCGAACTGGAGAAGAGCGATTTGGTGGGCAATATGGCTGTGTACACCGCCGTTCCCGAGTAAGCCGATGATGTGCAACCGACTATTGTGCGTTCGCGTGTGTGCTACTGCGTTGAGGAACGCGTCATTATGATAAAAACTGCCGTCCTCTACGCTACTGTCAATGCGCGTAATATCCTGCATGACGACAAAGCCTGCGCCGAGATTGAGGTGGCCCACCTCGGAGTTCCCCATTTGGCCGGTAGGGAGACCGACGTGCTTTTCGGCGGCATAAATCAACGTTGTGGGGCAAGTCGCGCGCCATCGATCGAGGTTCGGCGTGTGTGCGAGTTTGACCGCATTGCCTACTACTTCATTTCGTTCGCCGAGACCATCCAAAATCGCCAAAAGCACTGGTCGTGGTCGCACATCAGTCATAACAGTGAAACTCCTTATAACAGACGACGCCCTACCTCGTGAGCAGAGCGTCGTTGCTGTTGTGCTATTGCTCCCTTAGCGGCGTTGTTTGCCGCGCGCAACCGTCGGTTGGGCAGGCGTTGCTGGTTTTGCACCGCCTTGTTGTTTGAGCAGCGCGAGCAACTCTTGCTCGCGGCCAAGGTGACAGACTTTGAATTTGCGACCACTGCCACATGGGCATGGGTCATTGCGCCCAGGCATGCGTTGTTCGTGACGCACAGTACGTGTATTGGTACGTTCATCCGTTTGTTCGGCAACCTGTGCTTGTTGGGCCGCAACCAAGCGTTTCAGCTGTTCGGCCTCGATTTGGCGCATGGTCTGTTCATACTGGAACGACACGTGGATGATTTGGTAGACGACGTCGCGCTCGATGTTGTGTTTGAGTTCTTCAAACAACGTATATGCGTTGCGTTGATACTCGATAAGAGGGTCGCGCTGAGCAATGGCTTGCAGACCAATCTCTTGGCGCAAATCCTCCATGCCGGTCAGGTATTCCACCCAATGGCGGTCAATGACGCCGAGGAGCATGCGACGCTCAATGTAGCGCATGTTCTGGCTTCCCACGGCTTGTTCACGTGTGTCATACGCAACTTCGAGTTGCGCATGCAGTTCTTCACGCACTTCATCGCGTGACAGATTGATGAGATCTTCTTCGATTCCCTCAGGGAGGAGCGGGTTAATCGTGCGTACAGGGCGCATCAGCGGTGCAAGATCCCACTCTTCGGGGTCTTCACCGAGGTGTTCTTCAATGAGACTGTCTATTTCGGCTTGAATCATGGCGATGACGCGTGGTTTGAGCTCTTCACCGTCAAGAATAGTGCGTCGATCCGCATAAATGACCGTACGCTGCTTGTTCATGACGTTGTCGAATTCGACGGTATGTTTACGCACATCGAAGTTATAGCCTTCGACGCGGGTTTGGGCGTTCTCGATGGATCTATTAATTAAGCCGGCTTCGATGGGCACATCATCATCAACACCGAGTCGTTCCATCAAGCCTTTGACGCGTTCCATGGGGCCGAAGCGGCGCATCAAGTCATCTTCGAGTGACAGATAAAAGCGCGAAGAACCGGGGTCTCCTTGCCGACCGGCACGACCGCGGAGCTGATTGTCAATGCGGCGCGCCTCGTGGCGTTCGGTACCAATCACATGGAGACCACCGAGTGCAACAACTTCTTCGCGTTCGACGGCGGTGCGCTCTTTGGCAGTTGTTAATGCGGTGTTGACCTGTTCTGCGCTCGCTGCACCTGGTTTGATTTTTTGTTCTTCGAGAATGAGTTCGACCAAGCCGTCAGGATTGCCGCCCAGCAAAATGTCGGTACCACGACCTGCCATGTTGGTTGCAATGGT
>VGPG01000233.1 GCA_016875555.1 Chloroflexota bacterium | reverse complement strand
TCACTTTTCACTTTTCACTTTTCACTTTTCACTTTTCACTTTTCACTTTTCACTTTTCACTTTTCACTTCCTCACCGTCCCATCCCCCTGCACCACCCACTTATATGTCGTCAACTCGCGCAACCCCATCGGCCCACGCACATGCAATTTTTGTGTACTGATTGCGATCTCGGCACCAAGCCCTAACTGACCGCCATCATTGAATCGTGTCGAGGCATTGACCATCACCGCAGTCGCATCAACACGCCGCACAAACTCATCGATGGACTCTTGATGCTGACTAATGATAACCTCAGTATGGCCACCGTGATCAGCAATATGATCAATAGCCTCATCCACACCGTCCACCACATGAATCGTCGCAATCAACGCCATATACTCAGTGTCGTAATCATCTGGGCCCATCGGCACCAGGGTGGCCGTTGGGTGTGGCTGGGACTGCATCGTTGCCATCACCTCCGCATCACCGCGCATTTCGACCTGATGAGCTGCCAATGCATCGACCACAAGTGGCACCATGTGCGCAGCGGCTGCACGTTCGATCAAGATGACGTCAAGCGAGTTACACACGCTTGGGCGTTGCACACGACCGTTCACCACAATATCCCGCACATACTGCGGATTCGCCGTACCGTCGATGTACGCATGAACGATGCCAATCCCTCCCACAATCACCGGCATCGTGGCGTTTTCGACACAAAATCGATGCAGTGCCGCACCGCCACGAGGAATCACCACATCGACATATTTATCCAGCTTTAACAATTGCTCAACCAACCCACGATCTGGATCAGTGATTGCCTGTAATGCGTCAGCCGGCAAGCCCACATCGGCCAACGCGCGTTGTAACAACCGCACGATGGCATTCGATGAATGGACTATTTCTTTGCCAGCGCGCAAAATCGCCGCATTGCCCGACTTGAGGCACAACGTGGCCACATCAAACGTCACATTCGGGCGTGCCTCATAGACCACGGCCACCACGCCGAGTGGCACGCGTACTTTGTGCCACCGCAAGTCGTTCGGCAGTACGCCTTGTTCGAATATTTCGCCAACTGGGTCAGGCAATGAGATGACCGTCAAAATATCATGGGCAATAGCAGTCAGGCGTTGGGGGTTCAGGAGCATGCGATCCTGCAACGATGCACGGAGACCGGCACTTTGAGCATTGGCCATGTCAATCTGATTCGCCGCCAATATAGTCGCTTGTTCGGCAGGTTCCTGCAATAACTCGGCAATGCGTTGGAGTGCACGATTTCGCTGTGCTGTTGACGCAGTTGCAATATGACGCGTCGCTTTGCGCGCACGCTGTGCCATATCGAGCACATTGACACTCATGATTCCCTCGTTTCTTCGCGGGCGACAAGGACAAGATCGTCACGGTGCACTGCTTCAGCACCATATTCATATCCGAGGATGTCAGCGATTGCCGTCGAGCGCTTGCCCATAATCCGACGCAAATCAGTCGCACTATATTGTGTCAAGCCACGGGCGATTTCGCGTTCACCGTGATAAATGCGCACGGTCTGACCACGTTCAAATTCACCCTCGACAGCCACAATCCCTGCGGGGAGTAGACTTTTGCCTTGATGCACCAAGGCGCGTGATGCGCCATCGTCAGTCACCACACGACTATTCCGTGCTGTTTCGGCCAAAATCCAGCGCTTGCGCCCCTCTCGGCTATTGACTGCCGCAGGAAAGCGCGTGCCGATGCGTTCACCCTGCACCACACGTACAATTACGTCGGCCAATGCACCCGGCGCAATGACGACTTCAACACCGCTTTTGGTGGCCAAATCTGCTGCCTGAATCTTGGTTATCATGCCACCAGTGCCTCGACTACTCCCTGTCCCACCAGCTAACGCATAAATGGCTGGTGTAATCTCATTAATCTCAGCAATCAAGCTGGCATCAGGGTTCGTGCGGGGATCTGCTGTATACAGTCCGTCAATATCAGTGGCAATCAGTAACAGGTCTGCGTCCACCAGATTGGCCACCAGTGCTGACAAATTATCGTTATCTCCGACCTTGATTTCGTCTACTGCCACTGCGTCGTTTTCGTTAATAATGGGCAACACGCCATGCGCAAAACACGTAATCAGCGTGTTACGTGCGTTCAAATACCGGTTACGGTCACTAATGTCTGCTTTGGTGAGGAGTGTCTGACCAACCGGCACATCATACATCTCAAACATCTGTTGATAGAGATGCATAATGTAGCTCTGGCCGATTGCGGCCAACATTTGCTTTTGGGCGATATCGCGTGAGCGCCGTTGCAATCCAATGCGTTCACGACCTGCAGCCACCGCCCCCGACGTCACCAAGATGACATCGTGCCCTGCCTGCTTCAGATGAGCGAGTTGACGCACAAAATCAATCATGCGTGGGCGATTCAGACGCTCACTACCTGCCGTCAATACATTCGTACCTAGCTTGACGACGACGCGCAGTGGCATGGCATGATTGAGCATATATCCCCTTCGTGCCTATTGTACAAGGCGATATCCGACGCCCCATTCGGTCACCAACAGACGAGGATTTCGGCCAGCTGAGGGCTCTATTTTGCGGCGTAAATGCCACATATATACTTTCAAGTAGTCTTGATCATGTTGCGAATTGGGTCCCCACACGGATCGAAGGAGTACTTCGTGGGGTACGACGTTTCCTGCATTTTCGGCGAGCACCGCAAGCAAGGAGTACTCTGTGGGTGTCAGTTCAACAAGCGTGCCTTTGACAGTAACGCGCCGGGTTTGCCCGTCAATCACAATGTCACCTTCGCCGACGACACGTGTGCGCATCGACGATTGACCACGTCGGAGCAATGCACGCACACGCGCAAGCAATTCGTCCATGTCGAACGGCTTGGGCATGTAATCATCTGCGCCACAATCAAGACCTGCCACAATGTCGCGTGACTGTGTGCGCGCGGTCAGCATCAGAATCGGCACCATGTTTTCGTCGTTACGAATGCGCTGACACACCTCACGTCCATCCATCTCAGGCATCATAATGTCAAGTACGATTAAATCTGGATTAGATGTGCGCAAGCTAGAAAGGCACTCAGCTCCACTGCTAGCCTCGCTTACTCGGTATCCAGCATTGCTGAAGAGCAAATTAAGCAACTTTCGCAGTCCTGGTTCATCGTCGACCACCATGATTGATTGCTGATGCGTCATCTCTCTCACCTCAACTAGGGGTTCTCACGCAGACGAGTAATCAATTGAGTTACTTCATTTGCAGTGAGCGTACCCACATATACGTAGCGAATATTTCCCTCAATATCTAAAAAGTAACTCACTGGAATCGGCGAAATCTGGTATTTACGTGCAATCTCGCCATCAACATCCATCACAATCGGATATGTCACATCAAATTGATTCGCAAATTCCGCCACCGCCGCATCACCTTCTGCACCGACTGCTTCTTGGTGACGCAAATTAATGCCAACAAACTCAACACCTTGCTCTTTCAACTGCATATATGCAGCTTGAAGTGCAGGAGTCTCCTCAATACATGGCTCACACCAAGTTCCCCAAAAGTTAATTAGCACGATTCTACCACGTAATTCGTTTAATTGCAGAGAACCTCCGCCAAGGCGTGGTAAATTAAACTCCGGAGCGGGACGATTTGTTTCTGCAGCAGCTGGAATTTCAGGCGTTGCAAGACGCGCACTAACCACCCACACAATGGCCACGATTACCACACCAATTAATCCACCAATGAACACCATGAAGAGTTCTTGGCGCAGTGGTTTGGCAGGTGTCACTGTGTGTAACGCTGGTTTGATACGTAGTCCAATTGAGCGGTCATAGTTATCGCGTTGTACTGCATCGAGCAGTAAGTCGCGCATATCCTCAAATTCGGCGATGCGCCGATTGGCCAACAGTGCCAACTCACCGCTCGGATCATTACGCGCATCCTCGCGAAAGCGTGCAACTGCTTGATCGCACGCCGCAATGATTTCAGGAGCAGATGCATCAACGGCTATGCCCAAACGCTCATAGTACGTTTGCCGAGAATCCATGTTGTTCCATTTTTTTTGCCACATGGCATCCTCCCGAACTAGCGGTTTAGTAACCGGATTAATTTGTTTGCCTGCACTGCAAATGGCGAATCAGCCGGCACCAACGTATTTATGCGTTGCCATGTGGCTATCGCCTCCTCTACGCGCGGCGGTGAAGATTCAGCCAGACAATAGCCGAGATT
>VGPG01000232.1 GCA_016875555.1 Chloroflexota bacterium | reverse complement strand
CTTGCGCATTGATGAGTTTGCGACGTAGATGAGAAATATGTACCCATAAGTATTGATTTTCCTGATCATATCGTTCACCCCAAACCGATTGCAAGATACGTTCATGTGTTAGTACCGTGCCAAGATTACGCACAAATACGACGAACAGTCGGTGCTCAATAGGCGTCAAATCAAGTACGTCATCATCCACTTTAACTTGTCGAGAGCTTAACAGTAATTGAACTTTCCCCACACGAACTGACGAATCATCGTGTGCACGCTCAGTTTGACGCCGTAACAAATTGCGCACGCGTAATGCAAGTTCTTCATAGCTGAATGGTTTGATCATGTAATCATCAACACCTGCCTTCAGGCCTGCAATCACATCCTTTTCGCTGTTACGTGCAGTGACCATCATCAAAGGAATTGACGACCACGGTCGAATATCGCGCACAAAATCAATACCCGACTGATCTGGCAACATTACATCCACAATCACTAGGTCAAAATGCATACGGTCAAGGCGTTCGTACGCCTCTCTGACGCTACCTGCAATCACAACCGTGTATTCGAGCTCTTGGAGCATGGTCTGAATCGTACGCTGAAGCGAAAGATCGTCGTCAACGACCAACACACGTTGAGACACACTCTGCTTCAGCACTGGGATGACTTCAAGTTGATCGGTTAACGGCAGTGTAAACGAGACGACAGTGCCTTTGTTATCAGGGGCCGCCTCCATCACGATCTCACCACCATGTGATTCAATAAAGTATTTACAAATTGCAAGACCGAGACCAACACCACTACTAGACACATTGTGTGCTTGATAGAATCGTTCAAATACGCGATGCCGATCTTGTTCGGAAATTGGTGTGCCAAAATCTCGTACACTTATCCGCACAGTCTTTTGTACCGGATCATAATCCACATGGACCTCAATATCGCCCGCCGGTGCGTATTTGACCGCATTATCAAGGATATTCTCAAGCACTTGTTCGATGCGTAATACATCAACATTCACCTCAGGAAGCTCTGATTTGACGTAAACTCGCGTGATTGACGCCCACGAACGTGGGCGTTCCACCACGCGCCGTACCACTAGTAATGGATCGATACGCTCTCGATGTAAGCGCACGCCATCACTGTCGATACGTGAGACATTTAAGACATCGTCAATCAGCTTTTGAAGTCTGCGCCCTTGACTGTTAATGAGCTGCACAACTTCATGAACTTGGTCACGTGAATATGTATGTTGATTCACTAGCATTGATATAGCACCGACGATAGCCGCAAGTGGCGTACGCAATTCATGACTAATCATGCTGACAAAATCCGATTTTAAGCGTTCGAGTTCGTACTGCTTGCGCATATCTTCAAGAATGACCAAAAAAGAATTGCGAATTGTATCGCTTTGGATTGGCACAACGTCATGACGGACGGGTATGCGTTGATCACGAATCTCATGCAAAACCTCAACCGCTTGAAACGTACCACCTGCGAGTGCCTGAAAGATTGGCAGTTGATCAACAGCCAGCGAAAGTCCACCTGAAACAAAGAACGACAATTCACTCACTACCGAATTGAGTTTCGTTCCGACGTTTGCAGCTGGTATCAATTCGCGTGATTTTTGATTCGACACAAGAATGTGACCTGTTGTGTTGATGAGCATAAGCCCAATAGGAACAGTGTCTAGAACAGTTGCAATACGCGACTGTTCTTGTTCAATTTGCTCGAATAAATAGTAATTCTCAAACAACAATGTGAATTGTTGTTGTAAGAGTTGATCAAACTCCACGTTGCGCGATGCGACTACAAACAACGTTCCGACCACGCGATTGCCAATTGCCAAAGTTTCGTATGATAGATGGAGGTTATGAATCAAAAGTTGGGATTCGACTGCAACATGAGTTAATCGATCGGGTTGTTGTACATATTCCATCAGTAACGGATAACTTTGTTCATCGACATATGTGTAATACGTGTGCGCCTGTTCATTCGAGAGTTGCACAACAACCATCGAAAGCGACAAATCATGTGCCAATATTTCTAATAAATGCTGAATGCGTGATGCGTTTGATTGGTACATCGATGATTTAACCGCTAGTTGTTGCGCCAACGCAAGTCGATTATTTTGGTGATTGACCTGCGTGAGTTGATTTGCCAACTCTTCAGATAAATGTTGTGCTGCCTTTTCTGAATGCTGTAATGCAGATATCAACGAAGTCAACCGATTGAATCCAATCACAATAATTCCTACACCAATTAACGCAAAGACCACCAAAATCTGATTTGTGATGGTCGATTGACTGCGCAAATTTGCAGCTTCTTCGGTGAGCAATCGTCGCTCTAGTTTGATTATTGCGCGTAGTTCACTGATGACTGTACGTATTTTTTCGTATGATTGCTGACTTACACCGAGTAAAAATGCACGTTCAGCTTCATCTCGTTCACCTCGTTCTACCATATTGATTTGGGCACGTAAACGGTTGGAACGCCATTCATCAATTTGCTGGGCTAAATCAGTCACCTTCTTCACTTCTGGCACACTACGACTTACGGTGTATTCTTGTACAAAAAGTTCTAATGCAGCTTGCTGTCGTGCACTTGCTTGTTCAAACTGCGCATTGAAGATCTCGTTTTCGGTAATGATGAAGCCACGTGTTGCCGCACGCATCTCCTGTAATGACACTTCTAAGTCGTTGAGGCTATTGACAATGTTGTTTTTTGATGTGAGTAATTCGGCGATACGGTCGCTTTGATTTTTTTGCCAGCTTGGAATAATCAACAGCGCTAACAGTATGCTTACCACCACTACGAGGCTCAGCAACGATGTGCGCGCATATTCACTCTGACGAAGAATCTCACGAATGATCATGGTGGTTACTTTGCTTCAAACGCATACAGCACGGGTTCATCGCAATGCAGCAAGTTGTAAACGACCTGTGCGCGATACTGGGTTACAAGCGATTTTATCATGTAGTGTCGCTCTGGTACAACAATTATATAGACCGGTGTCTCAGAATCTAAATAAAGCGTTGGATCGGTTGACAAATCAGCGTTCACGTAACGCATTTGCGGATTCATGAAATCTATGGTTTTCCAAGGACCATAGTGGAATTCATCCAAGTTCCCATAAATTAGTACGGTAGCCTGCGGAGTGTTTTGTTTGAAGAGATAGTTCGACAGTACACCTGCTTGCTGAGTACGCAAATTCCCTCCGTAGCGACATACTTGTGCGAGCTCAGATCGATAGATTGAGACGTTCTGAATTGCGAAAAATACAACTACACACACAAGAATTGTATGTATCACCCTTGTGTCAACGACGAGCTCGAGTTTAGTGAGCACGACATCGTAGGTGTATGCGATGATAAGGTATACAACCGGCACAACTGCAAATAATAGGTAGTGATAGGTGCTGATGGGTACGGTCAATATGGCCAATGCAACGACTCCACCCCAGAACCACCCCAGCAGCAACAACATACGTCGTGAACGTAGTTGAATATGTATAAATACCATGCCAATCACAAACATTACTGCGCTGAGCGAATCAAGAATCGGTACCTGCGCATGATAAAAATCGTTAAACGGCTTCGTCAAAAATGCAAGGATTGCCGCCTCGAATAACTGATAGATTATCTGTACCTGACTAACACCGTAGAGTTCTGCCTCTCGTGCAAGCCATCCGGTGGTCACCGATCCGTCCGTACTCATCCGTGACATGAACTCTCCGGGGAAATTTCGTGCCCAGAGAATCATCGGTAGTAACCCTAGGAGTATCATGAAAAACATGAACGCAAGCGGCTTTGCAGCAGCCACGATGGCCTGTCTATCTACAATCGCCCACGCACCAACGAGAATGACTAAAAAGACACTCCAAGCCCAGGCGTCAAGGTAAAAATTCACGTGAAGCATTAACCCAAACGCTGCCACCATGGCAGGCCACAATCGCTTTGTCTCAACTACACGCCATATACCCCATAGATATATTGGAATGAATGCTGTTGAATAGATGTACGATACTGCAAGTTGACGACTAAAGTGAATATGCGTATGCGCGAAGACGAGAAGCACTGCCGTGATGAGTGCCACGCGCTGGCCGAACAGTTGTCGTGCAAACCAGTAATTAGTCACAATCGAAATCACACACGCCACTGCTGGCAGCATGCGTGCGGTCATTGCGTTCTGCCCAAATAGCGAATAAATACCTGCAGAAATATACAAGTATGACGTGCCTAC
>VGPG01000231.1 GCA_016875555.1 Chloroflexota bacterium | reverse complement strand
TAGACACAACCGACGTAGCTCATCGGGAGTGGCAAGCGCCGTCTGTGCATCACGACGAATCATGACCCGCCCATCATGAAGCATGTACGGTGGATTATCACCGCGTACTTCGATGCGGGCAATGTGGTTGCCATCGAGGGTGATGACTTCGCCAGTCACATGTGGTTGTGGCACAATTTGTTCGGCTGTTTTGAGTGCCAGAGCCAGAAGTTTGTCTTTTTGTTTGATGCCGATGACGTTGCCGTCCTCGCAGCCGATGAGGAGTATGCCGCTGCCGGCATTGGCAAGTGCACCAACATGAACGACGATATCGCTGGCCTTACCATCTGCGATTTGGACAATATGATTGTCGTTGGTTGTCTGGATGAGTTGATGAATCGCCCAGCGGCGTACTGGTGTGTTGATGAAGTTGGTGGCTTCTACATGGCGACCAAATACCACGGTGCGCATCATTTCAAAACTCGGTGTTGACAATTTGATCTCGCTGAATCCGGCACCGATTTCGTCTAATGTTGTGGCGCGTGAGCCCCCTAATACGCACACATCAGCAATGCCTTCAATGGCGTGCGAGAGCGCATGCAATTGATTGCTGGCAATGAGCTGCGTGATGAGTGTAATCGCTGCGGGTGATTCTGCATATGCAATAGCGATGCCATTTGCGGCATTTACAAGCGCACAAATGGCATTCGCGGGTGTATTCGTTTGGCCAGTGGCGTGGTCAGCATTCAGGTGGTGCAGAATCGTCTCAATGTTGCTTATAGCTGCATCAGCGGCAAAGATGGCGTTGATAGTGACGCCATCGACGCTAATGACCTCGAATCCGGGCAGGATAGCTGTGCGTGTGCGTAATTCGTGGTGTAATCCTAAACGCTGTTGGTCATCTTGGTTCAGAATACCGGCTTTTTCAAGTAACACCAATTTATCATAGTCTCTTTGGGTTGATTCGTAACTTTTGATGTTGCCGATACCCGTCAATGCGACCATGTCTAATGATGCGTGAGTGATTGCGCGTAAGAGATCGATGTGATTACTCCCGTGTGTGACCACATAGCGCACATGTGGATCAATCCGCACAACTGCGGTGCCGGGAACAGCACTAACCGACATGCTCATAGGTACTCCGATTGTTCAGATTTTGACTTTTGCGAATATAACGTTAACATTTACCGTTATCTAATAGTTGGCGCAGACAGTACGAACGGATATAAGTCGCCGCATCGTGTGTTCTGCGTATTCCACTCGTGTACTGCGTAATTTTACGATAATACAATAGTGAATAATATACTGTAAGATTTATTATTGTGCAATACGAATCTTATAATTTCAAAAGAAATTTTGTTGTAACATATCAAGCACATCCATAACACCTCATCGTACACGCGTCTGTACCCGATTGACGTGGTGCCTCTTGTGACTGGAGTGTGCTGAATCCATGCATCGGCCAGCGGGGCGATATAATTGGCGACAGGTGCGCCTGATAGGCATCAATGCGTATACAGTGTGTATGCGTATGATGTCATTCATGTGATGATAGATGCGGTTTGCGTGTGCCATCCATCGACGATATACCGATGGATGAATGGTATAGTGAACTGTGGCGATGGTGTATCTAAGGAGTCATATGAGCACGGAAGATGTGCGTTTCGAAAAAATCGGCGACCTCGAATTTGTGCGAGATGACGCCTATCCATATCCCTTTACGGTGGAGATTGCCCCGCATTTCTGGATGACCGAACAAACTGGCCGTCTCGCTGATGCCGTCGAAAGCTACTTTCAAGGTGTTGATCCGACGCCGGTCCAACGCACTGCCTTGCAGACGTACCTGACGCAATACATTACGCGGGCACTGCTCATGCCCGGCCAACCACGTCACCGCTATCTGCAAAAAGTCGCTCAACTACGCTCCCAACGCGATTTCGAACGCTTCGCTGATGACCTGGCTGACGTCGGCATTGAACCGTTTTGATGCGTGTGATGCGGTTGCTGTGAGTGGTGCGCCCTCCCGCATCGCTATTTGACAGCAGACGTTGCAGTAGCGTATGATTAAGGCGTTGTCACTCTCGGGGCGTAGCGCAGCCTGGTAGCGCACATGAATGGGGTTCATGAGGTCGGAGGTTCAAATCCTCTCGCCCCGACCAGACAACTGCTCCCTGCGAGCACCATCGTCGACCCGTCGTCGGCGTTTTTTTATATCGTATGAGAATGCGAGGTATTATGGTACGACGTATTGTAGTAATACTATTCAGTGTAAGTATGATGTTAGGAATTATGCCTAGCCAGGTAGGTGCGCAGACCACCGGGGAGATGTGCTTTCCTGAGACAGGGTATTGCATCAGTGGTCGTATCCGTGAATATTGGGAGGCTCAAGGTGGGTTGCGCGTCTTTGGGTACCCGATTGGTCCACAGACGCAGGCGACCATTGAGGGCAAGACATTAACATTACAGAATTTTGAGCGGAACCGACTTGAGCTCCACCCACAAAATGCGCGGCCATACGATGTATTACTTGGGCGACTCGGTGCAGATCGCATTGCACAGAGCGGGCGCGACTGGTTTGCCTTTCCTAAGTCTGCAGGTGCCGAGGGATGTCGGTCATTTACGGAGACGGGGCATGCGGTATGTGGGCGGTTTTGGCAGATATGGCGTACATATGGCTTAGAGATGGATGGTCGCGTAGGATTCACAGAGAGCGAGAGTTTGGCGTTGTTTGGGTTGCCGTTGTCAGGTGTGATTACCGAGCGACTCAGCGATGGTAACGAGTATCAAGTGCAGTGGTTTGAGCGTGCACGCTTCGAGTACCACCCACAAAACTCCGCACCATACGACGTGTTATTGGGCTTATTGGGCAATGAAGTACGCGATCATGTCCCTGCAAAGGCCCCCAATGATGCGCCTATTTTGGGTGCGCCGAGCGGTACTGTGGCAGAGGCAATACGCGTCCTTGCGCCCAAAGCTGCCGCGAACGGATACACCTACAACGATGTGTTGAGCATCGTACAGGCGTATGAACGCATCGGCAACAGTGTGGGCGTTGACTGGTTCTTGGCGATTGCCCAGATGGCGCACGAGACGGGGTTCATGACCAGCTTTTGGTCAGCGCGACCACAACGCAATCCGGCCGGCCTCGGCGTCGATGGGAGCAAATCAAGTACCAATCCAAATGTGCCTGGGTGGGTCTTTAATTCGCAACGTAATCAATGGGAAAAAGGGTTGAGCTTCGCCTCGTGGGAGGATGAGGCAATACCAGCGCATATCGGGCGCATGCTGGCCTATGCTATTACCGATCAGCAGGCCACTCCCGCTCAGAAGGCGTTGATTGACACGGCCTTGGCGTATCGCCCACTCCCCGCACACCTGCGTGGGATTGCCCCAACCATCGTTGGAATGAACGGCAAATGGGCGGTCCCCGGTACGACCTACGGCCAGCGTATCCTTGATGTGATGATGAAGCTCCGTGCTGTCCCATAATCGGCACCGCAGTACGCCCCTCGACATACACTGTCGAGGGGCTTTTTCGTTGTGTATGTGTATGAAGTACATGCATTTGACAAAATAATTACAAGTCGTAGTAAAACTATTGCATTAAATGACAAATCGTGTTATTATCTCAATCAGATGTAATCAAATTGTAATTTACTACATACCACAGTAATCTCAATCAAGGGCTGAGTGGAGTAAGGAGCCAGCGATGGGTGAGATGAGTCTAAGTGCAGCATACGAGTTGATGCGTCATGCGGTACGCGAAGGGGAGCAGGTCAAGGTGGCGAGTATTGCCCGCCACGTGCTGCAGTATTTTCCGCACAACATCAAGGCCAAGTTGTACTTAGGCGAGGCGTTGGTGGCAGCTGGATTGCATGGCGAAGCGCGCACGATTTTTGTGTCGGTGTGTGAGAGTGATCCAGAGAACTTCGTGGCACTCGTCGGATTAAGTGCGATTGCGGAGCAGACAGACCAGCTGACTGATGCAATCTACTATCTAGAGCGTGCGATTGAGATGCGACCGGATATGAGTGATATACGGACGCGTCTGGCAAGCATGTACCAACGCACCGCCAAGGATGACCAATACTTACAGATGACGCGCGTCGGACTCGGTCGTTTGTTTGTGCGTGGTCGTATGTATGAACAGGCAATTGATGAATTTCAAAAATTGCGTGCCATTCATCCAGAACGACACGATATTCTGGTGGCGCTTGCGGAATCGTTGTGGCGCAACGGTGATGAACGTGCAGCACACGATGTGTGTAT
>VGPG01000230.1 GCA_016875555.1 Chloroflexota bacterium | reverse complement strand
CCGTGATTGCCCGCACGATTACCATCGGCGGCACACCCTACACCACCGGGTATGTCGAGGGCGTGGCCGTAGCGCCACACCGTCAAGGCCAAGGCATTGGCGCCCAAATCATGCGGCGCATCACTGACCTGTGTGGCGAGCTGTATCAAGTATCGATGCTCTCGACGGGCGAGCACGGCTTTTATGCAAAATTTGGCTGGCAACACTTCGCCGGCGAAAGCTACGTCGACAATCACGGCACCATTACCCGCACCGCCGTTGAGGATGAGGGCCTGATGGTCTATACCGCCCTCACGCACCTCAATCAACCAGGCGTGGCATTTGTGTGCGATTGGCGCACCGGCGACGTCTGGTAATTAATTACTCTCGTCTACGGCAATCCGTGAGCGGTTTTGTGCGTCATAAAAGACCGTCACCGTCTGACCCGGAATAAGCGCAGACAGTCGCCATGGATTTACCAGCATGATGCAGTGTGCCGCATATGGTGCTTCACCACTCGGCTGTACAAGTACGTGGATACGCACCGGTATTTGCCCAGCGACACCGTTGGGAGTTCCATTCAAAATGTCGAATCGTTGCAGGACCCCCGTTGTACGAATGCCGTTTGCACGGATGTTCGCCGCTTGACGGTGTGTCACTGAAAATCGTCCATAAAACCACACCATGATACCTATCGGCGCTAACACACACGCCAAAAGCGCAAGTTGAAACCAGATATTACAGACTACAGTACCACTAGGAAATCCACTTGGACAAAATACTTCCATGACGTCCCTCCTATCTTTTCATTCTGCGTACTAACACCGCAAGAATCCACGATAATGATGGCCTAGTCGTTTGAAATATCCTGTTATTCGGTAATATGACATTAGTGCATTTTGTCTCTTTTTGTCAAGACTTATGGACGATTATCTATCAATCCATCATCTATTAAATCTTACATTTACCATCAACACATTCAACCATGCAACACAGTAAGCAACTGTCTCAATCCATTGACCAATTTCAATCCACCGCGCTCACTCGGCTCAATCACATGACTGAAATCCTCAACATCGGTGAACAGCGCCGCAATGTCGAGCACCTGAGCGTTGTGTGCTTTCGCCACATCTGCAACCACCTGATTGTGATAGGCAATCAGCTCGTGCACCAATGTCATCGGCATCACACCTGCAAAATACCCCTGCAATTCGACCGGTGTATACAGGTTACACAGCACCACACGACTCCCGAATGACTCAAACTGGCCAACCAAGCGGCGATAATCGCCGTGCATACGCTGAATAGCCTGCATCACCGGATGCGTCGCATCGAGCGGACGTCCATCATACAAACTCGGGTACTGCAACAAATCGTTGCCACCGACCGACAGCACCACCACATCGCTTGGGACCGGCGGGTGGCGGTCGATTTGACCAAACACGTGGGACACCACTGCACCGTCACGGGCCACCAACGCCACCTCGTTGCCAAACGCCTGGCGCATCTGGTTAATCACGGCGTTGCCGTACGAGACATACGGGCCATTGTCGAGAATTGAGTCACCATACAAACAAATCACGGGCTTTCTCCTTTTTAAAAAACATAAATACGCATTACTGTCATATTACATGTTGATGAGGATTACGCATAGTAGGCATCAACAGCATATGTACGCAAAAACAATGTGCGTATAATACGACCAACATGCAGATTTTGTTGCGCCAAGGAGGCCGCATGTCCCATTCATTCCCCCGCCCTGACGGCATTCCGCTTGATATGCGCTGGGTCGAACGCACCGTCGTCAATCGCAGTGCTGTCGAGCGCCGCTGTGCGAGTCACACGGCACGCCGGAGCGTCAAACAGAACTTTCAACTTGCCTGGTTGCTCAAATCCATCAGCTGCATTGATTTGACCACGCTCGCCGGCGACGACACGCCCGGCAATGTGCGGCGCTTGTGCGCCAAAGCGCGCCAACCCGTGCGCACCGATTTGCTCGCGGCCATGGGCATGGCTGACACCGGCATCACCGTCGGCGCCGTCTGTGTCTACCACGAGATGATCCCCACCGCCGTGGCCGCCTTGCAGGGGAGCAATATCCCGGTGGCGGCGGTGTCAACCGGGTTCCCCGCGGGCCTGAGTTCATTCGAGACGCGCCTGCGCGAAATCGAGCTCTCCGTGGCGGCTGGTGCCCACGAAATCGACATCGTCATCTCACGCCGCCACGTCCTGACCGGCAACTGGCAGGCGCTCTACGACGAGATTCAGGCATTCCGCGCCGCCTGTGGCAGCGCCCACATGAAGGCCATTCTAGCCACTGGTGAACTCGGTACGCTCACCGATGTCGCCCGGGCCTCGCTGGTGTGCATGATGGCTGGCGCCGATTTCATCAAAACATCGACCGGCAAAGAGCCAACCAATGCCACCCTGCCGGTCAGCTTGGTGATGATGCGGACGATTCGTGAGTATCACGACGCCACCGGCCAAATCGTCGGCTTCAAGCCGGCCGGCGGCATCCGTACCGCCAAACAAGCCCTCGATTGGTTGTTGTTGATCGACGAGGAGTTGGGCAAAGAATGGCTGGACGCTAGTCGATTCCGCTTCGGCGCAAGCGCCCTGCTGACCGACATCGAGCGCCAAATCGAACACGGCGTTACCGGCGCCTACTCGGCCAATCATCGCCACGCCATGGGCTAGTCACAAAGGACGATGCAGATTATGACAGTTGCAGACATATACAACCAAATGTCCCTCGGGCCCGCTCCCGAAAGCCCCGCCCAGGTCAACCAGTGGCTCGACAGTCACCAGCGCCGCTTTGGGCTGTACATCAACGGCACCTGGACGCGCCCGAGTGACGAGTCGCGCTTTGCCACCATCAATCCGGCCGACGGTAGCACCTTGGCCGAGGTGACGCAGGCCAGCGATACCGATGTGGATGCCGCCGTACGCGCCGCCCGCATGGCCTATGCCGAATGGAGCAAGACCAGTGGCCACGTGCGTGCGCGCTTTCTGTATGCGATTGCCCGCCAAATCCAAAAGCATGCCCGCTTGTTTGCCGTGCTCGAATCAATGGACAACGGCAAACCCATCCGCGAAAGCCGCGACATCGACATCCCACTGGTCATCCGCCACTTCTATCACCACGCCGGCTGGGCTCAACTGGCTGACCGCGAGTTTGCCGGGTATCAATCGGTCGGCGTGTGTGCGCAGATTATCCCCTGGAACTTCCCTTTGCTCATGTTGGCCTGGAAGATCGCCCCGGCTCTAGCAGCCGGCAACACGGTCGTGCTCAAACCCGCCGAATGGACGCCACTGACCGCCTTGTTGTTCGGCGAAATCTGCTCGGCCGTCGGCTTGCCCTCGGGTGTCGTCAACATCGTCACTGGTGACGGCAGCACGGGTGCCGCCTTGGCCAAGCACGCCGACGTCGACAAAGTGGCCTTTACGGGCTCAACCGAGGTCGGCCGCATCTTGCGCCAAGCCACCGCCGATAGCCCCAAAAAGCTCTCGCTCGAGCTCGGCGGCAAATCACCGTTCGTCGTCTTTGCAGATGCCGATCTCGATGCCGCCGTCGAAGGGGTGGTCGACGCCGTTTGGTTCAACCAAGGCCAAGTCTGTTGTGCCGGCACCCGCTTGCTCGTCGATGAGCGCATCGCCGTCGACTTTGAACGCCGGCTCAAACGGCGCATGCAGACGCTCCGCGTCGGCGATCCGCTCGACAAAGCCATCGACATGGGGGCGATTGTGGCCGAGCGCCAGCGCCAACGTATCGACGAATTAGTCAAACTGGGCATCAGCCAAGGCGCGACTTGCTACCAGAGCGAATGCCAACTGCCGAGTCAGGGGTTTTATTATCCGCCGACGTTGTTGAGCAATGTAGAGCCCTCGGCAGTAGTGGCACAAGAAGAGATTTTCGGCCCGGTCATCGTCAGCATGACCTTCCGCACACCGGCCGAGGCGATTGCGCTGGCCAACAACACGCGCTACGGCCTAGCGGCCAGCATCTGGAGCCAGAACATCGACACGGCGCTCGACGTGGCCAAGCAAATCAAGGCCGGCGTGGTCTGGATCAACAGCACCAACGTGTTCGACGCCGCATCGGGATTCGGTGGCTACCGCGAAAGCGGATTTGGTCGCGAAGGCGGCCGCGAGGGCATGTACGAATACCTCAAGGCCGTACCCAGTGGCGCGCTGGCCACCACCTCGCCGTCGTTTGCCTTGGGCGAGTTACGCGCCAGCCATCTGACCGGCATCGACCGCACCCCCAAGCTCTACA
>VGPG01000229.1 GCA_016875555.1 Chloroflexota bacterium | reverse complement strand
ATATCCGCATCGCCCGATTGCATCATGCCGATGCCCCAATGATATTCGTCGACGCATGACCATGCGTCGCTACCATATATCCGCATCGCCCGATTGCATCATGCCGATGCCCCAATGATATTCGTCGACGCATGACCATGCGTCGCTACCATATTTTTGCGTCGCCCAGATATCATCATGCCTATGCCCGGTAATACCTGGTATATCAGACAAATGCACCCTCACGCTACGCGCCCGATTACCACGTGTGACGCTTTAACAACCCCCACTTTTCACTTTTCACTTCCTCCACCTTTCACTTCCACCCACTTTTCTTGACATCCACCAATCCACCATATATCATGAAGCCAACGGCGATGAAGAGGGAGAGTAATCATCCGGCCGGCGCTCCAGCGAATCGACACATTGGTGAGAGGTCGATGCGAACGCGGATGATGAATGGGCCTTGGAGCTGCAGTTCCAACCGGGCGTTTGGCCCCTAGTAGCAACTGTCGGAGTCTGCCACCGTCATCAGGCAGCCAGTGTTGCCCGCGTTGTCGTTTATGACCGCGGATGCACTGAGAGGGCGTCATGGCGTCGGCCTGACGAATTGGGGTGGCACCGCGGATATTGACAATCCGTCCCCTGCACCTGGGGGGCGGTTTTTTGTATGCTTTTTTAGGAGTAGCAACAGATTATGACAACCAAGAAGCGCATTCTCACCGGCGATCGGCCAACCGGCAAACTGCATCTCGGCCACTACGTAGGCTCGATTGCCAATCGCCTGCGCCTACAACAAGAGTACGAGTGCTTTTTTATTATCGCTGACCTACACACGCTGACCACCAAGCCGAGCAAAGAAGAGATTCAGCTCGTCGAACAGCACATCCGTGACCTCGTGCTCGACCAACTCGCCTGTGGTCTCGACCCCGACAAAGTCACCTTCTACGTGCAATCATCGGTCAAAGAAATCTATCAAATCAACCTCATCTTCGAGATGATGGTCTCAGTGGCCCGCCTCAGCCGCTTGCCCAGCATCAAAGATATGGCCAAGGCCGCACAGATGGACGACGAGCAGATGCCGTTCGGCTTGCTCGGCTACCCAGTCCTCCAAGCCGCCGACATCTTGATGCCCCGTGCCCACCTCGTGCCCGTCGGCAAAGACAACGAGGCCCACGTCGAAATCACCCGTGAGATTGCCCGTCGTTTCAATCACCTGTACGGCGAAGTATTTCCCGAGCCCGATGTACTCGTGCCCGAGACCGGCACTCTGATTGGCACTGACGGCCAAGCCAAGATGAGCAAAAGCCTGGGCAACGCCATCATGCTTTCGGATAGTGCCAAAGACGTCGAACAAAAGGTGCGCGGCATGTACACCGACCCTGCCCGCGTGCGCGCCGATATCCCCGGCAAAGTTGAGGGCAACCCGGTCTTCATCTACCACGACATCTTCAACCCGAATGTCGAGGAGGTCAACGACCTCAAAGACCGCTACCGCACCGGCAACGTCGGCGATGTCGAGGTCAAGCGCAAGCTGGCCACGGCCATTAACAACTTCCTCGAGCCGATTCGTGAGCGCCGCGCCCAGTACGAAGCCAAACCGGGTATGGTCGACGAAATCATCTACGCCGGCAACGAAAAAACCCGTGCTGTCGCCCAAGAGACCGTGCGCATGATGAACGAAGCCATGGGCTTGACCTACTTCAAGTAACCCACACACGCCCGCCGTCGGCCTTCATCACAAGTGATCGCCGACGGTCGGTGGTACCCCAAAAGGAGTGCGTTTATGCAATTTGTGCCATCGCTCAGCGACATGCAAAACCTGACGAGCCACGGCAATTTGTGCCCGCTCTACACCGAAATAGCCGCCGATCTTGAGACGCCCGTCTCGGCCTATCTCAAAACGGCCCAAGGTCCGTGGAGCTTTCTGCTCGAGTCCGTCGAAGGTGGGCAGCATCTTGCGCGCTACTCCTTTATTGGTACCGATCCCTACATGACTTTGCGCTTCAGTGAGGGCAAAGCCCACGCCGTCCAAGGCGGCTACAAGCAGACCATCGCCTACACCGACCCGCTCGAGATGCTGGCCTCACACCTCGCCGACTACCGCCCCGTGCGCCTGCCCGATTTGCCACGCTTTGTCGGCGGGGCCGTGGGGTATTTGGCCTACGAAACAGTGTGTAACTTCGAGCGCATTCCACGCCCAGAAAGTTGCGACTACGACATGCCCGACGGTCAGTGGCAGTTTGTCGACACCCTGCTCGTCTTCGATCATGTGCGCCATCGCATCAAAGTCATCAGCCATGTGCACCTCGACACGCCCGATTTGGCCGAGGCCTACGAGCGCGCCAAGCAACGCATCACCGCTATTGTCAACCGTCTGCGCCAGCCATTGCCACCTGGTATGGCACTCAGTGAAAGCGAAACGGCGTCCACGGTGGCGGCGACATCAAACGTGTCGCTCGGTGAATACGTCGAGCGCGTCATGCACGCCAAAGAATACATCGCAGCTGGCGACATCTTTCAGGTGGTGCCGTCTCAACGCTTTAGTCGGCCGATTACCGTCGACCCGTTTACCATCTACCGCGCTTTGCGCACCGTCAATCCGTCGCCGTATATGTTCTACATCACCAGTCCCGACGGCCACCTCGTCGGCGCCTCACCCGAGTTGCTCGTCCGGGTCGAAGAGGGGCACGTCACCACCCACCCCATCGCAGGAACGGTACCGCGTGGCAAAACCCCCGAAGAGGACGAGGCATTGTCCCATCAGCTCCTCAACGACGAAAAAGAAAAAGCCGAGCACTTGATGCTCGTCGATCTCGGGCGCAACGACATCGGCCGCGTGGCCAAGCCGGGCAGCGTGCGCGTGCCCAAGTTTATGCAGGTCGAAAAATTCAGCCACGTGCAACATCTCGTCAGCCACGTCACCGGCGAACTGCGTGACGATATGCGCAGTATCGACGCATTGCGCGCCTGTTTCCCCGCTGGCACTGTCAGCGGCGCGCCCAAAATCCGCGCCATGGAGATTATCGCCGAGCTCGAGGGCACGCGCCGCGGTGTCTATGCCGGCGCTGTCGGCCACCTTGGATTCAACGGCGACCTCGACACCTGTATTGCGCTGCGCTCCATCGTCGTCCAAAACGGCGTCGCCTATGTCCAAGCCGGTGGCGGCGTAGTGGCCGACAGCGACCCCGAGATGGAGTACCGCGAGAGTTGCAACAAAGCCGCCGCCCCCTTGCGGGCTATTGATTTGGCCGAGCGGCTCCGCACCGAAGGAGGTCAGGCATGATTCTCTTGATTGATAACTACGACTCGTTTACCTACAACGTGGTGCAATACCTCAGCGAACTCGGCGCCGATGTATTGGTCAAGCGCAACGACGCCCTCAGCGTCGCCGATGTCAAAGCGCTCAAACCCGAGAAGATTGTCGTCTCGCCGGGACCATGTACCCCGAGCGAGGCCGGCATTAGCGTCGACGTCATCACCCAACTCGGCCCACACATCCCCACGCTCGGCATTTGTCTGGGGCACCAAGCCATCGGCCAAGCCTTCGGCGGCATCGTCGAGCGCGCCCCCTATGTGATGCACGGCAAGCGCTCGGCTATCAACCACGATGCCCAAGGGCTCTTCGCCGGCTTGCCCCAGCAGTTCATGGCCACGCGCTATCACTCGCTGATTGTGCGCAAAGATGGCCTACCTGTCGATCTCGTCTCGACCGCCTGGACGGACGACGGCATCATCATGGGACTCAAACACCGCACGTACCCGATTTATGGCCTGCAGTTCCACCCCGAGTCGATCATGACCGAACACGGCCACGCCATGCTCAAAAACTTTTTGGCGGTATAGGCTCGTGAAATAAATCCATCGGGGCGCACCGCAGTGCGCCCCGATGGATTCGTATTCGTCGATACCACCCGCCCCTCGTCACTGCATGCCGGCAATCCCATTCGGGCGCTCAACACCCCTCCCCGGCGTGCAGTCTCCCTGCCCCTCGTCGAGGTGTGCGTATACTCCGCAAGTGGTGCACCGCAGTACACTCCAATGGATTCCCTTTTTTTCTCATTTTGGTCTAGTATTATTAGCGAGCACAGTACTCTTTAGCACACACGTGCCTACGAAACGCACCAAATCATGACAATCACCTACATCACCCGCCGGGATCACGAACTCGATGCGAGTCAATTCACCGCCATTCGGGCCGTCCTCGACGAAGCATTTGAATTTGAGTTCGCCGACGAAGACAACGACCACGCCAACGGCGGCGTGCGCGTCATCGCCCTCGACGGCGACCAAATCGTCG
>VGPG01000228.1 GCA_016875555.1 Chloroflexota bacterium | reverse complement strand
CAATGCGCCACGACGCCGGTGTGGTGGCCGCCGCCATCATCACCAAAGCGCGGCAGATTGCGCTGGCACACGGCACCACATTGGCGACCATCGGGTCGATGCAGTTTGAGCCCAACGCCATCAACGTCATCCCGAGCAAGGTAACGCTCACGGTCGATTTGCGCAACCCGGATAATGACCTGCTTTGCGACGCCGAGACCCAGTTGTCGGCGTATATGGCCGAGGTTGCCGCACATGAGGGTGTGACCATCGCGTGCGAGCAACTGGCACGCTTCGATCCGGTGCAGTTCGACGCCGACATCGTCGGCTTGATTGACCAGACGGCGCAGCGGCACGGGTTGTCGGTGCGCATGATGACCTCGGGCGCCGGCCACGATGCGCAGATGATGGCGCGGATTGCGCCGGCGGCGATGATATTTGTGCCTAGTCGCGCCGGGATAAGTCATAATCCGGCCGAGTTTACCCCTGATGCTGACATCATCGCGGGCGCGAATGTGCTCCTTGATGTGGTGCAGACCTTGACGCAATAAGCGCATAGCGCTTGTCATAACACGAAAGGCTTCGCATGTATACCCACAACCCCCGTGCACAGCGGACTGCATACCCAGCCGAACTGCAGACGATTCTCAACATGGCTGCCGCCCACGAGAGCGGCGAATGGTTGTCACACTGGGCGCACATCAACATGCAGGGCACGCCGATGTACGATATGCCGCATTTGGCGGTGCATTTGGGCGTGGCTCGTATCCACCTCAAAGATGAATCGGTGCGCTCGCCGCTGGCCAGCTTCAAGGCACTCGGGGCGCCGATTGCGCTGATTCGCTTGGTATGCCGGCATTGGCCGACGCTCGACGCTGCCGGGTTGTTTGCCGGCGTGTATCGCGCAGAGTTACACGGCTTTACGGTGATTAGTGCCACCGACGGCAACCACGGGCGGGCCTTGGCGGCCGCAGCGCAGGCGCTCGGGTGCCGGTGTGTGATTGTGATTCATGCGCAGGTCAGCGTCGAGCGCGAGCAGGCGATTGCCGCCTACGGCGCCGAGGTGATTCGCATCGCCGGCAACTACGATGATTCGGTGCGTGAGGCGGCGCAGATGGCCGATACCAATGGTTGGTATGTGGTCTCAGATACGTCGTACGAGGGCTATACCGATATCCCGCGCGATGTAATGCAGGGGTATAGCGTGATTTCTGCCGAGGCGATTACGCAACTCGGTGATGATGCGCCGTGGACGCACGTCTTTTTGCAGGGGGGCGTCGGTGGCATGGCGGCCGGGATTGCCAGTTATTTGTGGCAGTACTACGGTGCCAATCGGCCACGCATGATCGTGGTCGAGCCCGAACAAGCCGATTGTCTCTATCAGAGTGCCTTGGTGGGGCACCCGGCTATGGCCACCGGCTCGGTTGACTCGGTGATGGCCGGGTTGGCCTGTGGCGAGACCTCGCCGCTCGCCTGGCAGATTCTCGAGGGGTGCATCGACGACTTTATGACCATCAGCGACGCTGAGGCGGTCGCGGCCGTGCGGATTGTGGCCAACGGCGCCTATGGCGATATCCCGGTGGTCGGTGGCGAGTCGGGCATCGCCGGGCTGGCCGGCTTGATGCACCTGTGCATGGACTCTACGCTGGCGGCCCAGATTGGCCTCGACCATGCGTCGCGCGTCTTGGTGATTAACACCGAGGGAGCTACGGCGCCCAGCGTCTACCGCGAGTTGGCCGGGGTTGATTATCAGCAGGTGCTGGCCGCCCAAGTGGCTTGGGCCAAGTAACGGAGGTGATTGATGGAACAGCTTGCTTCTGCCACCCGTTGGCGACACGATTTGCATCGCATCCCTGAGACCGATTTTGCTGAGGTGGCCACGGCCGCCTACGTTGCCGATGTGCTGGTCGAGTTGGGACTCGAGGTGCATACCGGTATCGGCGGTACCGGGGTCGTCGGTATATTGCGGCGCGGCGACGGGCCGCGCATCGGCTTGCGCGCCGAGCTGGATGCGCTCAATATCACTGAGGCCTCTGGTGTGCCGTATGCCTCGCTTCACCCGGGGCGCATGCACGCGTGTGGGCATGATGGTCACATGGCGATGGTATTGGGGGCGGCGGCGCGCCTGCGTGCGCGCAGCGATTGGTCGGGCACGGTGTATTTTGTCTTTCAGCCTGACGAGGAGCACGGCCACGGGGCGCGGGCGATGATTGCTGACGGCTTCTTTGATCGATTCCCCATGGACGCCATCTACGGCATCCACAACATGCCCGGGCTGCCGGTTGGCAACTTCGCCACGCGGGCTGGCGGGATTATGGCCAGCGAAGACAACTTCGTCATCCACATCAAAGGCCGGGGCGGCCACGCCTCGTCACCCCACCGGGTCATCGACCCACTGGTGATTGGGGCCGAGATTGTCTTGGCGCTGCAGACGATTGTGGCGCGTAGCGTTGATCCGCAGACGCCGGCGGTGGTGTCGTGCACCGAGTTCATTACGGACGGGATTCGCAACGCTATCCCCTCCAACGTCATCATCAAAGGTGATACCCGCAGTTATGCGCCAGCAGTGCAGGCGTTACTCGAGCAACGGATGCGGGCGATTTGTGCCGGTATCTGTGCGTCGTACGGTGCCGAATGCGTGGTCGAGTATACCCATGAGTTCAGCCCGACGGTCAATCCGCCGACGCATCTGCCCTTGGCCCTGGCGGCGGCGACGGCGGTCGTCGGTGCCGAGCGTGTCAACGACGCCGTGGCGCCGCTGATGGGATCCGAGGATTTTGGTCTCTTTTTGCAACACGTACCGGGTACATTTGTCTTTATTGGCAACGGCGACAGCCTGCCCCTGCACAATGCGGGGTATGTGTTTGATGACGCCATGTTGCCCATCGGTGCGGAATATCTGGCCAATCTGGTGCTGATGTCGCGGTTGTAGGGGTGATATGGCAGGCATGCACGGATCGTGCATGCGGAATGGGAATAATGTGGGTGGTGATGTCGCGGATGTAGGGGTGATTGACAGGCATGCACGGCTCGTGCATGCGGGTGGGGAATGCCGAGGGTATCGAGAATGAACCCGTTGCCGCATGGCACGACCATGCGGGCGGGGAATGCCGAGGGTATCGAGAATGAACCCGTTGCCGCATGGCACGACCATGCGGGCGGGAGACGGTTGGGTCATGGCACGTCCATGGCCCAATCATATTGAACGAAATGCGGTATGATGGACGCATCAACGTAGTCCCACCAAAGTGAGTCTGTCGATGAAGACACCATTTACCATTTTTGTGATGCAGTTGGCCCACACCGATATCGGCTATACGCACCCTCAAGAGCAAATCGCCGACATGTACCTCGATCACTACGACAGCGTGCTCGATTTGTGTCAGGCCACTGCCGACAATCCCGAGGAGCAGCGTTTTAAGTGGACATGCGAGACCTTCTGGCAGGTCGAGCACTACCTCACCCATCGCCCCGAGCGCCTCGACATGTTCTTGCACTTCGTGCGCAACGGCCAAATCGAGGTCTCGGCGAGTTACCTGCATTTCACCGATGTAATTGACGCCGACGCTTATGCCCAAAGCCTCGAGGCAGCCGTAACCTTTGCCCGCACCCACGATATCCCTCTGCGCACTGCCATGCACGCCGACATCAACGGCTGGTCGTGGGCTTTGCCCGATGCGCTTTCTGCCCACGATATCCCCTACTACTGCAGCATGGTGCACATTGACAGTGGTACCGATCCGCTCGGCGTGCGCGGCAGCGTGCACTACATGTGGACCAAGGAGTTCGGCCAGTGGATTAACCCGCAGGCGCCGGTGCGCGTGCCCCAACTGCATCGCTGGCAAGGGGCCGGCGGCGAGGTGTTGCATTGGCTCAACGAGCACTACCTGTTGGGTAACGTGCTGGGCTTATCGAGCCCCCAAGGCTTTCATGCCGACAAGACGCGCTATTTCACCGAAATCGACACGCTCACGGTTGACGATTTATACGCCCGTGCTGCCGTCGAAGTGCCGGCCTATGTGGACCGTATGCACAAAAGCGGCTACACCCTGCCAGCCATGCTCATCAGCACCGGCGGCTTCTATGTCGATAATAGTCCACCCGACGGGCGCTGGCTCGAGGTGATTGCCCGCTGGAACGCCGAGCACGACGACATCAAGTTGCGTACTGCCACCCTCAGCGAATGGTTCGATTGGGTGCAGGCGCAGGTGCCCAACCCGGTGCGCTACCGGGCGGCTTGGCCCGACCACTGGGCACACGGGCTAGGCACAATGACCGCCGAAATCGGCCAAGCGCGTCGCAGTCAACGCCGTCGCGCCGCCATCACCACCTTGGTCAACGACAGCGCCGACACGCGGGCAGCGCAGCAACTCACCTCGGCTTTGTTACACGAGCGCT
>VGPG01000227.1 GCA_016875555.1 Chloroflexota bacterium | reverse complement strand
CGAAGACGCGATTGCCCTCGGTGCCTACGAAGAGAGTCAATTTACCCACAGCGTGGCATATCTGCGCTCGCTGATGCCGAGCCACACAGGAGATCGTCGATGAGCAATCCGCTTGACCTGTTTCGCCTTGACGGCCGCGTGGCCTTGATTACCGGGGCCGCCGGCGGTTTAGGCGAAGTATTTGCCAAAACGCTGGCAGCTGCCGGCGCCGATCTCATTCTTGTCGGCCGCCGTCAAGAACCACTCGACACGCTGGCCGAGCAGATTCATCAGCAGCACCAGCGCGCCGTCACGGTCTATACCGCCGATGTGACCGACAACGCCCAAGTCGAGCAGATGGCCAGCGTCGTCGGCAAGGTCGACATTTTGATTAACAGCGCCGGCGTCAATCTACGCAAACCGGCCGTCGAATACCCGGTCGAAAAGTGGGACGAGTTGATTGCCCTCAACCTGAGTGCCCCATTCTACTGCGCTCGCGCCTTGGCGCCACAGATGCTCGAGCGCGGCTGGGGTCGCGTCGTCAACATCAGCTCAATGCTGGGCACCGTCGGCTTGGCCGAGCGTGCGCCATATACTGCCGCCAAGGGCGGGGTGATTCAGCTGACGCGCACGCTGGCCCTCGAGTGGGCCAATCGCGGGGTGACGGTCAATGCGCTCTGCCCAGGACCGTTTGCGACCGAGATGAACCGGCCGATTCTCAACAATCAGGCGGCGTATCAGTGGTTTATTGATCGACTGCCGATTGGCCGTTGGGGCGATTTGCGCGACCTCGAAGGGCCAATTTTGTTTCTTTCATCCGACGCATCGGCCTTCATGACCGGTGCAAGTTTGGTCGTTGACGGCGGGTGGACGGCGCAGTAGGCGCCCGTTTTTGCAGAGTCGCAAAGGAGCACACGATGTCAAAGGGTTTGCGCGTGGTCATGCCCAAAGAGTTCACCGTCGAATTCGACGAATTTATGATTCCCAGCCCTGGCCCCAATCAAGTCCTGGTGGCCACAGAGGCGAGTGGGATTAGTGCCGGCACCGAGCTGGCGATTTATACGGGCATCCATCAGTGGTTGAAGGACCCGAGCAATACGTGGGCCAAGTTCCCGTTTGCACCTGGATATAGCGCCGTAGGGCGCATCATGGCGATCGGCGCTGGTGTCACCCAATTCAAAGAGGGCGACCGGGTGATTTGGCCGGGGCGCCACGAAAGCCACGCCATCGTTGATGTCGGCGCCGATGCCGATATTTGGCCGATTGCCGAGCATGTGCCGACACCCGATGCAGCCATGCTGTCGTTGGCGCGCTTTCCGTTCACGGCCCTGGTGCAATCCAACCGCATTCTCGGCCAAGCCGTAGTGATTCTCGGCATGGGCATGATTGGTCAAATCGCCACACGGTTATTTGCCGCCGCCGGCGCCCACCCGATTATCGGCGTCGACAGCGTGGCGCAGCGCCGGCGCTGGGCCGAGCAGGTGTATGGCGTGCGCACCATTGACCCGAGTAGCGGCGATAGTCGCGAGCAACTCGAGGCCTTGATTGGACGCCGTGCCGATGTCGTGGTTGACGCAACTGGCGTACCGGCAGCCCTTCAAGATGCACTCAAGTTGGTGATGGATGGCGGCCAGGTGGTGCTGGTGGGTAGCCCGCGCGGCATCATTGCAAACTTCGACTCGTACTGGGATTTGCACGGGCGCTCAGTGACGATTACTGGTGCGCATGGGAGTGCGATTGGCTCCCAAGTCCGACCGAACTTTCCGTTTACCCGTGACCGCGCCCTACCCCTGCTGGCCCACTTTGCTGCCTCAGGCAAACTCTCACTCGCCAACATGATTACCCACCATGTGCACGCCGAGAACGCTCCTGAGATGTACGAGGGCTTGCGCATCAAACGCGACGAGTTCTTGGCAGTCACCATGCACTGGTAGTTCATAGCACCGCTGAGCGCCGTGGCGATTTGCCACGGCGCTCAGCGCAGGATAGAGGCCACATCATGCAGGGATTTAATCCGGCAACCAGTTTTGGGGCCACGGTGGCCGCGCGCTACGACGACCACCCACGCGGTGACGAAGCCGCCGCCGTGCAGTTTTTGGCGGCTATCGCCCCAACCAAAACCGCCCTTGAGTTTGCCATTGGTACCGGGCGAATCGCCCTACCGCTCGCCGCGCGCGGAGTCCAGGTCGATGGCATTGAGCTCTCACCGCAGATGATCGATCGCCTGCGCGCCAAAGCGGGCGGTGCCGACCTGCACGTCGTGTGTGGCGACATGAGCACTGTCAGCACAGGGCGACAGTACGGGCTGGTCTATCTGGTCTTCAATACCATCTTCAATTTGCTGACGGTTGATGATCAAATCAACTGCTTTGTGAATGCAGCCCGGCATCTCGACGGCGACGGCGTGTTTGTGGTCGAAACCGCCTTGCCGCACACGTGGATGCCCAGCGGCACCTCAGATTATGTGCACGCCGAGCAGGTCAATCTCGATTCAGTCATGTTCGATGTGGCCAAGTACGACCCGGTGACGCAGCTCCTTGCCGAAAATCACGTGCGCATCGCCGCCACGGGTATTAGCATGACACCCATTGTGTGCCGGTTGATTACCCCCGGCGAAATGGACCTAATGGCGCGTATCGCTGGGTTACGCATGGTATCACGGTTTGCCAACTGGCAAGGCACGCCCTTCGATGCCCAGAGCACGGCACATGTGTCCGTGTATGCCCGGTAATCACCGGCGACGTAGGATGTGGACGGGGAGCGGCAAACAATCTCGCCGCGTCTTAGCTTTCAATACAAAAACAGACAACAAAAGGGATCTATCATGCAACGAATCGTGGTGATTAGCGGGGCTGGCAGCGGGATTGGTGCAGCAACGGCAGTGCGCTTTGCGCAACAAGGCGATACCGTCATCTTGCTGGGGCGACGCCCTGATGCACTCAACGCCGTCGCACAGCAGTGTGATGGGCGCGCGGTGGCAATCCCGTGTGACGTCAGCAATACCGCGGATGTCGCACAGGCAATCGCACAGGTCCAAGCGCAATTCGGCCGTATCGATGTGCTCGTTAGCGCTGCCGGTACCAATCTGCCTGACCGCGCCGTATCACAGCTCACGCCGGCATCGTGGCAGATGATGATTGATATCAACATGACCGGTGCGTTCTATCTCATCAGCCACGCCATCCCGCTCTTGCGTGTTGCCAAAGGGGTGATTATTGCAATTGGCTCGACGTCGGTGCCACGCCCGAGTAGTCTCGGCGGTGCTTCGTATAATGCAGCCAAAAGCGGCCTGACGGCGTTCGTACGGACGTTGGCCCAAGAGGAGGCCGCACACGGCGTACGGGCGACCATGATTCAGCCAGGCGAAGTCGATACGCCGCTGATTGACAAGCGCCCTGCGCCAGTGAGTGCTGAGCGCCGGGCAGCCATGTTGCAGGCCGATGATGTGGCGCAGGTCATCACGTTTGTGGCCGATTTGCCGGCGCGCGCCACGATACCCGAGTTGATTCTGACGCCGAGCGCAAATCCATTTGTGTGAACGGTTGATCGACCAATCCACACGATTCATCCGATGCGAAAGGGAGCCCCATGCATAACTCACGGATTAAGTTTGCCACCGACCTCGTGACTTTTTATGGCACACGCTACTGGGGTGGCTCGGGTGAGATGAGCGACCTCGAAGCGGTGCTCAAACACAACGGCTGGGAGCCATTGCGCTTTTGGGAGCGCATGCTCAGCGATGTGCGTGCGGCCGGCCTTGATGGCATCGAAATCACCTTTGCGCCCGGCAACTGGCAGAGTGCCATGCAGGCCTACGGCTCCGCTACTGGCTTCACCCAGGCACTGCGCAGCCACCACCTCGAGTTGTGTAGCGGCTATCTCTCCAATCGCATTCCGGGGACAGACCGGTACGCCGATATTTCAGACCGGGGCGATCATGCGGTCATGGTCGAAATGGCTGATACGTATGCCGAATTTTTGGCCACCTGTGGCGCCGATACCATGGTTATCTCGTTGCCACTGCGCACCAGTTTGCTGGCCGACACACCGCGCTTTGTTGATGCCAAAGCTGCCGAAAACATCGCCGATGCGCTCAACCGAATTGGCTACGCTACCCGCAAACGCGGGGTGAAATTGGCGCTCCATCCCGAGGCGTTCAGCATGTTCCGCAATAGTCGCGATGTCGACTTGTTCATGCTCTACACCGACCCGAGTTATGTCTTTTTGTGCCCCGATACGGCCCAATTTGTGGTGGCCGGGTCAGACCCGATTGAGATTGTCTCACGCCATCGCGAGCGCATCACGATTACCCACTGGAAAGACGCCACCGGCCCGGCACCGCTCGATATCCCTATCGACGAAAGCATCTACGACACCCAGGTGCAGTGGTTTGCCGCCGTCGGCACTGGTGTTGTTGACTGGC
>VGPG01000226.1 GCA_016875555.1 Chloroflexota bacterium | reverse complement strand
TGTAGTACACCACACCGACAACACCAACGACACCCCACCACCACAACGATGTACGACGCAGTTGCTGACTCAATAGACCAAGAGTCATGCTTAGATGCACCGACAAAAATGCTCCGAAATGACCGAGCGTGGCAGCATACATGGCCAACACACTCCAACGACTCACACCAACCACACTCAATGACATAGCGACAACGCCCAACCACTGCCCGACACTCTGCGCAATGGTGGCATACCACTGCAGTTGAAACCCCGCCGGCAACACCACATACAACGACGTCATCAGTGCAATCTGACGCAACGACCATCCAAGTCGCTGCATCATCCACGCCAAGACCACGATTGTGCTACTCTCAACCACCACCGCAAATGTGTGCACCACATCGTGCACACTAAAAAGGTGCTCAGCTGGTAACACCATGGGTGCCATGCCGAAATAAATGATTGGTGGGTATGGGTAATTCGTTCCACGACCCTCCGCAAATTGATAAATTGAATACCCTAACGCCTCAATAAAACGATTGACATGGAATTTGATGTCAATCGCATAAATACCCGGCGCAAGTACGCCCATCTCCTTGAGTACAATATTGGCAAGCATTCCCATCAGCGCGTACCGCACCCATGTGGGCATCGGTACACGTTGGAGTACACCATAGCCGATCACGACACATCCACCACCAAGCAACAATTCCCATGCATAGGTGCTGGTCTGAATCGGCCACATCATGCTCACGCTCGCCAACCCAAGAAAACAAATTATTTGCAATATTTCTGACAATTTACCAAATACAAATCTGACAATAGTAAGACAAATCAACACATATATTGCATTCCACAGCCAAAGTGCAGCTGGTGCAGATTGCCGGACATGCTGTGCTTCGACATTCAACACGGCCACACAAATCGTGGCCAAATCTGGATTTGTGGTAGTCGAGTTATCGCAGTCGAAGCGCAACGCATCAACGGCAGGGGTCAAGAGGTGGTGCACGCGGATACCGGCAGCAGTCGGCAAATCAAGGGCATATGCCTCACCAATCGAAAGGAGAATCTGGCGTGGTGGTTCCTCGATACGCGCCATTGTTCGCAGCGACACAATGCTATCAGGCCAGCGCCATGGCAGGCGCATGGATCCGAGATGGTACTGTGCCGGGTTGGGCAAAAACAAGTACGAGCTACTGGTCCAACTCCAGCGAATCATCTCAGATTGACCATCCACCACGACGCTTTCTGCTTTGCGCATATCGCGCATAAAGATATCAGCGTTAGGGTCACCGACGGTCAAGCGCCACTGTCGTGGTACACCATACTCCAAGAGGAGGATAAACACCACCACCGCAGTCACAATAATCGGCCAGAGCGCACTAAAGTGCCGGAGCGTATATGCATGACGTATGCCGGACAACTGCATACAGATTCTTTCTATCGCAACGATGTATCACGTGTTGCATTATACAAAAAACCGCAGGAAACCGTTTGGTCTCCTGCGGTAGCCAGACAACCCTACATTTACTTCCACACCGCCTTGATGGTTGATTCAAAGCGCTCCAGCGCCTCATCTGCTTCGGCAGTCGTCAACACCAACGGTGGACAGAAGCGAATCGTTGAGTACCCGCACGTCAAGATGAGCATACCGCGCTTAAACGCTTCTTCCATCATGGCGTTGGCCTGTTGGCGGGCCGGCTCACGAGTCGTACGATCGAGCACAAAGTCAACGCCAATCATCAACCCGCGACCGCGCACATCACCAATACACGCATACCGTGACTGCAACTCACGCAGACCGTTCATCAAGTGATTGCCGACGTGTGCAGCATTCTGCATCAATCCGCCGTGCACGAGGTCAAGCACTGCGTTGGCAGCCGCACATGCGATAGCATTACCGGCATAGGTGCTCCCATGCGAACCCTCGGCCCAGCGCTCCATGATTGACTTGCGCGCCACAATACCGCCAATTGGCATGCCTGCACCCAAGCCCTTGGCAGTCACCAAAATATCGGGAGTACAATTACTGCGATTCATGCTCTTACAGTGGCTACACCCCGCGCAGTTTTGCTCCATGTCGTGCTCAAAGCCCCACATTTTGCCTGTACGGCCGACGCCACTTTGTACCTCGTCATAAATGAGCAAGATGCCGTGCCGATCACAAATCTGGCGTAGCCCACACAAGAAACCCTGGGTCGGCACGATGTACCCACCCTCGCCTTGAATCGGCTCAAGAATAATGGCAGCAATATCAGTGGGCGGCGCAATCGTGCCAAACATCGTCTTCTCGATGTAGTCGAGGGTGGCCTGTGTTACCTGCTCAGACGCAATACCAAACGGTGTTCGGTATGGATTCGCATAGAACGCATGGAAGATGCCAGGCACCAGCGGGAAGTGCCCTTTGCGCTGGGTCGACTTAGATGCAGTCAACGACATCGAACCGTACGAGCGCCCGTGAAACGACCCCAAAAATGAAATGATTCCCTGGCGACCAGTGGCATGACGCGCCAGTTTGATTGCAGCCTCAACACCCTCTGTACCTGAATTGGTCAAAAACACCTGCCACTGTTCCGTGCTCGGCATGGAGCGCGATAACTTTTCGGCAACAGCGACCATCTGCTCATTAACAAAATCCGTACCGGCCATGTGGACAAACTTGGTGAGCTGCTGTTGCATGGCAGCCACAACCTGTGGATGTGAATGACCGGTTGAAACAACGGCTATACCCGCAGCCATATCTAAATAGCGCTGACCATCAACGTCCCACACCTCACACCCAGCACCACGCTCCATCACAAATGGATAGACGCGCCCCATGCTCCCCGATAATACAGCCGCATCGCGGTTGTAGAGAGCCGTACTCAGTGGACCAGGTACGGGTAGACGTTCTGCGCCACGCAATAATACACCTGCATCCTGTGTCATAGATGACCTCCTTGTCTCAAAAAACCAGGGATTACCCTGTTATTGTCACCCACAGGCATCATTTCGTCAAGAGGATGCCGAGTTATTTATCACCCCAATCAACATCCGCGCAGATGACCCCCTCGATAATCACTACCGGATACACACGAATACGAATGCCGACCGGCGGTACCACAGCTTTGCCAGACCGCAACCGATAGGTCCATCCATGCCATGGACAAGTCACCGTGTCGTTGATGAGCACGCCCGATGAAAGTGGACCTCCCTCGTGACGACATGCATCATCGAAGGCATATACCTGCCCATCAACATTTGCAACACCAATCGGGAGACCGTCCACCACCACACACTTCATTTGACCGGGGAGTAGGTCAGCGAGAGGCAAAAGCGCCAGACGTTCTGGGGTCATATACGTGCCTTTACATGATGTGTAACGGATGTGCAAGATTTATCGATGAGTGTTCTCCGTCACTATGCTATAATACAGTGCTTGTGTTCTGCATGTTCATACCGAACGCAAGGTTTATTTTTGCCCGCCGTGAGGCGCGCGATGCTTTGGTAGCCCGCCGTGAGGCGCGCATCAAGTATTTCATTTAAGGAGTGATCCCGTGGCCCCAGAACGCCTACAAAAAGTGTTGGCAAGCGCAGGTATTGCCTCGCGCCGTGACTGTGAAGTGTTAATTGCCGAAGGACGCGTCGTCGTGAACGGCGAAGTCGTCCAGATTGCCGGCACACGTGTCGACCCAGAAGTCGACGAAATCATGGTGGATGGTAAGCCGCTCGGCGCCCGTCAACCACGCACCTACGTGATGTTCCATAAACCAGTGGGTGTTGTTTCAACAACCGAAGACCCACAAGGCCGTCCGACTGTCATCGATATGGTCAAAGGAACACCGCGCCTGCACTTGGTCGGGCGACTTGACTTTGCCAGCGAAGGGCTGATTCTGCTCACCGACGACGGCAATATCACACAAGCCTTGACCCATCCGAGTAACCAGGTCGAAAAAGAATACCGCGTCTTGCTTGACGCTACCCCCAATGCCGATGACCTACGCGAATGGCGTAATGGCGTCCAGTTGGCCGCCGTCGATGACGAGGCCGGTGACAACGATAATTATGATATCGACGAAGCCGCCGCCAAAGATGAACCGACGATTACCACCGCACCAGCGTGGGTAGAAATTCTTGAACCAACAGACGCTGGCACATGGGTCAAAGTCGTGCTCCACGAAGGACGCAAACGCCAGATTCGTCGTGTGGCACAGGCACTCGGCTACAACGTGCTTCGCCTCATCCGCATGCGTGAAGGTCCCATTCAACTAGGCGATTTGCCCGCAGGTGAATGGCGCCCACTCAGCGATGAAGAAGTCACAAAGCTACAACAACACGCTGACCGTGCCGAATCAATGGCTCGGCTGATTGCCCAACAACAAGCCAAAGCGGCAGCCAAGGCAGCCAAGCAAGAGTCCGCATCCGCTCCTGTTTCCGACGATTCAGACGAAGTCGCTCCTCGCG
>VGPG01000225.1 GCA_016875555.1 Chloroflexota bacterium | reverse complement strand
AGGACATGATGTGTGCGCATAATAGTGGCGATGTTTGAGCGTTCCACTGAGCCCAAGAATGTCACACGATCGCGCAGATGTAGCTCATCCACCAGCGTTTCGAGAGTTGCGCGATGCACCCCATCGCCAGCAACTGTCAACGTTGCATGCTCCACCAGCGCGAGTGCGCGAATGGCCGTGTCAACGCCTTTCCATGGCTGTAATCGACCCACAAACAAGAATCGGAGCGGTGGCGCATCGAGCGTAACCGATGCATCTGGATAGAATTGCGTCGTGTCGATGCCGTTATAAACCACGTCGATGTCAATAGGATAACGTCGTTTGACAGTATCAGCATTAAACGCACTACAACTCACAGCCCCGTCTACATGAGTAGCGAGCCAGCGGTCACCCCAATAGAAATCCTCACCGTGACATCCCAGTACAACCTTTGCCCTGCTCAGTCGAGCTGCAATTAACGCCGGCAGCAAGTCGTATGGTTTTTGGATGTGAATAATATCGTATGCGCCGCGCACCAATTGTGCAATGCCCCGCGGTGCCATGCTCAAGCGTTCAAGTAATTTGCGTTCCGCATATGCACGCCGAAATCCCGGAATGACACGAAACGCATCTCGTGCGATGAATGGGTATGTATAAACCCCAACACCTT
Organism: Chloroflexota bacterium; assembly: GCA_016875555.1. Classification (GTDB taxonomy): domain Bacteria; phylum Chloroflexota; class Chloroflexia; order Chloroflexales; family Roseiflexaceae; genus UBA965. Next base: position 3,845 of record VGPG01000225.1, on the reverse strand, counting down.
GGATTTGTTCACGCCGTGCTCCATGACCAGCAATGATATCTACGTGGTGTCCGCGCTGATGGAGCTGATTTGCCAAATCCCACACGAAACTTTCAACACCGCCATATGCAATTGTGGTTGTGAGGTTATAGAGGGCAATGCGCATTACAAGACCTTCATCAAGTAGCGCTTAAATGGTAGATTAATCCGTGAGAGTTGTACACGATCACTTGCTTCTAATCCACCAAATACGCGCAACATCACCAAAAACAGCAACGCATTGACAACTGCAATTACGCCGTACCCAGGTAAGAGTGCTAATCGCTCCCAGATACCGGTCGTCACCGCCAGTGGTGGCAACAACTGTGTTGCACCATAAATTCCACCGGCCATAATTGTGCTTGCACCAATGACGCGCCATGTGAACTGCCATGGCCATTCGAGGTGGATGATGCGCCACCCCCACACAGTTGCCCAAATGCCGGCGATGACGCGGGCAAGACCATATGCAAGTGCCAGCCCAACTACTCCGTACACAGGTGAAAGAATGAATCCAAGCGGGATTACGACCAACGTGAGCAGTCGGCCAATGGTCACGATAGTCAACTTTTCGTAGACGATGAGGACGTTATGTGCCATCGTGAGCAAACTCTCGATGAATAAACAAGGAACTAACACGTACACGATGTAGACCGCATCACGATACTGTGGTGTGAGAATGCTTAATGCTGGTTGTGCCAATAACATCAATGCGATACCCCCGGGCACCAGGAGAAACAGTTGGATGCGCACAATTGATCGATATGCACCCTGGATGGTGCCACCCTCGCCCGAGCGGACTCGTGTGAACAACGGAACGGTTATTCCAACTAATGGAGTGTACAAGTAGGAGAGCACCATCCCAACAAGAGATGCTCCTGCCCACAACAACGCCGCATCACTGATGCTACTTGTTAAATACACTGCAAACCCTTTGCTGGCAATGAAATCAGTCATTGTCATCAAGTAAGAGACGCCCGAGTATTTTAAAAAACCGTCAGGCAACCAATGATTGGTATCGCGCGATGGTTCGATTGCCGGATTGTCCGCTCCTTCTCGCCAAATACTTACTACATGCCACAGCGCGATGCATACCGCAAACGACGGGGCCATCGCCGCAGTCACCAGGATTCCCACGACGCTCCATCGCAGTGGTTCATCGCTGAATTGCGCGGCAATAATCGCGACAGCAGCCAAGAGTTGGGGCAAGAGCCCTGCGAGCAACGCTATACCGTTCCATGCACGTTGCTTGAAAAAACTATTCAGGTACGCCATCAACATGTCGTAGCAGACGCCCATAACCAGCATCACGATAATCACGGCGATAAACATCCAGCCTTGTGATGAGATGATACTTTGTAAAAGCGTTTGCGCAGCTTGGTCGATGCGCATATCTTCTCGCACACGTGAAGCCAAACTGTCTAGGTAACTTTGTTGTTGCCACGCAAGTGTACCTGCAATACCCAATAACACTACCACTTGTGCCAAAAAGACAATGGTCAGGAGTCGCAATACGCCATATGCTCCACGTGCCCGCATGGTCTCAGGGATGAATTTGGGCAATGCGCGGGTTGTCCCCATGTCTATCCATGTCCCGAATGCTGATGCCGCTCCACTGACGAGTGCAAGTAAGCCGTACGCCGCCATTGGAAGTACAGTCAACTTCAAAGTTGTGGCTGCCACTTCTGAGATCATTCGCAACGGCACAAATACGGTGTTCCAAATCACCGCCCGCGAAACTTGATGCGACAGGCTTGGCGTAGATTTGTTGTTGCTCATGGAGCAACCTTTGTTAGCGCGAGTTCGAACATGCCGGTGTACCATGCACGTTGGGCTTTGTATGCTATGTGTTCGAGCCCAAGCGTGCGGAGTGCGTTGCGAATTCGGCGTCGTGTCGTCTTTTGACTGACAAAACGACCCTCGACGAGGGCTACTTCGTTCATGTCAACGGTGTAAAAGCCATGCTTCTGTGCAATTGAGACGAACTCCGGATAGTCGAAGTAGTGCATCGCACTCAATCGTTGCATATCCTGAAAACTGGTACGTTCTTTATCACGTCCCCGGTAGCGGATATACCGCTCTGCGAGTGCTCGAGGGACCCAATTCAATCCGCGAATATGATAGTGAGGGTCAACCCAGGCTCGTCGATTGATTACCGTGAGTAACAGTTGTCCGTTAGGCTTAAGAACTCGGTGAATCTCGTTTAACATTGCACGTGGATCTTGGACATGCTCAATGACATCCCAACAGACCACAATGTCAAATGAGGCATCGCCGAAGGGGAGATGCTCGCCAGCGCCATTCACAATTGGTAGCGTGATGCCATATCGTTGTGCACGAAGCTGGGTGATTTGACAATATGGTAAGTTGTATTCTGACACAGTCACTTGTGCGCCGCGCAACGCTGAAGCCACTGCAAATCCACCCATACCTGCGCCAAGATCGAGAAGAGTGCGACCACGCAGATGCCCAACATGACGTTCGATTTGTGCAATTCGCTCGTATTGATACTGTTCTTGATACAGACGTCGCTCACGCCATTTCGCGAAATCCCGTCGCCAAGTCATGTGTTGTAACCATGGGTCGATAGCGCTTGCCAAGTCCGATATGTCCGTCAACGGTTGAGTCGTCGGTAGTTCGTTCATGGCAACACCACTGGCGCTCGGTCAATGCGCACGACCCATAAGTACATGGCACTATACGTTGTAAACAACATGATTACCGAGATCATCAACTGGCTCGCAATGCCTCTGCGCCAAAAACGATCTGCGAGTACTGCCCAACACAGCATGACGATTGGCAGGATGTAAAAAATCTGTTTGTCAACCATCGAGATGCGATATCCGGCAACCATGAACAATAATGAAATGACAAACATCGCGGCCATGTGTGCCCATAATGGTTGACGTTCGCGGAGGTACATCACACCCGGAATCACCATCAGCATCGGTATAAAAATGCCAAAGTATAAATACGGGTTATCGACAAAGTCATAACGTAGCGTGGGAATAAATGCCCACAAATAATCGCCCCAATGTGGTCGTTCAACACCAACGCTTGCCGGACTGGCGACACTTATTTGTAGAAAGTATGGTATGGTGCGTTCGATAATTGGCTGAATGTACTGCCCATAATAAACGAGCGTCGCAATGCCAAGTCCGCCATATGTTGCATAAAGAATTGGCTTGATTGTCGATTTATCGCGATTTGTCGGCATTATCCAGAGCAACAACGCGAGTACCGAAACGAATAACACATGGAAAACCGCAGTTACCGTATAGATGAGCATCGACATGGTGGTTAATGCCACGATGCTCCAGAAAATTTTTCGATCGTGTATCGCTTTACCTGCAATAAGTAAGGCGCTCGTGGTAACGAATGTCCACCACAAACCCGTTGTGGTAGGTGCATTGCCCCACGCATGCAACAAAAAGGTGACAGGTGCTATGGCATAGGTAACTGCAGCCATCCAGGATACGCGGTCACTCAGTCCAATGCGTCGAAAGAGAACGGCAATAATGACAACACGTGAGGCGTCAAGAAATGCATTGAAAATGGTTGCGCTTTTTTCCAAACTCCAAGGGAAGATGGCATACAACAGGCTAAACAAATGATAAAACGGTGAATATGGAATCATTGGCCGCTCTTCACCCCATTCAGTGATCGGCATCACTGACTCGGAGAATGCACCGGGTAGGTAGAATTTAGCTATATCCCAGGTTGTCAAAATCTCTCGCACTTTATCCATGTGCCATTCGATATCGATTGGGCGCATAATTGGATATAAAATCCCACCACCCTTTATCCATATCGATAATAATACCGTG
>VGPG01000224.1 GCA_016875555.1 Chloroflexota bacterium | reverse complement strand
GCACGATATGCGCACCGCAGCGCTACGCCTCATCCACGCCATCGATCATCACGAACACATCGCCGTCTACGGTGACTTTGATGCAGACGGCATCACTGCTACGAGCTTAATGTGCGACGCGTTACGTCAACTCGGTGGCCACGTTGCGCCGTACATTCCCCATCGCACGAGCGAAGGGTATGGCTTGAACAATGCGGCCATCGATCGACTCGTCGACAGCGGCGTACGCATTCTCTTGACCGTTGATTGTGGCATCAGCAATAGTGACGAGGTAGCACACGCTCAGGCACGCGGCATCGATGTCATCATCACCGACCACCACACACCGCCTGCCGTTATTCCGCAAGCAGTGGCAGTGGTCAATCCCAATCAAGCGCACTGTCCGTACCCTGACAAAGGACTTGTCGGGGTAGGCGTTGCCTACAAAGTCATCGAAGCCATCGGCGTGTTGGGTAAAGCGCTCTCAAATAACGCCATGTACGACCTGTTGGATTTGGTAGCCCTAGGCACCATTGCCGACTTAGGTCCACTCATCGGCGAAAATCGCTCGTTTGTACACCGGGGGTTGCAGTGCATGCGTTACAGCCAACGCCCGGGCATACAGGCGCTCATCCGCAGTGCCGGGGTTGACCCACGTTCCCTGACCGCCGAGGACGTCGGCTTCAAACTCGCGCCACGTATCAATGCGGCTGGCCGACTAGCCGATGCCGAGCCAGCCTACGAACTCCTGTTGGCTGATGACATCGTCATAGCGAGTCAGCGTGCACAGCTGCTCAATGATCTCAACCAGACCCGTCAACAACAAACGCGCGAACTCCAGGAACGGCTAGCCCGCGACATCGAAGCACACGGGTATCACCATGATCGCATCATCGTGCACGCCGACCCAGAGGCACATGCCGGGTTAGTCGGGCTTGTGGCTGCACGCATCGCCGACCAATTTGCACGACCCAGCGTCATCATCGAGGAGAGTGTGGCACTAGCACGTGGATCAGCCCGTTCGGGCGGCATGATCAATATGATTGAGGCACTGCGCAATTGTGGGGCCACCTTTGTCAAGGTGGGAGGGCATGCGGCTGCTGCAGGATTTACCATTGCAACTGACCAGATTGCCACGCTTCGACAACGTCTAAACGACTACGCACAGGCACACCACATTGAAGTCGGCACTCGCCAACTCGCCATCGACTGCGAACTAGCCGCCGTTGAGCTGGATATGGCCGTACTCAATGACATCGCCCTGCTCGAACCATGTGGTCAACGCAATCCACAACCCAATATCCTTACACGCGATTGTCGTGTACTAGGCGTACGTACCATCGGTAGTGACCAACAACACCTGCAACTGACCCTCGAGGTGGCCGGTCAACGCGTCACCGCCATGGCGTGGGGCGAGGGCACCTGGGCGCCGCACTTTACGCGCATCAGCCACATTGACATTGTCTATCAGCCACAACTCAACGAATGGAACGGGAAACGCGAGCTCCGGCTCAACGTGCGCGATTTTCGATCGGCGCGTGGCCCGCTGGCCGACCCACAACCAGACGTACTGCCGTAATCAACACATGATCATCGTCGATCAGGTCTCAAAAGGAGGAGAGATGAGTACGCCAATCGTACGACTCGGATTTGTTGGGGTGGGCAACATGGGACAAGCCGCCCATCTGCGCAATTTTGCCATGGTGCCGAACTGCGAGGTCGTTGCCATCGCCGATATCCGCACCGACCACGCTCAGGCCGTGGCACGCAAATGGAATGTGCCCCATGTCTACGCCGATGATCAACAGATGATGCATCACCATGCATCGATTGACGCGTTGGTCGTCATCCAACCCTTCACCCGGCATGGTAGCCTTATCCCGCGATTGTTGGCATACGGCAAACCCATTCTCACCGAAAAACCAATTGCCGGATCGATTGCCCAAGGAGAGGCAATTGTGTCAGCCATGCATCAGCACCATACCTGGATGATGGTTGGCTACCACAAACGCTCAGATCCAGCCACCATCTACGCCAAAGCTGAAATCGAACGTCTTGTGCAGAGTGGTGAACTCGGCAAGATGACGTACGTGCGCATACTTATGCCGGCAGGCGACTGGATTGCCAACGGCTTCAACCAAAATATCTGGAGCGCTGCCCCCGACGAGTCCCTCGCCGAAGACCCGCCCGCAGCAGACATGGATGCCCCAACCAACGCCGCCTACTGGGAGTTCGTCAACTACTACATCCACCAAGTCAACTTGATGCGCCACCTGCTCGGCGACGATTGGCGTGCCACCTATGCTGCGCCATCCGGCCATCTTCTCGTCGGCCAAAGCGCCAGCGGTGTCACCTGTAGCATCGAAATGAGTCCGTACCACACCAGCGTGGACTGGCAAGAGAGCGCCCTTGTCTGCTTTGAACGCGGCTGGGTCAAACTCGAATTACCCGCCCCCTTAGCATTTAACCGACCCGGACGTGTCGAAATCATGCGCGACCCCGGCAACGGCGTGCAACCGACCACCGCGTCACCGCATCTCCCCTGGATGCACGCCATGTGGCAACAAGCACAGCACTTCGTGGATGCGGTTGCGGGGCTCAAAGCGCCCGTCTGTACCGCCGAAGAAGCCCTCGCAGATATCATCCTGGCCCGCAACTATATTCGCCTGCATCGCGGCAAGTAGCCGATACCGCCAAGGAGCAATACCATGCCTCTTCAATGGCACAAAGTGTGGATATCAGATGAACGCTATGAATCAGCGGCGGTCTGCGATGTCGATGGTGACGGCCATCTCGATATCATCAGTGGCGCCTATTGGTATCAAGGGCCGGATTTTCGTCGCAAACACATAATCGGTACGGTTGCACAATTTGGCGAGTACTACGACGACTTCTCAACCGTCCTTCTCGATATTAACGGCGATGGTCGCCTCGACTATGTTACTGGTGGTTGGTGGGGCAATAGTCTGCGCTGGCGCGAGCATCCCGCTGACCCCACCCAGCCGTGGCCCGAACACCGCTTGTGGGACAATACCGGCAATGTGGAGACAACCCGCGGCTGGGACATCGACGGTGACGGCATCATCGAAATCGTGCCGAATACACCGCCCAACCCAACTGTCTGCTACTACAAATTGCAGACCGACGCCGATGGACGCGGCACAGGCACATTCGCACGCATCCCCATTTACACCTTCGCTGAGGGCACACAAGGACACGGACTTGGGTGTGGCGACATTGCCGGCAATGGTCGCATGGATATCGTGCTCTGCCACGGTTGGCTCGAAGCCCCCGCAGATCCAGCCCACGGCACCTGGATATGGCACCCCGAATTCGTCAATCCTCCTTGGGGCACAACGGCAAGTATCCCTATGCTCGTCGTTGATGTAGATGGAGATGGACAGAACGAACTCATCACCGGTCATGCACACGGCTACGGCCTGTGGTGGAGCAAACGTCGTGCCGATGGCACATGGCATCACCACCCGATTGACCCCGATAATGCGCAATACCACGATTTGCATTGGGCTGATATCGACGGCGATAGTCACAGCGAGCTTGTCACCGGCAAACGGCATCGCGCCCATAATGGCAATGATCCCGGCGAATGGGATGATGTGGGCCTGTACTACTTCAAATGGAGTGGCGAGAGCTTTGTCAAACAGGTCATCAACTACGGCCCCATCGGGCAGGGCAAGGGGTGTGGTATTCACTTTGCGATTGCCGACATCTTCCAACGCGGTCGCCTTGATATCGTGGCCCCCGGTAAAGATGGCCTCTATCTCTTCGTGAACCAAGGGGTGCATGCCCAATAAACGGGCCAGCACATCCAGAATCACGAATTGAAACATGAATATGCTATACTATCGTCAATTACTATCATATGTCATACGTGCGATTGAGGAGTGACGGCATGGCCAAAAGCAGATCGCGGCAAACCAGTGCGACTGGGCGCAAAGCCCAACGCAAAAGTGCCATCTCGCTACGCCCAGAACATCAACGCGAACTCTTCGCACTGGTGTTAATCGGGATTGCCGGCATGACGATAATTTTTTATCTGACCGGTAGTACGGGGACACTCGGTGCCGGATGGACCCAAATGATGGCCGTCGGGCTCGGTTGGGGAGCTCTCATTGTGCCCTTAGCCGTGGGTATGCTCGGCATCGCGCTCTTTCAAAGTGGCCATCGGAATCAAACACCACTCCAGGCCACACAAGTCATCGGCACGGTCATGGTCATGCTTGCCATGCTGATCATGCTTGAATACGGCATTACACCACGTCAAAGCTTTGATGACCAAATTGGCGCAGGTGGCGGCAACATTGGCTATGTGCTGATGACCTTCTTGAGCAACGCCATCGGCCGTCCAGCCACATTTGCCCTCAGCTCATTGATTGGGCTCGCTGGTGTCATGTTGGCATTTGATATTACCCTCGTACAAATCATGGCTAGTCTGCGCCATGCGCTCATCGTCTTGTGGTTGACCATACGTGGCGATCAGAGTCGCGTGCAACCGAAGCGTCTACCCAAACA
>VGPG01000223.1 GCA_016875555.1 Chloroflexota bacterium | reverse complement strand
TCGTGCGCTTAGCGGCCGAACTCGGCTACACCCCCAACGCCATCGCCCAAAGCCTACAACAGCGACACAGCGACACGATTGGACTGGTTGTCCCCGATGTGGCCGATCCGTTTTGGGGCGAGGTGGTCAAAGGCATCGAGCACGTCTTGGGCGACACCAACAAAGCCTTGTTTTTGAGCGCCTCGCATCATGACGCCACGCGCCAACTGAAGGTCATCGAACTCTTTCATCGGCGCCGAGTTGACGGCATCATCATCGCCGATGCCCAATTGCGGACCGATCAGTTGGCGCGCCTAACCCAACTCGGCGCGCCAGTTGTCTTTCTCAATCAACAGCGTGACCTGCAGAGCGAGCAGGTGCGCAGCATCAGCATCGATAACCGGCTCGGTGGGCGGCTGGCAGCCTAGCACCTGTGCCAGCTCGGCCACGACCACTTCGCCTATCTGGGCTCGACCAAACGCCCCGGCTCGAATCAACAACGGGCCGACGGCTTTGTCAGTGAGTTGACGGCCAACGGCGTGCCTGAGCGACAGATTGTGGTGCGGCACAGCAACGACCTGCACGACGACCTCGACCTCGGCTACATGCTGACCAAACAGTTGTTTGAATGGCACCGGCCGACGGCGATTTTTTGTTACAACGACATCATGGCGCTGGGCGCCTTGGCGTATATCAACACGCTCGGCTTGCAGGTGCCCGCTGATGTGAGTGTGATTGGCTTCGACGATGTGCAGATGGCGCGCTACAGCACGCCGGCACTGACGACGATTGGCCAACCCAAGGCGGAGTTGGGCCGCGTGGCTGCCCGCACCCTACTCGATTTGATTGCTGGCCAACCGGCCACTGATTGTCTGCTCGAACCGTTTGTAGTTTCACGCGCTAGTACCAGTCGGTACACGAAAGGAGATCGGCAATGACGCCCACCTACACCGCCGCCAATTTGCTCGTCGCCCCCGGCAACTCGGCAGATCCCGATGTCGTCGTCGAGGTGACACCCGCCCTCGCCCAATGGGAGCACATCAACTTTCAGGTGCGACGCCTCGCCAGTGGCAAACAGTGGCAATTCGCCACCCAGATGCACGAAATGGCCATCGTTGTGCTGAGCGGCACCATCAGCGTCACCAGCAACCGCGGCAGCTGGCAGATGGGCGGGCGACCGCACGTCTTCGCCGGTGGCGCCTATGTGCGCTCAACACCCAACTGACCGTGACGGCCACCAGCGATGCAGAGTTCGCCGTGACCTGGGTCAGCGCCACCCGCGAGTGCGCCCCGGTGCTGGTCACCCCCAAAGACATCGCCCAAGAGATTCGTGGCGGTGACAACGCCACGCGCCAAATTAACCAGCTGATGCCGCCCGGATTCCCCTGCGAGCGCTTGGTACTCGTCGAGGTCTACACACCATCGGGCAGTTGGTCGAGCTACCCGCCGCACAAGCACGATGTGCACCGCGTCGGTGCCGATGGTGCCTTGCTCGAGGCCGATCTCGAAGAAGTCTACTTTTATAAGCACGACAAGCCAACCGGCTACGCCTATCAGCACGTGTATACCGACAAGGACTCGCCGCTAGAGCAAGCCGGCGCCCCAATTGATGCAGTCGTGGTGGCTCGCCCCGACCACGTGGTGCTTATCCCCGAGGGCTATCACCCGGTCACGAGTGCCCCCGGCTACACCACCTACTACCTGAACGTGCTGGCCGGCAGTGCCCAGTCACTCGCCAACGTCGATGACCCCAATCACACCTGGGTCAAGCACCACTACCAAGGCACTGACCCGCGCATTCCGATCTATCCACAAGGACAATAGCGTATGACACGGAGCTACGATTTGTTATCCATGGGCCGCTCGTCGATTGACCTGTACTCGAACGACGTCGGGGCGGCCTTTGTGGATATCACCAGCTTTGCGGCGTATGTCGGCGGCTGCCCGACCAACATCAGCGTGGCCGCCCAGCGGTTGGGGAGCCGGACGGCGTTGTTGACGGCCGTCGGCGCCGATCAGGTCGGCGATTTTATTCTGCACTTTTGCCAAAAAGAGGGCATCGAGACGCGCTACACCCCGCGCAAACCCGGGCATCGCTCGAGTGCGGTGGTCTTGGGCATCGAGCCGCCCAACAAGTTCCCACTGACCTACTACCGCGACAACTGCGCCGACATTGAGTTGACCATTGACGACGTCTTGGCTAGCCCGATTGCCGACGCCCAGTACCTGCTGATAAGTGGCACCGGGCTCTACCGCGAGCCGTCACGCAGTGCGACGTTTTTTGCGGCCGAATACGCCCAGCGCCACGGCACCAAGGTGGTGCTCGACATCGACTTCAGGCCGGATCAGTGGCACGACCCGCGCGCCTTTGGCGTGACCCTGCGCTCGCTACTGCGCTCTGTCGATATTGTGCTGGGCACCGAAGACGAAATCAACGCCATGATGATGGGCGAGCGCGCCGACGTGCGCCTGACGCACTCGCAGGTCTCGGATGCCCGGGTCGGCGGCGACGTCGATGCGGCCATTGCCACGATTCTCAGCATGGGGCCGAAGCTCCTCTTCCAAAAGCGTGGTGCCGACGGCTCGCGGGTGCACGTGGTCAGCGCCAGCGGCATTGAGCGCCTTGAGGCCCCTGGCTACCCGGTCGAGGTCTACAACATTCTCGGCGCCGGTGACGCCTATGCCGGTGGCGTGATTTATGGGCTGTCGCACGGCTGGGAGTACACCAAAGCGGCCCGGCTAGGCAACGCCTGTGGTGCGATTGTGGTGACCAAACACGGCTGTGCCAACTTCATGCCGACCATGGCCGAGGTTGAGGCATTCGTGGCCCCGCTGGGCGGGTTTTAGGCAGCATGTGACACAAGGGGGATACGATGACAACCCGACGATTAACCATGGCCCAGGCCTTGGTGACATTTTTGACGCACCAATATGTCGAGCGTGACGGCGTCGAGCGCCCGTTTTTTGCCGGCTGTTTCGGCATTTTTGGGCACGGCAACATCTCAGGCATGGGCCAAGCGCTCCAGCAGATCCCGGCCTTGCGCTACTACCAAGCGCGCAACGAGCAGGCAATGGTGCACGCGGCGACGGCCTTTGCCAAAACCGCCAACCGCCTGCAAACGATGGCCTGTACCACCTCGATTGGACCGGGCGCCACCAACATGGTGACTGGCGCGGCCACGGCCACCATCAACCGCCTGCCGGTGCTGTTGTTGCCCGGCGACATCTTTGCGCGGCGCAACGTGGACCCGGTGTTGCAACAACTCGAGTGGAGCCAGAGCCGCGATATCTCGGCCAACGACTGCTTTAAGCCGGTCAGCAAATACTGGGATCGCATCAATCGCCCCGACCAGTTGCCCAGCGCCCTGCTCGAGACGATGCGCGTCTTGACCAGCCCGGCCGACACCGGCGCAGTGACACTAGCACTGCCCCAAGACGTACAGACCGAGGCGTTCGATTACACTGCAGCGCTGTTCGAAAAGCGCGTCTGGCACATCAGCCGATTGCGCCCCGATCGGGCGGCCATCAGCCGGGCCGCCGCCATCATCAAAACGGCCAAGCGCCCAATGATTGTGGCCGGCGGCGGCGTGATATATAGCGACGCCAGCGGCGTGCTGGCCCAATTTGTCGACGCCACCGGCATCCCCGTCGGCGAGACGATGGCCGGCAAGGGCAGCCTGCGCTACGACAACCCGCTCAACCTCGGCGCCGTCGGCGTGACCGGCACCTTTGCGGCCAACCGGATTGCCCGCGACGCCGATGTGGTGATTGGCATTGGCACGCGCTACAGCGACTTTACCACCGCCTCCAAAACCGCATTCCAGCACCCAGATGTGCGCTTTGTGAATATCAACATCTGCGAGCTCGACGCCGCCAAACACAACGGCGCCATGCTCTTAGGCGATGCCCGTGAGGTGATTAGCGAGCTGCTGGCCGCCCTGCAGGGGCATCAGGTCGATGCTGCCTACCGCGCCGATGCCCAACGCCTGCAAGCCGATTGGGATGCCGAGGTACAGCGCATTTATGACATCCGTCTCGCCCCACTGCCCAGCCAAGGCGAAATCATCGGCGTGGTCAACGACCACAGCGACCCCGAGGCCATCATGGTCTGTGCGGCCGGCAGTTTGCCCGGCGACCTACACAAACTCTGGCGGGCCCGTCACCCCAAGAACTACCACCTCGAGTACGGCAACAGCTGTATGGGCTACGAAGTGGCCGGTGGCCTCGGCATCAAGATGGCTGCCCCCGAACGTGAGGTCTACGTGATGGTCGGCGACGGCAGTTGGCTGATGATGTCGAGCGAGTTGGTCACGGCCATCCAAGAGGACCAAAAGCTGATTGTGGTGCTCATCGACAACGACGGCTACAAAAGCATCGGTGGCCTGAGTCGTTCGCTCGGTCAAGAGGGCTTCGGCACGCGCTACGCCTACCCCCAACAAAACATGCTGCCTAGCGACGCTGACGGCAACGACGTGGTGCGCCTGCCCGTCGATTTGGCCAGCAACGCCCGCAGTCTCGGCGCCGACGTCATCGAGTGTCGTACGCATGCCGAG
>VGPG01000222.1 GCA_016875555.1 Chloroflexota bacterium | reverse complement strand
GTTATCAAACACCACATCATCAACAAAGCTGTAGCGATGCTACGGCTTTGTTGTGCTTACGTGTATACTAGGCACCATCACATACTCGCAACCAAATGAGGTGCCACGATGCCCGACACACAATACCAACCGGCCAATCTTTTGTGGGCAGCATATAACCCCACCCACGCACCATTTGCATTTACTGCGACTAATCAGGTTGATGCACGTGCGTGGCAAACCAACACACGCCAAGCGCTCGCGGAAACGATTGGCCTGACACGACTTGCAGATACACCACTCGAGGTCAGTACGGTTCAGATCGTTGACAAAGGCGATTATGTGCGCCACAAGATGCTCTTGCGCACGACACCACACAGCGTGATGCCGTTTTATTTGTTGCTTCCGAAGTTTCGGCCACAGCCATTGCCAACCGTGATTGCGTTTAATGGGCACGGCTACGGTGTGGCCGATATTGTCGGGCTGTGGGAGGATGGCACTGAGCGCAATACGCCGAGCGGCTACCACAAAGATTTTGCGGTGATGTTATGTCGTGCTGGATTCGTTGTGGCGGCACCCGAGATTTCGTGCTTTGGGGAGCGCCAAAACGACTATAGCTATCTCGACACCATGAATGGCCAACCGGTACCAAGTACATGTCACCATACCTCGATGCTTGCGCTCCATCTCGGGTTAAGCGTATTGGGCATCAGAGTCCATGATGGTCTCAAACTGGTTGACTATTTGCAGAGCCGGAGTGACATCATCGATGGCAACCGGATTGGCGCCATGGGCATCTCGGGCGGTGGCATGCATACGCTCTTTTCGGCAGCCATTGATGAGCGCATCAAGGCTAGCGTAATTAGCGGCTATTTTTCGACATTCAAAGAGAGCATCTTGGCGATGCACCATTGTTCGTGTAACTTTGTGCCGGGATTAGGACAATTTGGCGAGATGGCCGACATCGCAGGGCTGATGGCCCCACGGCCGTTCTTGGTAGAGGCAGCCACACACGACCCCATATTCCCAGTTGCCGCCGTCAAACGTGGTGTACAGCACGCGCAGGCAGTCTATGCTCAATTTGAGGCGAGTCAACAGATTGAGACGGATATTTTTGAGGGTCGCCACGAAATCAATGGACCGGCGGCAGTGGCGTTTTTGCGTCGACATCTGTAGGTGCAGGGACGTGCCCTGCACCTGCAGGTAAAATCCCTAGAAGGTGCCTTTGATTTGGCGCATGGCGGCAATAATCCGATCTTCGAGCGGGTTATTGTCGCTGTTTTCGATATTGTCGTGGCGTTGCAACCACTCAATCGTCTCGTTGACTGCTTGTTGCAACGGCACCTTTGGCGCCCAATCAGGCACAAGCTCGTGCAACGAACGCGCCGAGAAGACTTGATTATGGCCCAAACAGGTCGTCAAGGCACTAAAGCGACTTGCATCAGCCGCCACGAGAATATCCCACGGCACCGATACCGTCTCGAGCGGCACACCCAGCGCATTCGCCGCCATGGCATGCCATTCGTGCCAGGTCATTGCTGCGGGATTGACCACATGTACTACTTTACCGTGGGCGGCTGGCAAGCCACACAAGGCCGCAAAGGCCTCTCCGGCATCAGCAGACGCCAGGAATTGAAAGTAGTTGAGCCCCTCGGCCGCCTCGATAATCGGCTTGCGCTTTTTGAGACGATCAAGCCAATCACTCCCCCAATCGACCTGACGGAACAACGGATGGCTTGGACCGAAGGTAAATGACGGCTTGGCGATTGTCACCGGCACGCCACCTTTGGCCATTTGTCCCAACAACAACTCGTCGGCAGCCACTTTGCCAGCCCCGTAGCCACCATCATGCCGGCCGTTGAGCGGCGCATCGGTATCTTGATAGAGGCCGCTAAACGGCGGCCCGTAGGTCATCACCGTCGAGCACTGAATGATGTGGCCGACATTCGGCAACGCATTGAGGGTTGATTGGGCGTCGGCAGCGGTGAACGAAATCATGTCGATGGCTACATCAAATTGCCGGGCCGCCAGCGTTGACTCGAATTGCTCACGGTCGCGCCGATCGCCCGTAATCACCTCAACCTCGGGTGGCGGTTGGTCAATACGCTGGCCACGGTTGTAGACAGTGACACGGTGACCACGTTTGAGCAGCGATTTGACGATTGCACGGCTAATATTGCCGGTGCCGCCTATGATTAATACATGCATGCTGGCCCCCTTTGGCTTTCTGCAAAATACAAATACTGTGTAACGAACTAGCGCATCGGCGAGTAATTGGTCGGATTGAGGATCACGCTGTCGAGCTTCTCGACGAGCACACCATCGACCTCACTTGCGGCTTTGGCCGACTGCCAGGCTGGATCTTCGCGGAACGCATCCCAGGCCGCATTACGGGCCGCAGCTGAAGAAAATCCGAGCACATACACCAAATCGCCGTAGGTCTCACGCTTCGAATCGGGGGCCCAAAACGCAACAAGTTGCATGCCGTGCTTGACAAATAACCCGCAAGTATGATCGCGGAACCGGGCATGCATTGCGTCTACCTTACCAGGCGCAGCCCAATATGTGCGCATCTCGTACACCATCGTATTCACCTCCTTGTGGTTGTGGTGTGATTATAAAACAAAAATCCCGGGGCGCAATGCCCCGGGATTCGCTCACGCTCATTTAGCCAACTACAGCTTTGGTAAACCGGGCCATGCCCTCGCGGATTAACTCGGCGCTGGTTGCATACGACATGCGGATAAACCCAGGCGCACCGAAGGCAGAACCGCTGACGACGCCGATGTGCGCGTGCTCGAGCAAGGCAGCTGCCAACTCGTCATCAGTATTGCACGTAACGCCACACGCCAACGGCTTGCCCAACAACCCGCGAATATCAGGGAAGACGTAGAAGGCACCGTCGGGCATCGACAACGACACACCAGGAATTGACGTGAGCAACTCGCCGATGATATCGCGGCGCTCGCGGAAGGCTTTGACCATGCGACTCACCTCACTGGCCATGTCCACACTGCCATCATATGCTGGCAAAGCGGCGGCCTGCGTGATTGACGAGGTATGTGAGGTTGAATGGCTCTGGATGCCCTTGATGGCATCGATAATCTGCTGAGGTCCGGCCACAAAGCCCATGCGCCATCCCGTCATGGCAAACGCCTTCGAGGCACCGTTGATAACCAACGTCTGGTTGTACAACTCGGGAGCGACGCGCAACCAACGGGCGTATTCGGTGTAAACGATGGCGTCATAAATTTCATCTGTCATTACCACAATCTGCGGATGCTTTGCAACCACATCAGCCAACGCACGCAATTCGGCAGCACTGTAGACGGCACCGGTCGGATTTGAGGGTGAGTTGATCATAATGACGCGCGTGCGTGGAGTGATTGCTGCGGCGAGCTGAGCGGCCGTCATGCGAAAGCCCTGCTCAGGCGTGGTCTCGACAATGACTGGTGTGGCACCGGCGATTTTGGCTTGATCGACATAGCTTACCCAGTATGGAGCGGGGATGATGACCTCGTCGCCTTCGTCACACAAGGCCAAAAACGCCAAGAAAAGGGCTTCTTTGGCACCATTGGTGACCGAGATTTGGTTGGCGGTATAGGTCACACCACAATCAGCGCTAACGCGCTCGGCAACGGCTTTGCGCAACTCGGCTGGGCCACCGATGGGCGTGTACTTGGTTTGGTTGGTTTCAATCGCTTTGATACCGGCGGCTTTGATGGCATCTGGGGTGGCAAAGTCAGGCTCACCGGCACCGAACGAAATCACGTTGATGCCTTGGGCCTTGAGGGCGGCCACTTTCCCACTCAATGCCGTGGTCGCTGACGGAGTCAACCGGCTCAGACGGGCACTTAATCGCACGTTACTCATCACCAACTCCTCATTATGATTCGACTATATGACCAGCGCCACGCCGCGCCCAGCTTCGACAGATCCCACATGTGTCACAACAATCCCTTGCGCCTGTGCATCAGCCACAAATGCCGTCACCGCATCAGCCGCAACCGCCATCAACAAGCCACCCGAGGTCTGTGGATCGACTGCAATGTCGAGATAGGCAGGATCGAGTTCGTCAGCAACCGACAATCCGTTCATCAACAGGTGCATGCGATTCCGCCCGAGCCCACCCGGCACGACGCCAGCCCGAGCAAACTCAAGCACTCGTGGCAATAACGGCAACGCGTGTGCATGAATAACCAGTGCAGCATCAACATCGCGTACCATCTCGGCCGCATGCCCGAGGAAGCCAAACCCGGTGATATCGGTCATTGAACGCACCCGATGACGCATGGCCAATTCAGCCGCCGCCCGATTGAGCTGCTTCATCGATTGTACAGTCGTGTTATAGGTGGGTGCATCACACAGATTACGTTTGGCGGCGGTGGTAATAATCCCGGTGCCGAGTGGCTTTGACAGAAAGAGCTTATCGCCGATTTGCACCGCACTCTTGTGGGCCACCAGTGCCGGATCTATCAGGCCCGTCACGCATAAGCCGTATTTGGGCTCGGGGTCGACAATCGTATGCCCGCCGGCCACCACGGCACCGGCAT
>VGPG01000221.1 GCA_016875555.1 Chloroflexota bacterium | reverse complement strand
GTTACGTAGCACACTCGCCCCAATTCAACCTACTGCGCAGCCACGCACCCAAAAGGTTGACCCCGTGGATGCATCGACAGCCGATGACATTGCGTATCCATGCAAACCGGGTGAAATCAAAGCCAATCCGCGCACGATGATCTATCATCTTCCGGATGGTGCGTATTATGCCAATACGCGCAACAGTGAAATTCAATGTTTTACCACAGTAGTTGATGTAGAGGCTGCAGGGTATCGACAATCAAAACGTTGACACCAGGTAGCGTTAGTTACAGGTGGCGGATTGGTCGGCGTCGTCCCTCGTGGCGGCCATGTTTCATGTAATGATCAAATCCAGATGCAAATCGTCCTTGGCGAATATAGCCGCGTACGTCTTGATTTTCAGCTAAATAGCGTTGTTCATCAAAGTCAGGTGGTGGTTGGAGCCATGCGGATGGTAATTGTGCAAGGAGCTCGTCATACGCTGTTGATGCGAGATGTTTGCGCGGGTAAATTACTCCAAACACACGTCGCATAAGTTGGGTAAATTGTGTCAACATGATTCGCTCCATCCACACGCAACATCGTCGATACGATTACGAAACACTATACTACAAATCGTAGCAAATAACAATCCATTGCCTAGATACATTTGACGTTGTCTCCGTAGGTGCGGTATGATAATGCAGAATTATCTAGTCTAACTGCATTTTGCAACCAACGCATCGAACCGATGCATTGTACTGGGGAATCGTATGATTGACAACACGACCGTGTACACACCTGGCGCGCTAGCACAACACGTGTTGTCTATTGACGATCGATATGCGATTCTGCAACCTGAGCTCGCAGCGTCAATTGTTGACGATATTGCGTCGTATCTGCGTTCTCCACACATGTATCTGTCGTTTGATGTCTTCGATACGCTGTTGCTGCGCAATCATCAATCCGAACTACGCCGTTTTTTTGAGGTTTCGGCACTGGTTTCGGCACATATTAATCAACGTGTTCACAGTTCAATCACACCACATGATGCCCTGATTGCACGACTTACGGCGAATCGGTTGTCATATCGTTTATCGCCGATGGTTGATGGATGTCGTGAAGGTAACATCAATGAAATATATCGACTACTGCTTACACAGTGCCAGATACCGGCACATGCTGAGCTTATCGCAGAATGTGTTGATATAGAACTTGCATACGAAATCACGCAACTCACGGTCAACCAACCACTTTTTGACTTGATGCATCGCCATCGAGCACAAGGTGGACATGCAATCTATGTAAGTGATATGTATTTATCCAAAGCACATATTGATCGCTTATTTGTTGGTCTAGGGGTTGATGTACGGGTGTTCACACATGGGTATTCAAGTGCAGATACGATTTTGTCGAAGCGGAGTGGCAAAATTTGGTCATGGCTGTGTGCACAACTTGGAGCGCAAATGAGTGATTTTGTGCATGTCGGTGATTCACTCGTGAGCGATTACCAAAGCCCGCGCGCACACGGGATCTCTGCGGTCCATATTCCTATTCCTTTGCAGATGCGTAGGGATATCATGGCGGATCACGGAGCGTTGGTGCAAGAGCTTGAGTCAGTCAACATTCCCGTACAAAGTTGGATGTCGACTCCCCATTGGTAATCTAGTTTGGAAGGTACACATGCGTAATTCACCGCAGTCTGCATATGATTTTGGCAAAGACGTGCTTGGGCCAATCATTCACTATTATTTGCATCTGCTTGATCACCACATGCGCTATCTTGACGATGGCAACACGAAGTTTCTCTATGTATCACGTGCTGGAGTGCGTATCAAAGCGCTCATGGATGTGTACCGAACGGTGACGCCGTCTGTTCCACTGCACGACGAAGACTACATTTGGATGTCGCGCATTTTAACAGTCAAAGCGTGTTACACACGTGCGACTGTGCATGCTCAGGCAGTCATCAAAAAAGAATTTCCAGTACACCAAATCAGTGATGTTGTGCGCTCATTATTGGCCACCGAACCACAAGCTCCCGAATTTAATCAGGATGTGTTGCCGTTTTCCTTGCCAGCGAGTGCGTTTGGCGAGGTGTTTGATGGTAGTAATCCAGTGTTTGCTCATATCGTGCGGCATTTTGCCCAGGTTGCCGATCTCTTCGACCGACAGTTGCGTGCGCTCGTAGGTGGTAAATCACGGGTTGTGCTCATTGACAGTGGGTGGCAAGGAACGAGTCAGACATTACTCGAGAGTGCTTATCCAGAGTATCAATTTGTGGGATTGTACGTTGCGACGACATATGGTGAAGGCCAAACCCTACCATCACCGCGTGAATCCCATGGTCTCCTTTTTGAAAAAGATGAGTTTGATGCATCACAGCCGATTACTGCTTTGTGGTATAACCGGCATGTGATGGAGTCGTTGTTTGAACCCAAAGTCTCAAGCATCGAAACACTCGTTACTGATGCCGCAGGTACGGTGTATGCGCCACAAGCACAGGCACTGCTTACCTATGTGGCACAACTTGACGATGATGCGCATTACTTGGGGGTGTGTGATTATCTTGCCGGGTTGACCGCTGCACATTCGCTACACCGTTTGTATGCTGACTTTCATGCGGCGAGTCAACTTTTTGCGCAGAAAATCCTCTATCCGACCAAGGCCGATGTTGCGTTGGTAGTCACCAAAAAGCGCACTGCAGACTTTGGACGGTCATTAGTTGTCCCAGTCGTCTATGATGCAGTTGATCGGCATGCACACGATTCTGCAGAACAACGTGTGCGTGAGGCAATCTGGATTCAAGGGCAAATTGCCGTTGAGTATCCTGATTATGATGCTGAGCAACGGCAACGCGATTTGATTCGTGGTGTAAAGACTCAAGCATTTTTCCACGATCCGAATGAGCAACGCACAACTACCGAACGTGATTGGCAAATCACCCTTGATGTACAACCGCGCGTGCTGATTGTCATGCGTACCAAAAACCGCCCAGTTTTGTTGCGACGTGCCCTCGAAAGTGTGTATAAACAAACCTACACCAATTACATGCTGGTAATTGTCAACGATGGCGGTCGGTTTGAATTGGTGCAGAACGAACTTGCCCGTGTGCCACTTGACTTGGCCCGCGTGGTGATTGTGAGTAATCGACAGAGCGTCGGCATGGAGGCCGCATCGAATCTCGGCATTCGGGCGACGTCGTCGGATTATGTGGTTGTGCACGACGATGATGATTCATGGCATCCTCAATTCTTGCAGAAGAGCATTGGATATCTTGAAAGCAGTGCTGGGCGCAAGTATGGCGGTGTTGTTACGCGGTGTATTCAGGTGGTTGAACGTGTACGTGGTGAACAAATCACGATTCTGTCGCAGGAACCATATAAGTTCAACTTTCAACAAGTATATTTGGCCGAAATGGTGCGTCAGAACTTTTTTGCACCGATTTCGTTTGTATACCGCCGTGCCATTTACGACAAAATCGGCGGATATGATGAAGCACTGCCGGTACTCGGCGACTGGGACTTTAATTTGCGCTTTTTGCTTGAAGCAGACATCGGCGTTTTGGATGAAGAACTCTCGTACTATCATCATCGAGAAGCAGCCTCGGGTAGCTATGCAAACTCGGTTACGGGTGGAATTAGCAAACACGTCGAGTACGATGCGATTGTTCGCAATCGCATGTTGCGGCAACTAACGACGCACGACAGCCGCCTGAGTACGATGCTTGCAATGGCGCGATACTCTGATTTAATTCTGCAGAAGATACCGGCACCAGGTGCGTCAAGTGTTTCAACCGATCAGGCGAATCAACTCGAGCGATATATTCGACTCGCAGATGAGCGCTGGGCGATTATTCAGCTGCTTTTACAACAACAACGGTAAAGGAAGATCGTCTGTGTCTTTCATATGCACATACACTGAATGACAGCGGACTATCAGTATTCGTAGTGTTCACTGTGCTATAATTCGATGGTTAAGAAGAGATGATTGTCATGCACAATCATGTCATTACACGGTATGCACAATACCGCTGATAAAGGTCGCTCTCGCACATGAGTATGTCGCGTTTCTCCAAAGAATATGGTCTCTATCTCACAATAACGATTGTCGCCATTGTTATTGCGTGTGCGGCGGTATTACCAAGACGATTAACCCAGCCCACCTTTTATTCGAGTACAACACAAGTCACGGTTGACCGCGTGCGCTATGCCGAATTGTTTGACGCACAGGGTGTACCTGATCAGGATATGCAAAACATTCTGATTCAAACACGCACACTTCTAAAGCAACGCAATAAGATGTTCGCGACCGTTGAGCTCCAAGATACCATCACATGGAATAATCAGGTAGGAACGATTCGCTTACGGGGCACAAATCCAACTGAAGTGGTGCGCATCAGCGATGAATATGCCACCGAGTTCGTGCGCCACGTACAAGCGGCGGGTGGTCGAGAAATATTGCGGAACATCCTCGGGTGGGAGACGGTGCGTTCACTTCGGGGTGAAGATGCAGGTGATGAGCTGACAACCATGGTTCGTGATATGGTGCGACTCGGCGTATTTACATTTAATCGACCGATTGAACCAGTCTCTTCCTAT
>VGPG01000220.1 GCA_016875555.1 Chloroflexota bacterium | reverse complement strand
AAACTCACGCACTTCCCGGAGGAGTTGTCGCCGTGACTCACGCTCAATGTGGGCCATCAAGTATGGTGGCACCGTATCGCTCCGACGTTCTGCACGCCGTTCGAGCACACGACGTACCGTATCGAGGGCACGTTGCATGCGACGTTGATTCACAAGGTGACGCACAGTCGTGGCTGACTCAAGCAAATCCTCACTTTTGCGATACGAAAAGGGAATGAGCATGCTTCGTATGGCCATTAACACACCACGAAGGACAAACGACACAACTTGCCAATCACGCAGCCGTGCTAATCCAAGTAAATGCCACAAAAACGCCGAACTTGGTTTGACGTTATCGATGAATGGGGCAATCGGCAACGGCGACCGCTCAAGCACGTTAATCACACTTTTGACGGCGTACGTGCCGCGCACAAGTTCAAACGGTTGACTTATTCCATCAAATCGCACGAAACTGTTCCACTGCTCAAACTGATTGCCGTGTTCTACAAAAATTCCATCACCGTGGTAACGCGTCGCAAATCGCAAACGAGCATCGTCTACAGTCAGATGCAATTTACGTCGCAGTAAGGCTTTCGCACTGCGATAATGGATTTCGAAATCGTGATTCCCCACGATGACGGTCAAATAGCACCCTGGTGTGCGAATGAACTCATTCAGCGCGTGCACGACAAGCGGATGTGCGTCAAGAATGACTTCGAGGCGGCGCTCTGCAGCACGACTACTCCACTCAAAATCCGGGATATCAGCGAGTTCCACTTGAAGAAATTCAAAGGTATCACCTGCCAGAATTAATTCGGTGGGTTCACTCATCACATGATCTCGGACGAATTCTGCGAATTCCCGATCAGCATTGAAGTCGTCGAGACGATCGCCGGCACCCAGATGTAGATCGCTGACGATAATCCGGCGTATCCCGAGTGCGGTCTCATGCCCGTGTAACTCGGGAGTGTTATCTTCGGTTGGGCGCAACACGACCGGGCGAACGCGGGTCAGCACGTATCGAATCGACAAGATCATGGTCGCTATGGCGCCTAAGATACTCCACCAACGTCGCAACATCACGCTACCTCAGGCCTGCTTGGCCAAGTCAATGAACGCACTCATCAAGCCGTTGTCCTTGATGCCATCACGTTCGACACCACTACTCACGTCAACTGCCCATGGCCGCACCTGACGAATCGCAGATACGACATTTGCAGGATTCAAGCCACCAGCCAGCACAATCGGACGCGTCGCAGCCAGTTGTGCGGCTTTGGACCAATCCGCTTGTGCACCAGTACCACCGTATGCCCCACTCACATGTGCATCAACGAGCAGTGTGACCCGTGGGTGATTGGACGCCAACCACTCGAGCTCGTCATCGGCACCTTGGAGGCGCACCGCACGCCACACCGGTAGTGCTGGGAGTTGGTCGAGCATACTCATCGGCTCGTTCCCGTGGAGTTGAATGCCGTCGAGCTGGCACTCCTCGGCCACGCGTTGAATCGTAGTCGCACTCGCATTTACGAACAAGCCAATAACCGATGTCTGATAACCGG
The DNA here is from genome assembly GCA_016875555.1 of Chloroflexota bacterium. GTDB lineage: Bacteria > Chloroflexota > Chloroflexia > Chloroflexales > Roseiflexaceae > UBA965. Next base: position 3,039 of record VGPG01000220.1, on the reverse strand, counting down.
CGGCACGGAGACGTTGCACCAACTGCGCGCCCGTCTCCATGTCAACCTGTCGTTTACTCGGTGCAAAGACAAGTCCAATCATATCTGCACCAGCGGCCGCCGCCACTAAAAGATGCTCTGGTGCGCGTATGCCGCAGATTTTTACGTGCATAATTACCTCTCCGGTGTCTGTGTGCGACGACGTTGCTTCGGCGCGCTGACCGTCGCATCGCTCGGTGATGGCACAGGTGGCGGTGTCGATTGTGCCTTTGCGGCATGACTCTGTGTCGCCTGCCCACCAGTCGCCTTCGGTGCCGCTGCTTTCGCCGTCGCAGGCTTGGCCGGCGTCGACTTGGCAGATGCGGCCTTCGTCGGCGTCGATTTGGCGGCTGGTGCCTTCCCCGACGTCGATTTGGCGGCTGGCGCCTTCACCGGTATCGGCTTGGCTGGAACTGGGGTGACAAGCTCTGGTACAGTGAGCCCTGCATCAGCAGGTTGTGCCGGTGCCGGTGTGCGTACTTGTTGCGTACGTTCCAACGATCGTTCACCTGGTGAAGTCTTAAGCGCTGGTATGCGATTAGCCGACTTCTTGGGTTTGGTCGTAGCAGGCTTTTTGGCAGGAGTGATCGTGCTAACGACCGGTGCCGTGGTCGGTAACGGTAATGACAAACCATCATCAAGATCTGGCATGTCATCCGGCGTTGGCACCATAGGTGCAACCGTTGTCATCGTGGGGACTACTGGTGCATCATGCGCATGAGACGCATCTGATTCGCTCTCTCGCACGTCTGCATCACCCTCGGTTGGCACCGTGACCGCACCACCTTTTGGTGATTTAGCTTGTGCCATACGATAGCTGACTCGATTGCCACGTCCAATGCGTTGCAATTCACCAGCGTTGATGATTGATTTGACCAATGAGCGCAACTCTTCGTTGGTACGTGGGATGAGTTGTTCACCACCACGGTTGCGTGTTGACCGGAGCACATCGTATATCTGCTGGAACGACAACGCGCGGTCGCTCGTAGCAACAATGTCGCGTACCATTTGACGTTCATCATCACTGAATGGGACACCGGTCGTTTGTGTAGGCGTCTCAGCGTTTGTTGGCGCGGTTACCACAGGCGCAACAAACGGAGGCACATCTTGAGGCGGTATGGTGTATTCATCAACCACCGGTTGTACGACTTCAGCGGTGTCAGTTACCACGGCCACCGGTGCTGGTGATTGTGGCGGACGTTTATTATCACGATCGTTGCGCCGACGTCGACGCGATTTATCGTTGTTCGCACCTGCCGATTGTACACGACTCTCGATCCCCGCAGATTGCACAGACGGTAATGGTTCTTCGGCACGTTCGGGTGGCTTCTCCATCGGCACATTAAACGAGGATAGTGTGCGAGGATCCTCACCAGGCAAGAAAATTTCGTTGACAATACTGTCGGTTGAGATTATCAACTTGCCGCGATTGGCAGCCTCTTGCACCACATCGCGAAAACGCTCAAGCGGACGGCCGTTGGCGTCGTGTACCATCTGTTCACGGAACTCACCATTCGAGAGCTCACGAATCAATGTTTTGAGCGAACCAACTGATGGCACAATACTGCGTGCACGGGCTTCAAGCACGGCTTTGGCGAGCAGCTCCCATATGACATCCTCAGTCATACCAGTGGCGTCTTTGTCTTTGTGATCAGCCTTCACCGGCTTGGGGGTGTCATTCCGACCGGCACGTTGCACTGTTACAGGCGTACGATCACGCCCTGATCGCTCAAATTCGTCAATCTCGCTGTAACGACGATTTGATGTACTTGCAGGTGCAGTTGCAATTTGCTTACCGATAAGGTGTTCATAAAAAATAAACTCATCGGCGCTTTGGGCTAGGTGCGATGATGCGGCACCACCAACACCAATGATTATCACATCTTTACCTTGTTGGCGAATGCTGTTCACCAAGGGAATAAAGTCACGATCACCCGTGATTAATACAAACGTAGATAGACCGGGCATGGTGAACAACGTGCGCATGGCCTCAATACATAGATTCATGTCAACGCTGTTTTTGATGGGACGACCAGTGCGACCAGCATCTTTGTCGTAGTAGTACGTGGGTACATACATCGGTTCAATGTTGTTGGCATACAGCGCACTCGTGATACGTGGGTAGCGATACCAGTCTGCGTATGCGCGAGCCAGGATTACGCGACCGAGCTCATTGCATCGGTCCATGATGATTTCGAAGTTGGGGTTGGTGTCTAACTTGTCTCGGACACTGACGTAGATATTTTCAAAATCGATGAAAACGGCAACGTCTTTGCGTACTTGCTCTGCCATAACTCGGTGCGAGCTCCTCTGCTGAGCACACACACCGGCCAAAGTGCTAGGATGTGACGCACCATACTTGCACACACTCCCAAAACCGCATCACGCAACAGCATTCCTGTGCCGCAGTTTCAGGTACTTCAATGTGTCAAAAAAGAGTCAATGCGTATTTTTAGTATTTCGTGACATGCACAATCGCACACCACTAACCATCATCCAAAGGCGTCTTGGCACATCATGTGTGCACAAAAAATCAAAATAACTGTCAACAATATGAATCATTGACACACGCAGTATACCACTTCTTGTTTGGTTGTGCATCACTTCACGGATTGTCACCGATGCATTACGGCACCGGATCATCACCACCGGCAGAGAATGGATGGCACCGCATTAATCGCTCCACACCCATGGCCACACCCCGCAGTAATCCGTATTTGGCAATTGACTGATAGGTGTACTCAGAACAGGTCGGCGAATAAATGCAGCTCGGTGGTTTGAGGGGCGATAAATGGTGCTGATAAAAACGAACCATGGCCAACGCTATGGATTTAATCATCATTGACTCGCTTTCTGACCTAAGGGACCTTGTCGAAGCGTCTCCCAGACGAGATGGCGTAACTCAGGCACGATCAAGCGCGTCATTGCCAATTCCACGGCGGCTGGAGAACCAGGCAAACAGAAGATGAGACTGCCTCCCCAAGTCCCCGCTGTCGCACGCGATAACATGGCAGCGGCACC
>VGPG01000219.1 GCA_016875555.1 Chloroflexota bacterium | reverse complement strand
ATCCCCGGCAGGCCAACAGCACATTCTCTATCAATTGCACGTTGGTCATCGGCCCCGTGCCACCCGGCACCGGCGTAATCGCCCCGGCCACCTCGACCACCGCCGCATAATCGACGTCGCCACACAACGCACCCTGCTCGTCGACGTTGATGCCGAAGTCGACCACCACCGCCCCTGGCTTAATCATGTCGGCCGTAATCATGCGTGGCCGGCCAATCGCCGCCACCACGATATCGGCCTGGCGCACCACATCGGCCAAATTCGCCGTGCGTGAGTGAGCAATCGTCACCGTGGCGTCGGCCTTGAGCAACAGCCAGGCCATCGGCCGACCCACCACCGCACTGCGGCCAATCACCACCGCCCGCTTGCCACGCACCTCGATGCCGTAATGGCGCAGAATCGCCATACCGCCGGCCGGCGTGGCCGGCACCAACCCACTCCCACCGTTGGCCACCACCCCCGCATTGACCGGGTGCACGCCGTCGATGTCTTTGTGGGGCGCCAGATTGGCAATCACGCCGGCGCTGTCGAGATGGGCCGGCAACGGCATCTGGATGATAATCCCCTGCACGCCGGCGTCGGCACTCAACTGCCGCACCAACGCCTCGATTGTCGCTTGATCGACATCGGCCGGTAGTTGGTGGAGCGCATAGCCGGCCCCCACCTCGCCACAGGTGCGCCCGATGGCTTTGACATAGCGGTCGGCGGCTGGATCACCTGCCACCTGCACCACGACCACCGTCGGCGCCACCGCCAAGGCTTCAATCCGCGCTTTGAGATCGACTTTGGCGGCGGCGGCCGCCGCTTTGCCGTCCAGAATAATCGCCATGAAACGTCCCTTTTATTTGCCGGTCAAGGCAAAATGCTCGAGCCGGCGATGCAACAAGCGCTCGGCCACGTCGTACGCAAACGGCTCGGTCAACGGCAGCTGCACCGTGCCCTTGGCACATTTAAACGCCGTCAACTCGGCGGCCAACTCGGCAATCACCTGTGAACCCGGGTAGACGCCGATATGGTGCGGGTAACCGGCGTAGTGGATGATGTTGCGCTTCTGGTATTTGAGCGTCGGGATGCCATAATTGATGCACTCCGTCGCCTCGGGCAGAATCAGCCGAAAGCGCTCGCGAATCCCCTGCAAAAACCGTTGCGTGGCCAAGGGATGCAAGGCGATATGCTCGTCAACGGACGTCACATTTGGTAACATGCGTTACGCCCCCTGCGGATACCGGCTACCCAACGGTTGCACCAGCTCAAGATTGTTGCCGTCCGGATCCTTAAAGAAGCCGATGCGCACCGCGGCCGGATCGGGGAAGTTGAACGGCTCGATGTGGAACACCACGCCCTTAGCCTTCAACTCGGCAGCCACGGCATCGATGTCCTCGACCTCGAACGCAAAGTGATCCCAGCCACCGCTCGTGCCCGCCTGATGCGTATCACGGCTGACCAGTTCGATGGTAATCGGGCCGGTTTTGAGGAAGATGATGTCCTTGCCGGCGAACTTACCGACCACCTCGAGCCCCAACACCTCGGTATAAAAACGCTTCATCTCGGCAAAATTCGCCGTGACCACGGCCACGTGGTGTACTGCACTAAGACGCATGCGGGCGCTCCTTCTGATGCATAAACGATTATGCCCCATTATACCGAATCACACCTACGATGTTTATCGGAATGCCCCAAACAACCATCGGACACCTTAGTCTGATGCCCGATGATGTCAGTAATGCATGACGCCACATCAAAGGATTATTCCATCAACGATGCGATTGACAGGTCACAACCACCATTCTTCATTCTTCGCGTAGTGCATCACCATGGCCCCGGACGGCGTGGCAATGCGTTCGACGACGCGAAAAGATGCTGGCATAGTACCTTTGCCAAACAAGCGCTTGCCCGTCCCCAGCGTCAACGGATAGACCATCAACCACAATTCGTCGACAAGGTCGTGTGCAAGCAGTGTCTGCACAAAATCACTACTCCCCCACACATGAATGTCGCGCCCAGGTTGCTGTTTGAGTGCAGCCACCTGTGCCGGCACATCCCCCGCCAAAAAGACCGTCTCCTGCCAGGTGCTCGTCGTACGTGTATGTGAGGCCACGTACTTGGTAGCGGCGTTAACCTCCGGCCAAAACGTCTGATTGGGCCAGTACGGCTCCCAGATATCAAACGTATGTCGCCCCACCAACAAATCAAACGGCGCGTGCATCTTTTTTCGTAGCGCTGCACCGAGCACGTCATCGTCATAGCGACCAATCCACCCGCCATGTGCGAATCCACCACTGCGATCCTCGTCAGGACCGCCCGGGGCTTGGATAATTCCATCCAGCGTGATGTGCTCAAGCACCGTAATCGTCCGTATACCACTCTCCTCACAAAAAACATACGTGCATATAATAGCACGTATGTTCTATATTACAATAGGCAATTTCGCCCTTTTGCCATTGAGGCCATCTTCGATACTACGAAATCCGACCGTGTGCGCGATCTTGTTGTATCAACACTTTGAGCGCCTCGATGGCTGTCTTGATAGCACGATGCACATCAAACAACGCCAACTTGGCGGCCCGATCAGCATCAGTCAACTGCGGATCGCCCATATCTTCGCCGTGGATGAGCATGACACCACCAGCACGTTTGCGGTAGATGCTTGACAGCACGAAGATGGTTGAGGCCTCCATTTCGGAACAAATCGCTCCACCATCTACCCACGCCTTCCAGCGCTGAAGCAGACGTCCATCAACTGGCATGCGGTGCGGCTCAACCTCACCGTAGAACGAATCTTTGGACTGCGACACGCCCTCGTGTGCAGGCACGCCGGCGCGCTGTGCACCGGCACGCAAAGCCAACACCACGTCCAAATCGGCCACCGCGGGGAACTCGGCCGGCATGTAGTGCAGCGTGGTGCCCTCGTCTCGGATAGCACTGGTCAAAATCGCCACGTCGCCGGTATGACAGTGGGGTTGCATGCCGCCCGAGGTGCCCACGCGAATAAACGTATCCGATCCTACCGCAATTAGTTCCTCCACAGCAATCGCTGTCGAAGGACAGCCGATACCGGTTGATGTCACGCTCACTTTTTCACCGAGAAGTGTGCCGGTATACGTCTTGTATTCGCGCTTGTGTGCCACCAAGACCGGATTATCAAAGTAGGCAGCGATGATTTCGCTCCGCCCTGGATCGCCGGGTAGGAGCACATAACGGCCTACATCGCCGACGCCGACATCGAGATGATGTTGTTTGGTGTGTGCCTCTTGCATCTTATTTCCCCTGTGCCCGGTCTTGTGCGATTAATATTTTGAGCCCTTCTACTGCCGTCGAAATCACGCCGTGTAAATCACTAACAACCGTACGCACCGCCTCATGCCGCTCTTGGTTGGCTGCAATCAGCATCACGCCACCGGTGCGTTTGCGATAAATACTACCCAAAATAAAGATGGCCGACGCCTCCATTTCGGAGCAAATCGCGCCACCCATGCGCCACGCCTTCCAACGATCAATCAGGTGTTGGGCCACCGGCATGCGCCCCGGTTGGTGTTGCCCATAAAAGGAATCTTTGGATTGTGAGATGCCAAGATGCGCCGTATGACCGGTGCGCTGCGCAGCTTCGCGCAATGCTGCTACCACATCCACATCAGCTACCGCCGGGAACTCGACAGGCATGTAGTGCAGCGTCGTTCCCTCATCTCGAATGGCACCGGTCACAATCGCCAAATCACCTGGGTCATGCTCCGGTTGCATTCCACCCGACGTACCCACGCGAATAAACGTATCGGCACCAAGCATGATAAGCTCTTCTACTGCTATCGCCGTTGACGGGCAGCCGATACCCGTAGACGTCACACTCACCTTCTCACCGAGTAGCGTGCCAGTATAGGTGGTGTATTCGCGATGTGACGCCACATGCCGGGCATCATCAAAGTACGAGGCGATTAACTCACAACGCCCCGGATCGCCTGGGAGCAACACATACCGCCCCACATCACCACGACGAAGGTGGAGATGATGCACAACTGAATCGTTCATGGGATCCTCCGATTATGCACGCAATATGTAGACGATGGCCACCACAAAGAACGCCAAAAATCCCACGGTCGAAAGAAGCACTATCGTCAACGCCACCTCCGGCGTGAACTGCAGGGTACGACTCCAATCGAGCGATGGGTCAACCAACACCCAGGCCGTCAAGGCAGCCGTGATGAGCACCCCCACCACGCCAACCACGTAGTCCTTTAGGGCAAATGTTACGTTGCGATAGCTGGTCTTGGTGCCACTAGAGCCGAACGCACGCGATTCTAACGATATCGAGAGTTGTTGCACACGCTCAATCGCCCCCACAAAAACTGGCACCATTGATGGGAGCAATGCACCAAATCCAGTGCCTTTCATGCCGCGGGACTTTTGAGCGCTGAGCACCGTCGAAAATTCATTTTGCAAAATCGGAATAAGTTGGAGCGTCATTGTGAAGATGAAATTCAATACGTACGGCATGCCGATTTTTTGCAATGACACGAACATGTCTGATGGATGCGAAGTCATGATGACCACCAAGGCAAACGTGGACATACAATAGATGCGCAACAACATCGAC
>VGPG01000218.1 GCA_016875555.1 Chloroflexota bacterium | reverse complement strand
AACTCGATGTGCTAAATCACGGTAGGAGTGGATGGATTTGCGTAGATTGTGGTAGACGTCCCCGCCAATCCCGTATCCTTGGAGGCCGATGGCGCCTGTGTAGCCCACGGATTTGAGGTGACAGAGCACCGCAAAGACGTCGAGTTCACCACTATCAATTAACTCAATCGAAGCGGGGAGATCCCCACCTTGCGGGAGCATGCGTGTACCACAGATATTGGCTGATTTGAGCCAGGGTGCTACAGTTGCGAGTGTTTGTTGCAACGCACGATTCCCCGTTGCATACCAGTGAAAAGCGGTAAATGCAATCCCGAGGCGGGGATGAGTATATTGTGAACAAATGCGGATCGCATCATCCATTGTTTCGAGCCAAAAGTTGATATGTGGGTAGAGTGCTATGTGATGATTATGCCGTTCTGCAATGGCCAGGATGTGTGGGAGATAGCGCACAAGTAGGTGGTCGTAGTGTGCATCGCGTTGATGGCGATTTGGGCTATCTACGTACACAGCAAGTTCTATGGTCGTAGGGAGAGGTACCTGTTCTATCAGTGACAGTGTCCGTTGCACGGAGTGTTCATCAGCAATGTTGAGCATAAAGTAGACACCATGTACGGTAAGTTTGTGATGCGACGATGCATCAGCAAGGTTGCGGATGTCAGCTTCTGCATCAGCATTCCATACGGTGAGGTATGTCCCGTCGTATCCAAGTTCATTGAGCATCTGACAACGTGCATAGAGATTGTAGCTCCCGAGTGACGTATAAAAGAACGTGTCCATGGCGTACACGGCAGGCATGAGTACTCCTTGCAATATAGGATGAATATGATATAGATTATAGACTGCATTTGTAATGCGGTTGGGAGTGTGTGCGGTAGGTCAACGTGTAGGTGCATTACGTTTGGTACTGCGGTACTGTATGTCGATAGAATCGCAAAATTCATATAATACATTAACAGATACGTAATTCATTTCGTTCATTTTCAAATGTGCTTTGTGCTACAATGTACGCAGGCGTGTGATGCTGGCACATGCACATATTGGGTATGGCAGCGATACGATAAACAACGGGTGTTTATCGCCATGGAGCGGCTATGTTGGCAGAGATGACAGACCGTCGCCGGCAAATACTCAAACTTGTGATTCAAGCCTATATCGAGACATCGGCGCCAGTTGCGTCTGAGCACCTGATGCGTCGGTATGGTTTGAATGTGTCGTCGGCAACCATCCGCAATGAATTGGCTGCGCTCGAGGATCTCGGCTTTCTGACGCATTTGCACACTTCGGCTGGTCGGGTGCCGACCGATGCAGGGTACCGCTTTTTTGTCGAAAATCTGATGGAACGACCGTCGTTATCGGCAATTGAGCAACGTGCGATTCGGCATGAATTTCATCGCGTCCATACAGCACTTGACCAGTGGATCAATCTGGCAGGTATGGTAATGGCACGCACCGCCCAAAATGTGTCGGTGATACTACCACCACGTGGTGCTACAACGCGACTACGGAGTGTGCATCTTATCGCCATTCACGACACATTAGCCTTAGCAGTCATGGTGTTCCAAGACGGTATGGTACGTCAACAAACCATTGGGTTTGATGTCGTCGAAAGCCAAGAAGATCTCGCACGGATTGCGCGCCTTGTGAATGAGTGGTGTCATGATGCATCGGTCAGCCAAATTCGTGACCGTGTAGAGCACGCGCATGAGCACATTGACGCCGTCACGCGTGAACTCATTGAGTTGGTATGTACGACCATGCGTCAGTACGAAGACGCGCTGAATACTGATGTACGTGCTGATGGATTATTGCAGTTACTCGAGCAACCAGAGTTTGCCCAAACAGAGCGCATCAAGCAAATGTTGGCACTGGTGCAGAGTGGACAGGCGATTGCTCCGTTGATACCGCGTGTCACTCAAAGTGATGGTGTGCAGGTAATCATCGGTGCCGAGCACGAGCGTCAAGATATGCGTGAGATGAGTATCGTGTTGGCGCGATATGGCGTCGATGACGAGATCGTAGGTGTGTTGGGAGTGGTAGGTCCGACGCGCATGCCATATGCGCGTGCGATTGCCACTGTTCGGTATATCGCAGCAGTAATGAGCGATTTGGTCGGTGAATTACATGGTGAACCGCGTCAAGATGGTGAGAGTCAGCTTCATGACTAATTTGTGCCAAAGTGTAACGGGAGGAACATATGAGTGATCAGCAAGCCAATCCAGAAAATAGCCCAGAGCAAGCATCGGCTCCTGAGACGCTCGACATAACGACACTTCTCGCGCGCATTGAAGCGCTCGAAAAAGAAGTCGCTGAACATAAAGACGCCCACTTGCGCGCAGCTGCCGACTATAAAAATCTCAAGCGTCGTTACGAAGCTGAGCGTGTCGATTTAATCACGCGTGCCAGTGCAGGGTTGTTACTCAAGATTCTGCCAGTGGTCGATGATTTGGCCCGTGCGTCGAGCAGTGCCACGCCCGAGATCGTGAATTCACAATGGTTTGGCGGCTTCAAACTTATCCCCAACAAACTGCAACAATTGTTGGAGAGCGAGGGTGTAGTGGTCATGGATGCGTTGAGTCAACCATTTGATCCGAACCTGCACGAAGCAGTTGCGTACGAGTCTGGCTTGTCGGACAGCGAAGGCAAAGTTGTTGCTATCCTGCAAAAGGGCTACATGCTCCATGAGAAGGTGTTACGACCGGCAATGGTCAAGGTTGGTCAGGCGTAAGTGGTTCGGCGGTGGCATGACAGTACACAGTGCGTTTTCGCGAGAGCGTATCACACATAGAGGGTTGCATGGGTAAAGTAATCGGCATTGACCTGGGTACAACCAATTCGGTTATGGCAGTGATGGAAGGTGGAGAGCCAACTATTATTCCAAACGTAGAAGGCCAACGATTGACCCCGTCGGTTGTCGCGTTTAGCAGATCAGGCGAACGCCTCGTTGGTCAAATTGCCAAGCGTCAAGCAGTAGTAAATCCCGACCAGACCGTCTTTTCGGCCAAGCGCTTCATGGGGCGGAAGTTGGTAGACAAAACCATGCAACGCGATACGATGTTGGTGCCGTATCGGCTCGCTGCCTCAGAAAACGGTGATGTCAATGTGACGCTCGGCGATCGTAATTTTGCAATTCCAGAAATCTCAGCCATGGTGCTGCAGAAACTCAAAATGGATGCAGAAACGTACCTAGGCGAGCCAATTACCCAAGCAGTTATTACCGTTCCGGCATATTTCAACGATGCACAACGCCAAGCAACCAAAGACGCTGGACGTATTGCCGGTCTAGAAGTACTGCGTATCATCAACGAACCGACGGCGTCAGCACTTGCCTATGGTCTTGATAATCAAGTAGAAAATCAAACCATTGTCGTGTACGACATGGGTGGTGGTACCTTCGACGTCTCCATCCTCGAACTCAATGACACCGTCTTTCAAGTACTTGCCACAAACGGCGACACCCATCTTGGTGGTGATGATTTCGATGAACGTATCATTCAATACATGCTCGAAATCTTTCAGAAAGAGACAGGGCTTGACCTGCGCACCGATCGTACTGCACTTCAACGCATGCGTGAAACCGCCGAAAAAAGCAAGATGGAGCTCTCGAGTATCCTGAACTCTGAAATTAGTTTGCCGTTTATCTCAGCCGATGCCAACGGACCGTTGCACTTGAATCTAGAGGTGAGTCGTGCGCGTCTCGAGACGTTGACGGCAGATCTGGTTGAGCGCTCATTGCTTCCCGTCAAACAAGCCTTGGTTGACGCCAACCTCAAACCTGCTGACATCGACGCCATTATTTTGGTGGGTGGCCAGACGCGTATGCCGTCCATCCAAGCCGCTGTGCGCAATTTCTTTGGCAAAGAACCCCACAAGGGTATCAATCCTGATGAAGTTGTCGCAATTGGTGCGGCAGTGCAGGCGGGCGTGTTGGCGGGCGACATTCAAGATGTGTTGTTGCTCGATGTGACACCGCTCACCTTGGGTATCGAGACTGCCGGTGGGGTGATGACTCCGCTGATTCCACGCAATACTACGGTGCCCACATTGAAAAGCCAGGTTTTTTCGACGGCAACCGATAATCAGTCTGCGGTTGAAATCCATGTCCTGCAGGGCGAACGTGTTGAGGCGCAATTTAACAAGTCACTCGGTGTATTCGTGCTTGATGGTATTGATCCTGCTCCGCGCGGTATCCCCCAAATTGAAGTCACGTTTGATATTGATGCCGACGGTATCATCAAGGTACGTGCTCGCGATAAGCGCACAGACCGCGAAGTGCATATCACCATCGCGGCATCTTCTGGCTTGAGTGCCGAAGAAATTGACCGTTTGGTGCAGGATGCCGCCGTTTTTGCCGACGAAGACCGCCGTAAGCGCGATGTGTTGCGTCTACAAAACCAGGTTGATACATTGGTGTACAGTGCGCAACGCGCCTTACGGAACGATCCGACCATCAGCGATGAACGCAAACTCAACGCAGAACGTAGTATTCGGAACGTTCAACAAGCGATGGAACAGGCGAATGTGCGCGACATTCATGATGCCATGATTGACTTGACCATGGTGGTGCATGATTTGACCAATAAATATCATCCTGTTTCTGAACCCGAACTGGCATTTGCCGATGATTCAAGCAAAACCGCACCA
>VGPG01000217.1 GCA_016875555.1 Chloroflexota bacterium | reverse complement strand
AGTCGTATCCGCGAAGTCTTCGACTTGACTGGCTTCACATCGCTGTTTGAGATTTATCCGAACTCCACAGAGGCAGTCGGTTCATTCTAACACCTAAGAGGGTTATCGCCATGCCGAGCGCGTCACTCACAGTCCCTGCTCAACTTGACTCACTCTCCGTGATTGGCGAATTTGTCAACTCTGCTACGCGTCAAGCCAAAATGAGCGAGCGCGAGGCATGGCAAGTACAACTTGCGGTTGACGAGGCGGCCACAAACATCATTCAGCACGCCTATCTCGATCAACCGACCGGCAACATTCGCATTGAATGGGCAATTCGTGAGGGCGAACTACGCATCACGCTGATGGACAAAGGGCAACCGTTTGATCCGAGTGTGGTACCAGAGCCCGACATCACCTCACCATTTGAAGGTCGTCAGGCTGGTGGTCTGGGCATCTATTTGATGCACAAGATGATGGATGAAGTACAGTACGTGTTTGATGCGAGTGGCAACACATTGACCATGCGCAAACGATTTGCAGAACCTGCAGTTGCTGATTTGTTACGCTTCAACCTCAGTGGACGACTCGATGCACGAGGCACGGTCTCTGCCATGACGCCCGTCAACAGTGCAGTCGAGGCCGGTGCACGAATGATGCTCATCGACCTGACCAACGTTAGCTTTTTGAGTAGCAGCGGCTTGCGCGCCTTGTTGTTGGTACGTCGTGAGATGAACGAGCGCCAAGGTGTCTTGATGCTATGCGGGCTCCAACCACAAGTCGAAGAAGTATTCGCCATGACTGGGTTTTCCCAGGTGTTTGAGATATTCCGTACGACCACCGATGCTTTGAACGCACTAAGTAGTCGTAATCAATCCTAATGGGTGCATTTCCGCTGCAGACGTTCCTTACGTGGGGCTGTGTGGATGCACCACCACCCCATTCATTCCATTGATTCGTTGATTGCATGTGAGGCTGATAGTGAAGCGTGAGCACTGGCTCATTGGCTACAGTGTCGGCGTTGGTCTGCCAGGATGGATCTGGTTCGCATGGCACAGCCATCTCCCATCCATGCCACTGTGGCACATCATCGTCATCTTGATTCTGGCACTTCTCATTGAGTGTGCCGGCTATCGTGTGCCTCCCGCCGATCCACGTGCGCTCACGAGTATTGTCGTGTTGAGCATTGCGCTAATGGGCGAGCCGTGGGTGGCCGCCATCATTATCGCCATCAACGCCTTCGTGGTGGGCATTGCTCTGCCGTTGATTGATCATCGGCCAGTGAATTTCTACTCAATTGTGGCACGACCTTGGTCACGTGCCGGGGTACGGATTGCCGCAATAGCCCTCGGCGCATGGTTGGCCACGCTCATACCAGGCATGGTCGGCATCGTGATTCAGATTGCGGTCTACCCACTCATCCTCATCATGAATCGTTGGGGCAAAGCCATCATCGAACACGGCGTAGCTGGTGTTGAGCAGTGGTGGCGTAGCGACGCATTTTCGATGTTAATGACAGAGATAATCCCCTTGCCACTGGTCTTACTGGGTGCAATTATCTACCCATCATTCGGTATTTGGTATTTTTCGTTGTTGTGTCTCATGTTATTAGGTGGCAGTGCAGTTATGCTCCAACTGACCATCAACTTACGCAAACAAATGGCATCGACCAACGAACTAGCCGTACTCAACATTACCAGTCGTGCGATTATTAGTTCTGAACTTGACGTTGATGCGCTCTGCGAACTGATTTATCGTGAGGCAGGCAAAGTGCTAGATACGTCGTCATTCCACCTTGGCATATTCGAGCCCAATAGTGACCGATATACGCTCAAGGTACGCGTCCAAGACAAACAACGACTTGAACCGCTCACCGTAGACCTGCCATCGGGTGACGGCATGATTGGTTGGATGCGACAAACGGGGCGTTCGTTGTTGGTGTCAGATTTTATGATTGAGATGGAACGTCTGCCGGCACGCCCCCGCTACCAAAGCAGTAATCCGCCGCGTTCGGGCATTTATGTGCCGCTGATAAGTGGCGATGTGGTAATTGGGAGCATATCCGTACAAAGCCCGCGGGTAGAAGCCTTTAGTGCTGATGATCTCCGTCGTCTCAATCAGATTGCAGAGCAAGCAGCTGTAGCGATCACCAAAGCACGCACCTTCCACGAGGCGCGTGAGCGGGCCATCCAGCTCCAAGCGATTCAAGACGTGGCTGCGCACTTGTCAGACATGCTTGAACCCGATGAATTGTTGCCCGAGGTAACGCGACTGATTCGCGAGCACTTCGGCTATCATCCAGTCCACTGCATTACAATCAATGAAGACGGCACCCTCTGCTTCCGCGCTAGTACGAGTGATGCACAAGGCGGGGAACGCATACGCACGGCACTTCGAAATGCGCAAAAGGGCATCATCAGCACCGTTGCACAAACCGGACATGCGCTGTTAATTAACGATGTCCACAACGATGTCCGATATGTTGAAGATGACCCGAACACGCGCAGTGAACTCGCAGTACCAATACGCTTCGCCGATCGGATTATTGGCGTACTCGACGTACAAAGCAACGAACCTTGGCGCTTCCAAGATACCGACATGTTTGTCATGCAAACGCTGGCAGACCAGGTGGCTCTCGCACTCGAACGCGCACGCGCTTTCAGTGCGCAACGAGCCGAGGCACAACGATTAAATGTCTTGCTCCACGCCGCCGATATGTTGAATCGCCCCGTGCCACTTGACGATCTGCTTAACACGGCCGTACAACTCCCGCTCCAACTCCTTGGTTGTCGCCGCTGTTGCTACTTGAGTTTTGACCAACAGCACAATCAATTTGTGGTCGAAGCCACGGCCGGGCTCAACGATGATGAGGCCGAACAACTCATTCAGCAACGCATTGATGCGACGTCCATTGACATGCATGCACTTCCGTCGAATATCGTCGAGTTCCAACAGCTCCCGGCCAGTGTCACACACGTGTTGCGCCCCTTTGCACATCAACACACCCTCGTTCTGATTGCGCGCGGTCGAAGTAGTATCCCGGGGATCCTGGTCACCGACTACCCCATCGAGAATCGGCCGTATGGTGCCCGTGAACAACAGATGTTCAGCGGTTTGGCGGGCCAAATCGGGAGCGCCATCGAAAATGCCTTGCTCGAGTTGGATGCCGACAACGCAGCCCGACTCGAAGAAGAATTGCGCTTGGCGCGCGACATTCAAAACTCACTCTTGCCGGATGTCGCTCCCGCGGTGCCAGGGTGGCAGATTAATGCGTTATGGAAAGCCGCACGCGTTATTGGGGGTGATTTCTACGATTATTGGCCGTTCACCGGGAGCAACGGCCAAGAGCAATTCGGCTTTGTGATTGCGGACGTCAGCGACAAAGGCATGGCAGCCGCACTCTTCATGGCTTTATCGCGGAGCCTCGTGCGCGCTGCCGCACTTGACGGGTCAGACCCGGCTGCAGCACTGATGCGGGCGAATCGCTGGATTACCCGAGACTCAGAATCGGGCATGTTCGTGACGATATTTTATGGCATTCTTGACACACAAAGTGGCGAGCTCTGTTATGCGTGTGCCGGCCATAATCCACCGTTGTTGGTGCGTGCTAATGGCACCCACGAAGAACTCACGACGCCAGGAATTGCTCTCGGCATCATCGAAGAGATTCGTTTGACCAGTAGCACCGTCGTCATGCAACCCGGTGACACGCTGGTCTGCTACACAGACGGTGTCACGGAGTCGTTTGATGACCACGATCAACAGTACGGTGTTACCCGACTCAAACAGGTCATTCAACGCCATATGACCGCACACAGCGAACAAATTGTGACTGCTATCGCCGATGATGTCTCTGCGTTCAGCGAAGGACGCATTTACGACGATGTTACTTTGTTGGTCATCCAACGCCACTAAATTGACACCACCAAAGTAGTATATGATGAAGGCGACGCACAGGTGTGCGTCGCCTTTTGATGAGAGGATGACCGTTCATGATGAAATTTCTTATGCCGTCACGTACCATTCCGCACACCACATGGACGGCTTCATCGCGGTGGGACACCTCCATCTCGCGATTACTGATTCTCACCTTCGGTCTTTTTCTTTTTGGCATCGGCGAATCACTCTACATTCAATCAAATTTAGGAAACTCACCATGGGCCGTGTTTGCTGATGGTGTCGCAAAAATGACCGGCACAACAATTGCGTGGAGCACTTTTGCCATTAGTTGTGCGGTCGTATTGCTGTGGATCCCACTCAAAGAAAAATACGGCATCGGCCCCATCGCCAACACCATCGTTGTCCCGTGGGCCATGAACGTTGGATTGACGTTCATTCCCCGCCAAACACCCATCACGAGTGGCGCATTGTTTTTGCTAATTGGAATTGCCTGTGTGGGGCTCGGGTCTGCCATCTATATTACCTGTGGGCTCGGTGCCGGTCCTCGCCAAGGCATGATGACCGCATTGCATCGTATCACCGGGATACGCGTGGCACGTATCACCACCAGCATCGAAGTTGTGGTCTTCACACTAGGCGTCTTGATGGGTGGAAAGTACGGTATCGGCACCTTGGTATTTGCGCTGTGTATCGGCCCAGCAGTTGCAATCGGATTCACGCTGATGCGTGAAATAGGAGGCACCCCTACCCATGAGCACACCTCCTGATACACACTGGCAAGGCGTCGGACTCGCCGCACCTGC
>VGPG01000216.1 GCA_016875555.1 Chloroflexota bacterium | reverse complement strand
CGCCCTCGAAGAACATGTGCTCGGTGCGGCACAAACCGATACCTTGGGCCCCGAACATGCGGGCTACACGTGCATCGGTTGGGGTGTCGGCATTGGCACGGACGCCCATGGTGCGTACTTCGTCAGCCCAGCTCAAGAACTTCGAGAAGTAGCCGTAGAGCTTTGACTCTTCGGGCTTGAGCGTACCACGGATGACCTGGATGACCTCTGACTCACTGGTTGGGATTTGACCATTGTAGACGAGACCACTATGACCGTCGACAGTGATAAACTCACCTTCCTTAATGGTCAGCTCGCCGACCTTGAATTGGCCCTTGCTGTAGTCGATTTCGATTTCGCCACAACCACAGACACAGCACTTACCCATTTGGCGGGCAACGACGGCAGCGTGGCTGGTCAAACCACCACGTGCGGTCAAGATGGCATCTGCTGCCACCATGCCGTGGAAGTCCTCAGGAGCCGTCTCGGTACGTACCAAGATAACCTTCTCGCCTTTTTCGGCCCACTCAGCGGCGCGATCTGGGTCGAGACACACCTTGCCACTGGCTGCTCCAGGACCGGCGGCCAAACCGGCAGCCAACTTGCCGACGCTGGCGGCAGCCTTATTGTCAACAATTGGGAAGAGGAATTGGTTGAGCATCTCGGGCTTGACGCGGTTGAGGGCCGTCTTCTTGTCGATGACGCCTTCTTCGACCAGGTCCACAGCGATACGCACAGCGGCCATACCGGTGCGCTTGCCGTTGCGGGTCTGCAGCATCCACAAGCGACCACGCTCGATGGTGAACTCAACGTCCTGCACGTCCTTGTAGTGTGCCTCGAGCTTGCGGGCAATCCCCAAGAACTCTTTGTGTGATTCTGGCAGGTCGTTGGCCATCTGTGAAATTGCCATTGGAGTGCGGATACCAGCGACGACGTCTTCGCCTTGGGCGTTGATCAAGTACTCGCCGAACATCTCGTTCTCACCAGTGGCTGGGTTGCGGGTGAAGGCGACGCCGGTAGCGCTGGTCTCGCCCATGTTACCGAACACCATCGTCTGCACGTTCACACCGGTGCCGATGTTATCGGGAATCTTCTCGATGCGGCGGTAGTCGATGGCGCGGCGACCCATCCATGAGTTGAACACAGCCATGATAGCCATCTGCAACTGCTGTTGTGGGTCTTCGGGGAAGTCGTGGCCGGTGTCGGCTTTGATAATCTTCTTGAACTCAGCAGCGATTGCAGTGAGCTCTTCAGTGGTCAAGTCGTTGTCAGTGCGGTTCTTGCCCTTGGCATGGTTCATCACGTGCTCGAGCTTCTCACCATCGGCACCCAACACGATTTTGCCGAACAACTGCACAAAGCGGCGGTAGGCATCAGCTGCGAAGCGTGGGTTGCCGGTCTGATCAGCGAGACCCTTGATGGTTTGGGCATTCAAACCGAGGTTCAACACGGTGTCCATCATGCCTGGCATTGACTCGCGTGCACCTGAGCGCACGGAGACTAACAATGGGTTGGCAGGATCGCCGAACTTGCGCCCAACTTGGCGCTCAACCTCGGTCATGGCGGCTAATGCCTGATCCCAAAGACCGTCAGGAAGCTTTTTGCCGTATTCGTAGTAGGCATTACAGGCTTCGGTGGTGATGGTGAATCCTGGAGGGACTGGTACACCGGTTCGCGTCATTTCGCCGAGACCGGCGCCCTTACCACCCAGCAATTCACGCATGGTGGCATTACCCTCGGTAAAGAGGTAGACCCACTTCTTTGACATTACGATATTGCTCCTCTACTGTGCAAAGAAAAAGCTTGCTATAGTGCATTCACATGTCGGAGCGGCAGATGCCACATTGCACGCCAGGAGCTCCCAAAACATGCACAGAAATCCGCGGATAACTATAATCTAACTTGTGCATTTGTGCAAACGGCCATACGACACTTTGTTAATCGCTTGCCATCATTTTGCGCAAATAGCCACCACTCATCAGTTCAGAAATGACTTCTGCAGCTGCCCGTTCACCGGCGGTAAGTGCCCCTTCCATGGTGTTGGTCCATTTGGTTGCGGTTTCGCCACCAGCAAAATGCAATCGACCGATTGGTAAGGCCAAACTCTGAATGTACGACGCACTCCCATTCGGCATAAATCCGGTTGCGCCACGTGTCCAGCGCTCGGTGCTCCAGTCGCGCTCAATTAGTCCCCTGTATGCGGTGATTTCGTCACCGAACCACGGTTGTAGTTGGTTGACGAGTGCACGTAATCGCTCTGACTTGGGCTGCGCACCCCAATGCGCTGCATCTGAACCGCTTATCAAGCACGCGAGTGCTCCTTCGGTACTATGTGCTGGTGAGACATCATGCACGAGTGTTGCGGGTCCTTGATGACTAATAATGATGCCAGATTTGCCGTTTTCTCGCCAAAATGGGTAATCAAAGCACAACGTCGCACATATTGCTCTCCCCATAACAACGCGTTGATGGAGCGCATCTCGTTGTGCAGGAAGTGTGGGTTCGAAGTATATTTGTTCGGTCACAGCAGGCGGAATAGCAAGAATTGCGTATCGAGCTCGATACGAACTGCCTCGCGAGTATGCAATCACGCTCTCTTGATCTTGGCGTATTGCAAGCACTGGTGTGTCTGTGATAACATGCTGTTTTATTTGACGTGCAAGCAGTTCTGCTATGCGTTGTGTGCCACCGGCCACACGTTCTTTATTCATGGTTGGGCGCATAGAAAAGAGGTTTGCAGCGCCGTTATGCGAATTGACTTGGTCTACCACATAAAAAAGTGAAAGTTCATCGGGTTGCGCAAAAAACGTTATTTTACATAATATTTCAAATACGTGAATGGTTGTTGCATGTCTACATTCTTGATGGAGCCATGCACCAAACGAAAGTCTATCTGTTTGTTCGAGAATTTTGGTGAAATTGTGATTTGTTGCCTGTAATTTGTGCACCAACGCATTGAGTTTCCGGTGAATTCTATGTACGTCCAGCAGGATGAACGGTGAGATGCGTGGTAGTCGTTGCTTAAACTGGCGCGTCCGTTTGCCAATGGTGAGTGCGCTCGTTCCCGCGTGGTATTGTTGATAGAGTGGGACGCTGAGTTCTGTCAGTAATGACCGCAGTAGTTGCGCCTCTGTGGAGATCCAATGTGCTCCAATATCATATATTTCGCCGTTAAACGTACTTGTTGCCAAACGACCGCCTACGCGTTCGCGTGCTTCGAGTAATAACACATTGGCACCTTCTTGGATCAAACGGCGTGTTGCATAAAGGCCAGAGAGACCAGCACCAATTACAATCACATCAGCGTTGTAACCTAGTTGGTTTGCGTCATACTGCAAATTGCTCACTGTCAACCTCTGGCGCTAGTTCAATATGGGCAACGTCGTTGAATGATCCAAGTCGTAATTGGCCATGGGTGGATTGTAGTGTGGTTATTGAGCAATTCATGGCCCAGAGTTTGTTGTAGTGATTAATGTCAAGTCCAATCACCGCGCACATGATTGCTCGAATGGTGCCGCCATGCGTTGCGATGACGATATGATCGTCTTCGTTGTGTTGGTCAATAATCCGATGTATTGCACGCAGCGCCCGTGTTTGCATCTGTCGATACGACTCTCCGCCCATATGAATGGTTTCACCCGGGGCTTGGAGGTAGGTCGCAAAGTTCGTGGGGAACGCGGCACGTATCTCTGGAATGGTCAGGTGTTCCCATAGTCCAACATCTATCTCGCGCAAGTCGGCATCGGGAGTTATTGGCATGGTGCGTTGAGTCGCGAGCGGTGTAATTGTTTGGATGCAACGAACCAGGTCACTACTGTAGATGGCGTGAATGTGCGGCATGCGTGCTAGTCGTGCGCATACAAGCGTCGCCTGATAGTGTCCCAAGCGGTTCAGTTCTATTTGCATGTGACCTTGATAACGACCAACCGCGTTGTAGTCGGTTTCTCCGTGACGAATCAAATAGAGTTGCATGATGTTCCCTCGTTGTGTCGTAAACATGCTCATTGTAACGCAAAACGCTGGTGTCATAATGACACCAGCGTTTGTATGGGGAATACGAATTGCTCACTTCTTGAGCCGTGGGTCGAGTGCATCACGCAGACCGTCACCGACGAACGAGAAGGAAAGCATGGTGAGGCCAATCATAAGCGTTGGGAAGACACCGAGATGCCAATAGACCTCGATGAATGAGAACGAATTACCGGCCATTTTGCCCCAACTTGGAATAGGGTCATTAATGCCAATACCAAGAAAGCTTAGGCCGGCTTCGGCGAACATTGCTGCCGGTATACCAAGGGTAAATGATATGACAAGTGGAGTTAGAGCATTTGGGAGAATGTGGCGTGAGGCTATACCTAACGGTGTAACTCCAATAGCACGCGCAGATTCAATGTATTCTTTTTCGCGGAGTGTGAGTACTTGTGCACGGGTTAAGCGACACATCTCAATCCAACCGATTAAGCCTAGTGCAAGCACTACGTTGAACAAGCCACCGCCCCAAATCGAAAGTAAGAAGAGGGCAAATAGTAGCTGGGGAATAGCAGTGAAAACCTCCATTATGCGGTTGATGACATAGTCGACCCAACCACCAAGAAATCCAGCGGCAGCACCCAATGAGACACCCAACAAAATTGCGATTGCCTGTACAGAGAGCCCAATAACGAGTGATATACGGGCACCATAAATAATTCGACTAAACACATCAAATCCCACGTTGTC
>VGPG01000215.1 GCA_016875555.1 Chloroflexota bacterium | reverse complement strand
CCCGTGCGTTGCTGACGAAAGAGATCAAGATTTGCAATTGAATCAAGATAACTACGCTGTATGTTGCTCATGATGTTGTTTGGTTTCTCCTATTGCTGTGATTGCGATTCCGACAAGGAGGCCGGCGAATCCGGCAAGTTGCAGTGGTGCGATTGTTTCTTCAAAGAGCGCGAACGCTAGTAGTGCAGAACCAATCGGTTCTCCCAAAATGGCAATGGTAACTAACAGAGCAGAAAAATGGCGCATCGCGAAGTTAATTGTTGTGTGCCCGATGAGTTGTGGTCCGAGTGCAAGTCCAAGCAAGATGAGCCACACGTCGGGTGCGTAGCCAAGTTCGGTGTGGCCAGTCGCAAGTGCGGCCATGAGCAATACCACTGCCGCACTGCCATACGTCATCCAGATGTAGTGCAGAAGTGGTAGTTGGTTGCGTAACCCGCGACCTAACAAAAAGTACGCAGATCCACAAATTGCACCCATAACTGCGAGGAAGTTGCCCAACAATGGATTGCTTCCTTGTTGAGTTTGTTGATCGCTCAACGCAATGGCTAACGACCCTGCAATAGTTAGCACCATACCCGACACACGCCAGGAGTTGAGTCGTTCACCAAAGAGGATCCAGGCAGCGATGCCTACCCAGAGCGGATTAGTGGTCACAAGTGCTGCCGATGATGCTACCGATGTGTACTCAAGTGATTGTATCCAACTGGCGAAGTGAACCGCTAAGCATACTCCTGAAAGCACTGCTAGAAGTGCTTGCATTGGGGTGACGCCTACAGGGAACTGTGCATGTTTCACTGCGACAATCAGACTTAAGACGCTGGCTGAGATGCCAAGTCGCACCGCCGCTATGACGATGGATGGGACATCTGCTGATTGTGCGAGTCGAATCAAAATCGATGCTGATGCGATGACAATGATACCAATCGCAAGTGCTATGGCCGCAACGAAGCGTGTCGAGTATGTGGTCATACCACCAATTCCACTTATAGAACACTTCTATTATACGTGAACAAAAACCACTGATGTGTGCATCGCACACATCAGTGGTTGATATGTCCTATGTTGACATACGGTGTGTTCCACATGCTTGCAAAGCAAACATTGTTGGCGCGGGGGGGGATTCGCCAGAGGAGACTGTATGTGCAGGCAAATGGACATAATGGGAGTGCGTCAGTACTTGAACGAGTATTGTGCACTCATGTCTCTATATTACAAACGCGACGTTAAGAGAAAGTCATTCATTTGAGTGATTTTGAATAACAATATGTTATGAGTAATGGTAATACCCGCTGTTCGCTCTGGTGACATGATGATAATAGCGCATGGTATCGCGTATGGCGCATGACAAAAGATGCGTGATTTGGCTATAATTGAAATGTTGTAAAAGGAACCCATATGCGTGTATTGATGATAACGTGGGAATATCCACCTCACATGGTAGGTGGTTTAGGTCGGCATGTGGCAGATCTTGCGCCACAAATGACGGCACAGGGCATTGAATTGCATGTGTTAGCACCAGGCACCTATGATGCAGCTCCGTATGAAATGATTTCGAGTAATTTACACATTCACCGTATTCCATTACCACCACCGACCACCGACATCGTTGCGCAAATTACGAGTGTCAGTTCACTGTTTTTGCGCGTTGCACACCAACTGTGGGATGCACACGCAGGATTCGACATCATCCACGTGCATGATTGGTTATTGGCCGACGTGGCAATTTCATTAAAGCATCATTTTCAACGACCACTCATAGCAACTGTTCATGCAATCGAACGTGGCCGTCAACGCGGACACATTTATACCGCCGAGTCGAAATTTATTGATGCTTGTGAGTGGCGACTTGTCTATGAAGCATGGCGGGTCGTGGTCTGTTCCCATTACATGGTCGACCAATTAAAGCATGAGTTTCAGGTGCCTTACGACAAAATTGACATGATACCAAATGGTGTCGTTATACCGGCGTATCCATTCAGTGATGAAAATCAACGTACACTGTTTCGTCAGAAGTATCAACAAACGCGTGATCCATTGCTTTTTGCAGTCGGTAGACTTGTGCACGAAAAAGGCTGGCATGTGCTGATGCATGCAGTACGCACTCTCTTGAACGAATACGCCAATATTCGTTTAGTGTTAGCCGGTGTCGGTGGATATCAGCACATTCTGCAGAAATTGGTGAATGAACATCAATTGCAGTCACATGTGGTCTTTGCTGGATTCATAAGTGATTATGAACGTAATGCGCTGTATGCGTCTGCTGATGTCGCGGTTTTCCCGTCGCTCTATGAACCATTTGGCATAGTGGCTTTGGAGGCAATGGCATTGCAATGCCCTGTTGTTGTGAGCGACACAGGAGGTCTACGTGAGGTCGTGGAGTCACATCGGACAGGACTCCTTGTGTATCCAGATGATGTAGATTCATTAGTTTGGGGATTAAGACATACACTCACACATGCGATTGCAACGCGCGATCGTGTGCGCACCGCATATGACGAAGTGCGAATGATATACGGCTGGCAGACGATTGCTGCATCTACCACCGCAACGTATGGCCGTGTAGTCTCGGAGTGGTTAAAAGGGCAGTGGGGCACCGGTACGCTTGGCTAAGGATCTCGGACGATGACAACCATGGTTGTTGCACCATGAGACGTGCATTCAAAGGTGTATTCGCCAGCGCTTAAAAAACGCTGGCGAATTTGTTGTTGCGGAGCAATACTACGTCCAGCAACCACTGCCGGTATGGTACTTTCGTTGCGAATTATCAGCGTATCTCTGACGCCACGCACGAGTTCTATTGTTTCGGGGAGTGCGCGTGATGCATCATCACGGATGACCACAACTACTGTACGTTGCATGTCGAACCACCACCATGCACTGGCACCGATGATACCAAACAGCGCAACAATCACAATGAAGGCGATCCGTGTCTGCATTAGCGAACCTCGACCGTTACTGTAACAGAACCTGCAGTTTTGAAGGTAAGTTGTACTTCAAACGTGTCACCTTTTTTGAGGTCACGCGTCAATCCAATCAACATAATGTGGTAGCTCCCTGGTTTGAGGGTTTGATTACCTTGTGCGGGGATGGGAATACCACCGTCAACTGGGCGCATTTTCATCATGCCATCGTCACCTTTGATGACCGTGTGTAATTCTACGCTTTTGGCAACCGAACTGGTGGCTTGTACCAAGGTATCTTCGCCTTGGTCATTGGTTACATACAAATATGCTGCACTGTTATCGCCGGTCATTCCCATACGTGCCCAAGGATCGCGAATGCCAATGCCGTCGGTGCGCGCAGAGGGTGTTGCGTCGGTGTTTGGTGTTGGCATGGACATGAGCGAATTACCCATATCGCCGTGGCCAGCTTCGCCTTCAGCATGCATTCCTTGGTGGTTCATACTTGATTGGTTACCACAGGCGACCAACGTGAGCATGATCAGTACACTTACAATGTATCGAAACATCAGAGAATCTCCTTGAATCATTCATTAATCAATGCAGATAAATCGCTAAACATGTCATCAACGGGAGTGCCAAAACCGAACAATAAGCGTCTCTGCCCATGCTTGTCAATAATGGTCGACGTTGCGGTATGGTCCATTGCATATACAAGTGCAGAGTCAGGTAAATCACGACGCGAAGCACCTGCTCCATATGCTTTGTATACCGCTGTGAGCGCAGTCGTGTCACCTGTCAGCCCAATTATGTCTTGATCAAACATGCCAATAAATCGTTGTAGTCGCTCGGGAGTGTCACGTTCTGGATCCACGGTGATGAAAACCACTTTCACCTTGTCACGCTGTTCACCAAGCCGATTGAGTACGACTTGCATGTCAGACATGGTTGCTGGACAGATATCAGGACAGTTGGTGTAGCCAAAGAAGAGTACTACGACCCGGCCGCGTTGTTCGCTCAGTCGAAATGGTTGGTCATTCTGGTCTGTAAGCGTAAAATCGACAGCGACGTCGGGCGGTTCGATGACCGCACCTCTAAATTCATATGCCGTGCAACTGATGAGTACCCCAGCCACGAGAATTGCCACAAGAAATGTATAAAGAGAAACAGCACGTTTCATGATTTCACTCGCTTACTGTGAGATGTTCACTGAGTAGAATGCGCATCGACGCGGTGGTGGCGTGTGCAGAGGAGGGATCCACTCGAGTAGTCTAGGTTGCGCATGTGTAACCACGACAAACCTCATGAGTATTGGTAAGAGTGCGAGGAATAGAAGTGCAACTTCATGGGTTGCGCGTAACGGCACACCATGTGCATGCACCTGCGCACTGTGCTGGTGTTGCAACGTGTCGAGTGGGTGACACACAAACAACCCGCGTAACACGCTATGGTCGGGTGAATTGCGGTGACAGTGAATGATGCAACTTACTGGTAGCATGATAGCCACAAGCAGAAGGAATGCCCAGTACATCAATTTGTCAATCCAGCAACCTACAACCATGGTGCACCTAATAACGATACTCGGCGATATTGTACTCTATTTCACGAATCTCTGCCGTTGTGAAAGACACTTTGAAATTAAGAAAATCATGAGGCGGTAGATGTGGTTTTTGGAATGCCAAACACCAATAAAAACGCAATGACACCGCATGGCAGTGCTAATGACAACGAGTACTGTAAACTGGCTAAATCGCTCACCCAACCGAGCACCGGTGTACTCAGCACAAACCCGACCTCACC
>VGPG01000214.1 GCA_016875555.1 Chloroflexota bacterium | reverse complement strand
ATTTTCGATACCAAAATCATAACGATTCAATGTCATAGCGCATTTCTGACGGCCAGGGTTGTGAACCGCTGTGATAAAAACGCACATTATCCCGCACATACCCCATATAATCCGCTGCTAGTGATGTACGCGGATCTTGATTCGTGTATGCAACAAATGCGCTGAATAACTCAGGTGACATCGCCGCCATTGAATGCGGATTGCGCCAAAACATCTCCCAATGGCCTGCAAGAAACTCGCCGTCGTTTTGAAAGACATATGGATGACCTATTGGTGTTTGGCCATGAGTGGGGGGACGATGGTGATACCATGCCATGTACAGTGCGTACTCGGTTGCTTTTGCCAAGCGCCATTGATGTATATGTGTTGCGTCCATTCCTGGCATGCGACCTTGACAGTGTGGTAGTTGGTGTATGCGCATATGTGTACCATCGAGCATGTGGCCAAATTCGTGCAAAAACGGCGATACATTTGGATGTGGTGTAAAAAACCCCTCAAACATGCGTGACGCTTCAAGCATGATTCTATGAGATTCAACACTGTAGCATCCGCCACCAACTCCACCCGCACGGGTAAATAAGGCGTGATTGGCAAATAGATGAACGCTCGGCTTGCTACGCATGAGCAGTTCAATTACTGCTTTGTGCTGCCAAAAACAACAAAGTATTTGCGCGCTTATGAGGACACGCAACACCAGTGGTGCGGGGGTAGGACCGTTATCGGTCACATACACAATTTGTAGCTCTGGGCGTTGCAGTAATGCATTGAGGTCTTGACGGAAAGAGCCTCGTGTTTCATCTGAACATGATCGGAGCAATGGGAAAAAATGAGCCAGACAGGTAAATTCTTTGCTTGCTTGAAATATCAAAGCAGCCAAGGGTTGTTTTATCGGTAGTTGAGACCAGGCAATACGGAGTGCATCAACAGTAACCGAGGCGATATCGGTTATGCGAATCGAACCTTCGCTATAAGCGGTGTCACCGATGATTAGTCGATGATGCTGACATGTCGTAGCGACATGTGCGTGTTCGGTTAAGGTATGAGGTATCAGCATATTCCCCTTTATGAAAAATAAATGAGCACGTCTGCCAGTTCTTGAACAAATCTTGATGTATTAAACCATAGAATGTTGACTTTGCAGTTGTACAGTGTGATTGTTGGATATTTTGAGAGGAGTACTCGAATGTTTGAGTTCACATGGGTAATGATTCTGTTCTTCGCAGCCAGTCTGTTGTTTCGTGTGGGAATCGTGTTGTTGATCATCTGGGGTATCATCCGTTTGATTGATCGCTATCGCACCCCAATTGCTTCAGCGACGCCAATCCAGGCAACAACTCAGACCGAATCTGATAAATAACGTTTATACGACGAAGGAGAAGGAAGTTTATGACGCAGTCAAATACTCGCGATTGGGTACGCATGGTAGGTATTGTTGGTGCCGCACTGGTGGTGGCTGGTGCAGTTTTCATGGGTGGTATTTGGGGTGCGGCAGCACTGGGCTGGATTGACGCTCCGTGGACACACATGACCACGATGGATGGTCACAATGGCAGCATGGGCAAGCATGGTGCAATGTCATGGGGGCAAGGTGGCATGCGTGGTAATCACGATGATATGCAGTTCGGGCGCCATGAAATGCGCGGCATGGCAGGTGATGGTATGGATGGGCACATGGGTAAGATGTATGGTCTTGATGGGGTGATGCATGCACAGGCTGGGGATGAGGATATTCTCGTCCACGTGTTGTTTGAATTGCAAAACGAACAAAATATCGCAAATCTTCTTGCGGAGACAAATCCAGCCGCGAAGCAGATTGCCGACCGCCGTGCTGCAGACATCGCAGCCTTAACCGCGTTGCAACAGAACTGGTATCCAAATGCTGCTATTGCGACTGGCTCGGTATCCACAGCCACAGTTGATGACTTGCAATCGCTCATGCTGCACAACACGCTGATGATCGAACGGTTGAGTACGGCCACGTTTGAACATCCAGAGCTTGCAACCTGGATTACACAACACTTGGTGCAGCGCGCCAACGAAATTGTCACGCTCTACGCACAATAGCTGCTTTGCCGTTGTATGCGGTGCCTGTTCTTCGAACAGGCACCGTGCGTTTGTTTAGAGATGAATGGTTGGCGGGAGGATGGTGCGCCATTGTTCGGCAACTTGTGCGGCCTCAATTAATTCGTGTTCTTGCCATGGTCGTGCAATCAGTTGAAATCCAATTGGTAGGCCTGATTTTGTATGGCCAGCCGGGATGCTGATCGCCGGTAGACCTGCTAAGTTGGCCACGAAGGCAAACCGCATAATCTCAAACGTACTGCTTAAGTCACTCAAACCATGTGGGATTGCCGAGGAGTTAATGATTGGTGCCACCAGACCGGTTGTAGGTGTTGCAATAACATCAACCTGACCGTAAATGTGCTTCAAATTTGCGATTAATGTTGCACGCGTTTGTTGCGCTTTGTGGAGATCTGCATCTTTGAACTCACGTGCCAGTGCTAACGAAAGACGCGTTTCGTCTGACAATTTGTACCCGTACAAGCGCAAATCATGTTGTAGTGCCGTCAAAATCTCGCGTGTGATGATGATGGTATGCGCAACGCGTGCTGCTTCGAGCTGAGGGATTGAAATTTCGCGGAGTTCAGCACCTGCCGCTTGAAAGTAGTACAACATGCTTCGACATGCAGCGACGATTTCGCGGTCGGCGTGGTCAAACCACGCAGGCATGTACCCGATGGTTTTGCCACGCAAATCAGTTACATCCATGTTTGCCGGGGTTGGCGCAGGCTGATGGTGCGTCGTCCGGTCATGTTCATCAGTGCCGGCCATGAGCAAATAACTCGTGTTGATGTCGCTTGGGAACGCTGCGAGTGGTCCAGGAAATGACATGCTTTTGACCACTCCCGCACTCCCGTGTGACGATATTCGACCAAATGTGGGCTTCAGACCTACTAATCCGCAAAATGCTGCAGGGACTCGAATGGAGCCGCCACCATCTGCTCCAAGTGCGACGATGGCTTGACAACTCGCGATAGCCGCCGCGCCACCACCAGAACTGCCGCCTGCTGTGTGTGCGGGATTAAATGGATTACGCGCTGGACCGTAGGGGTAGTTTGTCCCAATCACGCCGAGTCCGATTTCGTGCATTTGCCCCTTACCGACAATGAGTGCGCCAGCTGCCCGTAAGCGTGCAACAGCGGTGGCATCGTGACGTGCACCACTGCCGCCAAGAAATGTCGTTCCGCCACCGGTCCGATAATTTGTTACGCCGAACTCATCTTTGATGGAAACAGGTATGCCGTCGAACGGTCCAATTGGTTTGCCCTCCGCATACCGGTGCGTGGACATATCAGCCTCGAGCAGGAGTGTTTCGTCATCGAAGGCAATATATGCATTTAAGTGCATGAACACCGGATTTTTACGCTGACCAATGATGCTGTCGATGAGTGCCCGTGGGGTGGTGCTTTTGGCCAAAAATGCCGTATGCAGTTGTGCACTCGATTGCCAGATGCATCCTGACGTGGATGACGTTGGTGCAGTGTGTGACTGATGTGTTCCATCCGTTGCAGGTGCTTGTGGCCATGAATCTAATATCGGCTCAAGGAGTGGGGCTGATGTCTCGACATGCTGCCGATAGGCTACTACACCAGCACTGCGCAACAATTCAGGTGCTAACAATGAACGCGTAGTGGGTTGCTCAAGTAACCAACGCATCATTTTGAGCGGTAATCCAGATAATCGCGGTAATGATACCGAGGTCAAATCGTACATGCGGATACTCCATTCATGCTGAAATCGCGCTGCACGTTACACGTGTAATGCAACACCTGAACAACCAGGATCAGTGCCACCCTGGAGTACTCCATCGCGTAGTGAAACAGCCTGCACAAACGCCATTGCACCATAACTCTGCGGAAGTCGTGAAATTGGGTGTCGTTGTCGTACCACTTCACAGATGTATTCAGGGATTCGACCATGGCACACAATATTGTTCCCTTGACAATCGATGCGCGGAGCCGCAATCGCATCACTAATACTCATGCCAAAATCGAGAAAATTAACGATTACTTGGAGAACCGCCGTGATAATTCGCGACGCCCCCGGCGCACCGAGTACTAACACCGGTTTACCATCCTTCGAGATGATAGTTGGTGCCATCCCCGTTGTACGCCCAACCCGCGGCGCGATTGAATTGCGATGCCCGGGGAATGGGTGGAAGTTGACCATCGAATTGTTGTACATGAACCCGAGCCCCGGCGTAATCACGCCAGACGACATACCCAGAGAATGGGTCAGTGCGACGCACATCCCATTATGATCGACGACACTGATATGCGTGGTATCAGGAGGTGTTGTCGGAGTGTCACCCACGGTAATCGGCTTGCCCGCATCAATATGTGTCTGCCACTCTTTGGCGCGAGCCTTCGACGTCATCCAGCGCACTGGGACCGAACCTGCGCGCGGGTCACCTAGATGCGCGTTGCGGTCCGTGAATGCAGCCTTCATTGCCATGGCGACAAGATAGATGTATTCGGCGCTGTTGTGACCGAGCGCATGCAGGTTATACCCCTCGAGAATGTTCAATATTTCCACAACGGTAGGACCACCATGCGGGGCTTGTGACGTCGTAATGTCGTAGCCGCGGTAGGTACCTGTCACCGTTTGTTCGTCTGCCGCCTGGTACTCATCGAGGTCTGCCGCCGTTACA
>VGPG01000213.1 GCA_016875555.1 Chloroflexota bacterium | reverse complement strand
CAAATTCGCTTCGATATCACCAATCGCAACAACAACGGCGTCATACTCTTTGATGCCAAGCGCCAGTAATGATTCTTCGTCTACATTGCTCACCGAGACGCACTGATTCAATTGGCGGGCCAACATTTGTACGCGTTGTTCATTGATATCGATACCAAGCACATAGTGCCCTTGTTGCACCAAGGTTTCGGCGACACTCGTACCAAATAAGCCCAATCCGATTACGGCAATATGTTTCATTTCATCCTCGTTCTAGCCTATCAAGACGCTCTCTTCGGGATAGCGATAGAGGGGCTCTTTGCTCCGTAACATTAAGGCCAAAAACAACGTCAGTGGACCAACGCGTCCAACAAACATCGTTGCGATAATCATCCACTTGCCAAAATCGGATAACGCGGGGGTCAGCCCAAGGGTCAGTCCGACCGTCGCAAACGCAGAGACCACTTCAAACGCCACCCACAAAAACGGCGCAGATTCTGTCACGCTGAGCACGAGCGTCATAACCATAACCCACGACAAAGACACAAAAATCACGGCAAACGATTTGAGCAAAAGTGGAGCCGTCACCGTTCGTTGCCAGACGTGGATTTCGCTCCGGCCTCGAAGCACGTTGTACACGGTCAAAATGGCCATAGCAAAGGTGGTCGTTTTGATGCCACCTCCTGTCGAGCCTGGAGATGCGCCAATAAACATGAGCATCATCATCAGCACGATGGTGGCACTCGTGAGTGTTGTCATGGTTACACTAAAAAAACCCGCCGTCCGCGATGTCGCACTTTGGAAAAGGCTGTTCAAGATTTTTTGTGATACCGTAAAGTCGGCAAAAGCACTTCCATTGTATTCAAACACAAATACGAGCACACTCCCAGTCACCAGCAGTGTGGCCGTGGTAATCACGACAATTTTTGTGTGGAGGCTCCAGCGCTGCACATGCCATCCGTGACCGAGTGCATTGACCCACACGAGCAATCCCATCCCGCCTACGGTGAGCAGTACAATAATAGTCATCATCACAAGCGGATGGGTGTTAAAGCCGACCATACTCGTGGTAAACAAATCAAACCCGGCATTGTTGAAGGCTGACACGGCATGAAATAATCCGTTGAACAACGCATCACTCATGGGCATCTGTTGCCGAAATGACCAGGCGAGTATGATGGCCCCAACCAATTCAATCGAGATCGTCAGCAAAACGATGTAGCGCACCACGCGCACGATGCCCTGTAATGACATTTGGTTCAGCGATTCTTTGAGAATGACTCGTTCGTTGATGGTGATGCGCTTACCCAGAAGCAACGCAACCATGGCTGCCAGCGTCATAAATCCTAAGCCACCAATTTGCACCAGCACGAGAATGATAACCTGCCCGACCCGCGACAGTTGAGTCCCCGGATCGACCACGGCAAGTCCGGTTACACAGACTGCTGATGTCGCCATGAACACGGCATCAAGCCATGCCAGTCCACGTTGATCGACGGTGGCAAAAGGCATTGTCAAGAGGAGCGCACCGAGGACAATAACAGCAAAAAATCCAAGGACAAGCACTTGCGTGGGGTGTAACGACATGCGTTGACGCGTAAATCGCTGATTCATCAAATCCTCAAATCAACGCACTTTGCGCCACACAAATGCGGCCAACACGAGCGTTTCTACATAACAGGTGAGTGCATGCGCCATCGGCACCGCCACTAGTCCCCAACCACTCCCGAACCAACGCAGTATCGCCCACTTTGCAGA
The DNA here is from genome assembly GCA_016875555.1 of Chloroflexota bacterium. Taxonomy (GTDB): domain Bacteria; phylum Chloroflexota; class Chloroflexia; order Chloroflexales; family Roseiflexaceae; genus UBA965. Next base: position 2,981 of record VGPG01000213.1, on the reverse strand, counting down.
CAACTGCATCATATTTGTCAAGAGTGGCGTATGCGTATTTTGCATGGCGTTCAACATGCGCGACAAGAGCTCGGTCATAATATAGGCAGGCAATCCGATAATATACCACTGCAACACGGCATATGTACGATCACCGGCGGCACTATCAAAGGCACCGCGTTCAAGTACGACAGCAATTCCCCAACGTCCAAAAAACCAGAGCATGATGACGATCGGTATGGCCAATGCCACCGCAACGAGCAACGTTCGCCAAAACAACAGACGTGCGGCTCTGATGTTTTGTTGCACGATGGCGTCGGCTAAATGTGGGAAAACGGCCTGGCCGATGGCGGACCCAATCAGCCGTGCCGGCATATCAGCGAGTAACCACCCACTATAAATGGCCGCCACCGTGGTCACCCCAACCTGGGCAGCAAATGATGTATCAACGATACTCCCGGCATAATTCACCGTCACCGACAACGCGGTCGGCAACGCCAACCATAACACTCGCCTGAGTTGCGGCAACTGCGGCTGCCAGGCCCACGCCATCTTCCACTGCAGTCCACGCATACCTACCCACACAAAACAGAGTTTGGCAACCGCCGCCAGCACGAGGCCGGTCGCTGGTGCATAAATGCCCAGATTCGGCCATTGTTGTGCCACCCAAATCCCGATAATGATCGTCGGGTTGTGGACGACATAGGCGAACGCAATCATAGCGAAGCGTTTGTGGGCGGTCAACGCAGCACTCAACACACTCACCACGGCTAACAGCAGTGGTTGTACAAAGAGTAATCGACTCACGTGAATGGTCAATTGTTGGGTCTCGGCATCAATGCCCGGGAGCAACACGGTACGAACAAACCACGAAGAGGCCAATATGCCGAGCAGTGATAACACCGCAACTGCCACCCCCACGATCGTCAGCACCACATTGAGTAACTGTTGTTGATGCGCATGTTCGCGTTCAGATAACAACACCGGCACGAGAGCGGCTGTGAAGGCACCGCCCGACACAAAGGTAATGAATGTCTCAGGTAGTCGTGCTGCGGCATAATACGCCGCAGCTTCAGCACCATCACTAAACGTGGCACCGAGCATGGTTTGACGAATAATCCCCAACAGCGCTGAACACGCAAAAGCGACGGCCATCACGACCGCCGCATCTGCCACACCAAACTGACGTACCACCCACGCTTTCCACACTGCCATTACATTTACCCGCGAATGATGGCCAGCACCTCATCACGGCGTGCCGCCATGGTGGCTGGATTCATTGCCTCTAGATTGAGGCGCACGAGTGGTTCAGTATTTGATGTACGCACATTGAAGTGCCAGTCGTGGTAGATCACCGATAGACCATCGCGCGTTTCAATCTTGGCATCACCAAAGCGCATCCGTAAGGCCTCAATGACCTTGGCCGAATCAGCCACGCGCGAGTTGATTTCGCCCGAAATGAAATACTTGGCCTCGATCGGAGCAAGCAAGGCTGACAGCGTGGTCTGCTCACGGGCCAGCATTTCGACGGTCAACAACGACGGCAACAAACCCGAATCGGCAAAGAAGAAGTCCTTGAAGTAGTAGTGCCCCGTTACCTCGCCACCAAACAGCGCACCCTCATCGGCCATACGCCGCTTGATAAACGCATGCCCGACGCGCTCTTCGAGCGCCGTACCGCCGGCAGCGGCCACCAACTGTGGCACTGCCCACGAGGCGCGCACGTCGTAGACAATCTTGGCGCCCGGCGTGCGTTTGAGCAGGTAGCGCGCCATGATGGCGGTGAAGAAGTCGCCGGCCACAAAGCGCCCTTGGTCATCAATTGCAAAAAAGCGGTCGCCGTCGCCATCAAAGGCAAACCCGGTGGCGGCTTTTTCGCTGACCACGCGCTGCTCGAGCTCGGCGCGGTTCTCTGGTTGCAACGGGTCAAGCCCGTGGTTGGGCAGCGAGCCATCCGGGTTGAGGTAGAGCCCAACGAAGTTGACTGGCAACTTCTTGTAGACGCGCTCCAGAATCGGCCCCACGGTGCCGTTGCCGGTATCGGCGACCACCGTCATCGGGCCGGCGGCAGCGATGAGATCGATGTCAATCAAGCCCAACATGTGATCGATGAACTGCTCCGACAAATCGATGCTCCGACGTGAACCTTTGCGGCTCGGCGTGGCGTAGGCGTCGTTCTGCACGATGGTGCGCAAATCGCTAATCCCCTCGCTGCCACTGAGCAAGTAGGGCATTTTGCGCACCATCTTAAAGCCGTTGTACTCCTTAGGGTTATGCGAGGCAGTGACCATCATGCCCGGCAGTCCGAGCTGAGCACAGGCAAAATAAAACTGATCAGTACTGACCAGACCAATCTCGATGATATCGGCACCTTGATCCATCAAGCCACGCGTAACCGCGTCGAAGATGCTCGGGCCGGAGAGACGCATGTCGTGCCCAACAATGACTTGTGCGGCGTTGAGATAGGTGGCAAAGGCCCGACCAATGGCATAGGCGCCGTCTTCGTTGAGTTCGGTGGGGTAGATACCGCGAATGTCATAGGCTTTGAAGATGCCGGGATGAATCTGCATGCGTGTCCCTTTCAAAACTGTATCTCATGCTAGGTATTATACCGCCAACAGGGGTGATTTGACAGTCAGAGACAAAACCGCTATCATTCCCACATCGTTACACAGAGGCACGTACATCACATGCAAGTGTTCATCAATAAGCAAGTTAAGCGCGCAAAGAAGCCGGACCATAGGTCTGGTTGAGCTTGCTTGTCGTCAGGTAGACCAAGCCCGCTTCACCAGACAGGTGAAGCGGGCTTTCTGTATAGTTGCAAGGAACAAACGATGGAAGCGTTGTGGCGTGGAATTGGTATGGGATTCATGATTGCCGTACCAGTCGGACCAATCGGTCTGCTGTGCATTCGGCGTACGTTGGCACACGGGTGGAGAGCCGGCTTTGCCTCAGGATTAGGGGCTGCCACCGCTGATACCTTGTACGGCTTTTTGGCCGCC
>VGPG01000212.1 GCA_016875555.1 Chloroflexota bacterium | reverse complement strand
TGCCCTCGAGTACCGCATCGGGGAGCACGGTGTTGACGCGCACGCCGATAGCGCCGCCCTCTTCGGCCAAACACCGCGCCATGTGCAACTCAGCGGCTTTGGCGGCGCTATAGGCCACGTTGCCCTTGCTGGCCATCACGCTGTTTTTGCTGGCGATGACAATCAGCGATCCGCCGGTCTTTTGGGTTTGCCAAATCTTGAAGGCCTCGCGCGAGATCAAGAAGTAGCCTTTGCCCAACACGCCCAACATGCGATCCCAGTCATCGACGGTCGTCTCGGCCACCGGCTTTGCGATGGCAAAACCGGCATTGTTGACCACGATATCGACGCCACCAAAGGCCCGAATCACCTGCTGCATGGCGGCAATTACGGCGGCCTCGCTAGTCACATCACAATGGACGGCGATGGCGCGGCGCATCTTGTAGGTATCGTTGAGCTCCTTGGCGACCGCCTCGGCACCGGCCAGATTAATGTCGAAAATCGCAATATGGGCGCCATCAGCGGCCAAGCGCCGTGCCGTAGCCCGCCCAATCCCACTGGCGGCGCCGGTGACGACGGCCACTTTGCCAGATAGCTCGCGCGGCGCCGGCTTCAGTTTGAGTTTGTATTGCTCGAGTGGCCAATACTCAATGGCAAAGGCTTCGGCCGCGCTCAAACTGGTATACTCGCCGACCGCCATGCTCCCGCCGATGACGGCAATGGCCCGGTGGTAGAGTTGATTGCTGATATCGGCGGCCTGCGCGTCAGCCCCCGCGGTCACCATGCCCAACCCGGGGATGAGGGTGATGCGTGGGTAGGGGTTCATCATCGTGTCATCAGCGCATTTGTGGGCCTCGAAGTAGGCAGTATACGCACGGGCGTATTCAGCCACCTGCGTGGTGATCGCTGCGTTCAAGGCATCAATACCCTGACTCGGCTGCCAGTCAATGAAGAGTGGCAAGCGCTTGGTGTGCACCAGGTGATCGGGGCAGGCGGCGCCGACTTGGGTGAACTGTGCTGCGCCTTCGCTGCCGATGAACTCGAGCACGTTTGCTGACTCATCGACCTGGACAATCTGGCTCCCTTGTTGACTGAGCGCACCACGGAGCACGGGCAACACCTGACTCCACACCTGGGTGCGCTCTTCGGCCGCCAAGGCGGGCACTGCGGCGCCGGCGAAGATGACGCGGCCGTTGCGCGTGCTGTTGATGAACTCCTCGGCCTCGCCAATCACCTTAATACTCTGGGCATAGCACTCGGCGCTGGTGTTGGCCCAGACGGTTAGGCCGTGCTTGCCCATCACCACCAAATCAGCCTGCGGATTGTTGGCCACGCCCTCGCCGATTTGTTTGCTGAGCGTGAATCCCGGGCGGATATAGTCGACCCACACCATGCGGTTACCCCACAGGCGTTGACATAAGGCGCGGCCGTCGGCAGCACAGGCTAAGCTGATGACGGCATCGGGGTGGGTGTGATCGACGTGTGGGGCGGGAATAAAGGCATGGAGCAGGGTTTCGATTGACTGACGTGGGCGATCCTGCAAAAAGACGCTGCGGTTGAGGTAGGCGACCATCTCCTCGTCGCTCATCTCGGCGCGTTGGATGAGCGGGGCGATATCGGGCATGCGTAGGGCCGCAAAGCCGCCTTCGCCGATAGTGGCCACGTCACTGCCTGAGCCCTTGACCCACAAGACTTGGACCTCGCGGCCGACGTGGTCGTGCTCGATGGTCTTGGCGCTGGTATTGCCGCCGAAAATGTTGACGACGGTGCGGTCACTACCGAGCAGCCGACTGCGATAGACGAGCCCGTCGAGGGCTGGGAGTTGGTGTTTGTCGGTCTCGTTCCACCGGTTCTGTGGCATGGTATCTACTCCTGTGATGTGCGTGCTATATATGACTATACCATCTCTGCTTGGGGTGCTGTTTGCTTTCGAAAAACAAAAATACTGTGGATTCGAAACTTGATGAGTCATGTCACCGCATCATTGCATCGCGACCTGCGTTGATGTCAACGATGCGTGCGCCCTCGGGACGCCCTTACGACTGAGGTGCTCGAGGTGTGCCTCCACCATCGCCGGCTGCAGTGACGGGTGGGGGAGGGCCGTAGAGTGTGTGGCTTGCTGCGCCCACATTGGATCTAGATGGTTCATAGAATGAATGATTTGGAGCATTGCAAGTGACGCCCGTACGGATTCGTATGGCAGCATCCGGATACTGCCAGAGAAATCCATCGGGGCACACTGCTGTGTGCACACAAACATAAACAGCAGTCAAGATTAACACATTCACATAAAAGACATCTTGACGTGACATTGCGCCTCTGCTATTATTTTGACGGTAAGGTTAGGTAGCAATCTTCATTAATAAAGTGCGAAAGCACAAACACCCCCTAACCTGTGTGAAAACATCATTCGTGGCGCAGTCGCTGGCAACTCTCCACCTTTTGCTATTGCGGGCCACTCGGCCGAGCGGGATTGCCACTCGACTGTAGCCACGTCCAACCCCCAAGTGATTGAGCCTTTTGTGAACATTGAATTTGATGCACGGGATTCGTGTATCCACCTGCAGGTGGGTGCGTTGAATCGCGGTCATCAAGTCGATTCTGTTCATGAAAGGAACAACACCAGTGACCACATTTCTTACTGCCACCCAAAACCAACTCACCCGTACCGAAAACGGCATGCAGGTGCGCCAATCGAGCGCCAACGCCAGTGTCGACCTGTTCTACACTATTGGCGCGTGCCCCAGCGACGAGATTATCCCGGCGTTTGCCCAGGCGCACGCCGAGGAGCGCGAGTTGGCCTTGCGCATTGCGCAATGGGCGCGCGACGTGCGTGGCGGCGCCGGCATGCGCGACACGTTCCGCTCCATTTTGACCTATCTCGAGCAGGTCGATGTTGCCGGAGCGCGGGCACTGTTGCTCAATATCCCGGTGATTGGCCGCTGAGACGACCTGTTGGTCTTCCGTGGTGCGCTCAAGCGTGAGGCTTTCGACCTCATCGCAGAGGGCTTGGCCGCAGGCAATCAGCTGTGTGCCAAGTGGATGCCGCGTCAGGGGCCGGTGGCGATCGCGTTGCGCCAGCACCTCGGGCTGTCACCAAAGCAGTATCGACAGCTGCTTGTCGGCTTGACCAACGTGGTCGAGCAGCAGATGTGTGCCCGGCGCTGGCACGACATCGACTTTGCAGCGGTGCCGTCGCAGGCTGCTATGCGCTACCGCACGGCGTTTACCGCCCGCACGCCGTTGTACGGCATCTACCTGAAGCAACTTGCGGCCGGCGAGGCCACAATCAACGCCAAGGCCATCTACCCGCATCAGGTGATTCGACCATTGGCAGAGCGTAGTCGAACGGCCGATGATGTGACGCTTGTGCGCGCCCAATGGCAGGCTTTGCCCAACTATATCGGTGCGGCCTCGGTGTTGCTGTTGGTCGACGTCTCGGGGTCGATGCATATTCAGATTGCATCCAACGTCCGGGCCATCGATGTGGCCGTGGCGTTGGGCTTGTACATGGCCGACAAGAATGTCGGTGCATTCAAAGACCTAGTGCTCACGTTCACCGCGCAACCTGAGTTGCTCTATCTGCAGGGCGACATTGTAGCCAAATACGACAGCTTGGTGGAGGCGAGATGGGGTATGAGTACCAATCTGCATGCGGCGTTTGACCGCATCCTCGAGGTGGCCGTGGCCAATTGGGTGCCTGCGGCCGAGATGCCCCAGACCCTGCTGATTTTGTCGGACATGCAGTTCGACGTATGCGTCGAGCATGACGACAGCGCCATCGAGATGATTGTGCGCAAATATACGGCGGCCGGCTACCAGTTGCCACAGGTGGTGTTCTGGAATCTGCGGGATAGCCATGGCGTGCCGGCACGCCACGATCAGCACGGCGTAGGGCTGGTGAGTGGCTATTCGCCCAGCCTGATGCGCGGCATCCTCGAGTTGGGTACCACTGCCACCGCCGAGGAGGTGATGCGGCAGACGGTGGTGATTCCGCGCTATGATCTGCGCGGGTAATGCGCATCACCGAGGGGCGTGGCATACTGCTATGCCCCTCGGTGCACGCGATTTGCCAGGCCACGTTCCACCTGGTTGGTGACTGGGTCTGCGCTACGTGGTCAGGGTATTGGAGTTCGGTGCGATTCGGCAATTATTTGAATGCCCACACCGATGTTCAATGGTGTTGAGGGATTGTAAGGTATCACGAATCAGGTAGGACCATGCTGGTAAGTTTCGCATGTGAATCATGCATGCCACCTAATCGGTTGCGGGCGAGCCAATGCGTACGATATTCGTTGAGCAGCGTCGTTGTGAGCGTCGACATTTCTGCTTCTGTGCACACTGGCGGCCAACCAAGTTCGTGTTGTGCGCGTGCAATGGCTACGTGCATCCAATCGGCGGTCGCACTGATTTCGCGTTGCCAGAGCTCTCCATCGCGGATGCGCCACGGTACGATGGCGTTGGCACACTCATTGCGCACCTTGATGACATCGGCCCAGGCGGCCTCGAGCATAGACTGTGTCAGACCATGCTCGGCCAACTGACGCGCCGTGCCCGGTCGTGCCAACATGCTGGCAAGCGTGCCAGCCCCCGGTACACTTGGCGTAAAGTGTCGATCGAGCCGGCCAATGTGGATGGTGGCGCGTGCTAGATGCATGTCATGTGTGATGGTGGCCGTGATGGCATCGGTGAGATCGACGGCGTGCGCAGGATTCCACGATTTGACCGCAGCATAGACAAACCCTGGCCAACT
>VGPG01000211.1 GCA_016875555.1 Chloroflexota bacterium | reverse complement strand
GGCATGGGCACAGACATCACCCCCACAGGCGAGTACTGGCAACAAACCCTTGATGGGTCGATTGTGCTGGGCGGATGTCGTGCAGTCGCACAAAACAAAGATGTTGATTTGTACGATATTGGCATCACTGACGACGTACAAAACGCGCTCGATGCCGTTTTACCGCGACTCTTCCCGAAGCTGGCTGGAACACCAATTACACGACGCTGGGCTGGTCTGATGGGCTTTACTCAGGACTATGTCCCCGTGCTAGATGCTATGCCTGACCAGCCAAACGTGTGGGCGGGTGGCGGCTTCTGCGGATCAGGCATGCCATTTGGATTCGTCTTCGGCAAATATCTGGCGATGGCAGCCGTCACTCACAAAACACCCGCAGAAGTCGCTCCGTTAGCCCTCTCACGACCATCTCTGGCCAAATAGACAGTCGTAGACGCACACGAGCCAGCACGCAAATACGTGCTGGCTCTGTTCGCATGTATGACGAACACGCAACCGTTCATTACCGCACCAAATGCGAGTTAGCTACCAAGTCGATAGACGCGCTTCGCCGTATCACGCCAAAAACACGTTTGACCAGCGTGCGATAGTTGACTGACCAACGAATCGACCGTCTCGACCCACGCCACATATGTTGTTGACATCAGCGATACTGGCCAATCACCGCCAAACATAATCCGCTCATCTCCAAACACATCAATCACATGGTCCGCATAGGGCACAAGATCAGCGTGACGCCATGCACGGTGATCTGCCTCAGTGGTCATGCCACTTATCTTGCACACCACGTTCGGTAGGTGTGCAAGTTCACGCAGGTGCGTGCGCCACGGTTCAAGAGATCCCGACTTAATGTCGGGTTTGGCTACATGATCCAGCACAAACTGCACCTCGGGGACCTGACGCACCAGTTCGATGACCGCTGGGAGTTGCGGATGAAAAATACAAATGTCGAAACTCAAGCCGTAGGCAGCAAGTGCACGCACCCCGGCCACAACTTCTGGGCGTGACGCAAAATTGACGTCACTTTCACCTTGAAAGAGCCGCCGCACACCTTTGATCTGCGGTCCAATATCCACCAATGATTGATAGTAGGCACGGGCTACGTCACCAAACTCAACCGGGGCAGCAGCTACTATCCCTGCCAGCGTAGGCCAAGATGTGGCAAGGCGCTGAATACGTTGGGCTTCAATGATGGCGTACTGTGGTTCAACCGCCACCTCAACATACACGATTGAGTCAAGGGCCACACCTGAAGCATGTGCGGACAATTCGTTGACCATGTAGCGCTTGTTCAGCACCGAATTACCGTCCAACCACGACATTCGCAACTCGTTTGGATCCCACAAATGAACATGCGTGTCTACAATCGGCACAATGGGCATATCATCCTCGCTTATCATGGTAGGTAGATTGATGAGTGTTCAAATCTTACGGTTGGAGGGCAGACATGTCAAACACGCCACACATCCTCTGGATTGGCATGGGTGCCATGGGGATACCAATGGCACAACGCATCGCGGACGCCGGCTTTACTATCACACGCTGGAATCGGACTCCGATGCCAGATCCGCATATCACCTCCGGGAGTGCGCAACTCCATGCGCTTGTGGCCACAAGCGATATCGTTGTGCTGATGGTCACTGATGCCACCGCCGTTGCTAGTGTACTCACGCATATCCGTGATGTCCTACGCCCTGGTCAACTCGTCATCGACTGTAGTAGCGCTGATCCCGCCACATCAATCTGGCATGCTGAGATGCTTGCACAGCTCGGTGTGGCGTGGGTTGATGCACCCGTCTCAGGCGGACCAGAGGGGGCGAGTGCCGGCACGTTGGCAATCATGGCGGGAGGTACGCCTGAGGCGGTGAATCGTGCGACACCTATCTTGGCGTGCTGTGGGCGTGTGACTCGTGTGGGTGATGCAGGTGCTGGCCACACTTGCAAAATAATCAACCAGGTGATTGTTGGTCTCACCCTTGAGACATTGGCCGAAGCCCTGACACTTGCAGAACGGCATGGACTCGTCATCGACGCCGTGCAACGTGCGTTGACTGGCGGATTCGCAGACTCCAAACTCCTCCAGATACACGGTACCCGCATGCACACACGGCGCTACGTACCAGGAGGTAAAGTGTCACTACAACTCAAGGATTTGCGCATGGCACAGGCATTAGCAGAACAAAAGCAACTCACACTACCGTTCCTTGAAACAGCCGTGCAGCGCTACGCTGAAGTGATCGATGCCGGTCATGCCAATGCCGATCACTCCGTCATCCACTGGCTACTGAACCGTGAATAAATGCGTCTACAGCTTACGTGCGTGAATGTTTGCGCTACCAAAGCGACCAACGAGTTCACGCACCGTTGCTGCATCAAGGTTCGCTAGAGTCGCAGGCATTTGCCCGTATAAATCGCCGACCGTGTAGTGTGATTGCATCTCAACACGCACATCAACGAATCCGACGTCCGACAATAAGCGCACGAGCTCTGTTGTAGTGAGTGCACCAGCCACGCATCCCGCCCAATTCAGACTTGCCCGAATTTCGGCTTCTGAAACCGGCAAATCATGCAACACGCCATCAATGACCACATCAGAAATGGCCAGTCGCCCACCAGTCCTCAACACGCGGAATGCCTCCGCAAATGCAGCCGACTTATCTGGAGTCAATTTAATCACGCAATTCGAAATAATCACATCAACATGGTGCGAATCGATTGGCAACTGCTCAATCATGCCATGTCTGAACGCAACGTTCGTTGCACCGATGAGTTCCGCATTTCGTCGTGCTAACGCAATCATTTCTTCGGTCATGTCGACACCATACACATAGCCAGTCTCACCGACTTGTTGTGCCGCCATAAATACATCAATGCCGCCACCAGAACCCAAATCAAGTACTACCTCACCGGGCATCAACGCAGCAATCGCTTGTGGATTACCACACCCACGACTCGCTTGGACTGCATCTACTGGTATGCCCTGTAACGCACCAGCATCGTACAACATACTTCCACAACAATCACTGATGGAGCAGCAAGATTCTTGATTTAGCGCCACCTGTCGATACGTTTCTTTGACCGTCAAATGGATTGGTTCAAACTGTGGATTACGCATCGTTACTACTTCCTTATATTGAAGTTTATCGATATAATACACCAAAAAATCATTCCTTCACGACCACCAGTGCAAGCCTCCGCACCACCGCCATAAAAGTCGGCTGATTCACTTTATAAAACACCCACGTGCCGGACTGCGATGTCTCGACCAAACCAGCCTCACGGAGTAGGCGTAAATGGTGCGAGATTGTAGGCTGAGACAATGCAAATGCAGGTTCGATGTCACACACGCACATCCCATCTTCACACGATGCAATCAGTTCGATCATGCGCAAACGAACTGGGTGCGCAAGTGCCTTGAGTGGCTGAACCAAATCAGCATCGCCTTCACGTGTTGAAGAATTAACCTCGCGAGTACAACATGTATCTGTTGCCATCATTTCCCCACATCGTAATGTGCTAACTATCACCGCGTAAATCGGAGCCACGTCGTATCCGCAAACACTGGGTTGGCACCATGGAGTGCCACACCCACTATACCACCATCGCGATTGACATGTGAGATTGCACGCCGGAGATGCAGCGCGTTCCGACTCCAGTGAAAGAGGTGCGTACGATTCAAACGCTGTCGTCTATCAAATCCAATCACGGCCAGATAATCTGCCTGACGATCAAGTTTCGCTGCAGGAACGAGCACAACGGGCTGATACTGCGTGACAGCGCCTGACATTTCGTCAACTGATAAAACGGCCAAACCGTCACCTTCTGCCACAAAAACCAGGTGCAAACGCAGAAGTCCTTGCAGGATTGAAAGCTCAGCAACATCAAGCACTGGCAACGGGCGTTCGCTCATCGGGTTCACCCGATACGATTGTGCGGTGAGTTGCACCGTCTGCACAAATCCCTTCGTCAGTCGTGCATGCGGAATAACACCACCAACTATCACAAGCGCATCTGCGTCATCAAGTGCCGTAAGTGCATTTGGCACTCCACTCAACGTATATGTTTGGACGTGTGATGCGTTGATATTGCTTGATGACGTATCAAGCACAAGTAGACGACCTTCTGGTAACACACTCGGAGCAACCAATACGGATAGACCTACAAATACCCGCGTATCGGTAGCATAGATTGCCGTCACGAGCGCACCATCACTGAGCGGGAGAAGTATAGTCTGTACGAGTTGTGCTGTAGTTTGCGTCACATCGTATGTTTGAATGTACATGCTATCCCAATTAAGTCGACCAGCAACCACAAACCGATTTCGCACATTCACCATCGGTGATACCACCGTAGCATCGACACCAGGCAACGTGAGCGACATTTCTGTGCGTTGACTCTGCGCATTCACAACAACCAATTCAGGTAGCAATGATTTTGACGCATCGCCACCATATAGCATTACTGTCGAGTCAGAAAGCGGATGCCGCACCAGTGCACGATACTTTTTTGGGAGTGAAATATTCTGCGTGTAAATTGGCACAAGCGTGGGCGTAAACGTGGGCATCAATGAGGCCGTTTGCGTGGCAGTTGCCGTCATCGTTCCCGTCTGTGTACGACGAGGTCGTGCAGTTGCAGTAAACGTCGGTAACCCGGCTGTTTTGACATAGGTTGCGGTTTGTGCTACCTCAAGTGCGCGGAGAGTAGCCCGTTGGAACGCGATGCTTGTTTGCGTCGACACCGCTGCA
>VGPG01000210.1 GCA_016875555.1 Chloroflexota bacterium | reverse complement strand
AACGGCAGATCTTCGGGCTTATTAATCAACGTGCATCGGGCGGCATCATGCAAGGCCTCGCGGTCGGTCAATCCGACAAACGTCAGTGCACGACCAAAATCAAGCAGTTGGCCACTACCCACCTTAATACCCATGCTACGGAGCAGATGGACAAATCCGACGATGTGCTCGCTGATGTGCCCTTGCGTCATAGTGCGCTTACCCGTGCCATGATTGCCTTGACCGCATCGCCACGCACCTGTTGCAAGTCGTCTTGATATTTCAGGATGGCCCCAAGGGTGTCATCTACCGTCTCAAGTGTCAGTTTGGTCGTGTTCAGGGCAGCCAGTGCATTGGCCCAGTCAATCGTCTCGGCCACGCCAGGAATTTTGAATAGGTCGAGGCGACGCAGTTCCTGAACAAACAACACAATCTGACGCGCCAACGTGTCATTGATGTGGGGTACGCGTGCGGCCAAGATCTTGAGCTCTTTGTCGAGTGTCGGGTAATCGACCCAATGGAAGAGACAGCGGCGCTTGAGGGCATCATGGACTTCACGCGTGCGGTTACTCGTAATAATCACGATTGGTGGATGGGTGGCCTTGATGGTGCCCAACTCCGGTATGGTGATTTGCCAGTCTGACAAAAGCTCCAGCAAAAACGCCTCAAATTCCTCGTCAGCTCGGTCAAGCTCGTCAATCAACAACACTGGTGCTTGGGTATGACGAGCGTCAATCGCTTGAAGGAGCGGGCGTTGAATAAGGAATTCACGGCTGAAAATATCGCTCGACGCTTGCCCACCGCTCTGCTCCGCCAAACGAATCTGCAGGAGCTGACGCTGGTAGTTCCACTCATAAATGGCCGTTGAAGCATCAAGTCCCTCGTAACACTGCAGACGAATGAGCTGTGTGCCGAGCAGTGTCGTAAGTGTTTTGGCGATTTCGGTCTTTCCGACGCCGGCTTCACCTTCAAGAAGGAGTGGTTTATTCAATTTGAGCGCCAAAAACAACGCCGTCGTCAGGGAACGATCAGCGATGTAATTTCGGCTCGCTAACGCATGTTGTAAATCATCAATGTGGTCGAACTGCATGGTGCAAGCTCCTTCTAGGAGGCCATCTACGTCGTATTGTAACACTTTCAGATTTTGTCAACCGATAGAGAAGATACTACCATCTCCGTATAAATGAAACCGCACACGTTCTCACTATGGCTATATAATAGAAGTTAAGCGTTGTAGTCGGGAGTGGTTGTGGTCGCTCAGTTACGCAAACGAATCATACTTTCTGTGGTGATTGGCATCGTGGTCGTCGCACTCCTCGGACTTGTGAGCGACCTCAGTCAAGTCGGTGCAAGTCTCAGTAATTTTGCATGGCACACCGTACCAGTCATTCTCGGCTTTACCGTGCTCAATTACGTGTTGCGCTGGCTCAAATGGGACCTGTATTTGCGACATCTCAATCTCGGTGCCACCGTCAGTCGTGGTGATAGTGCCTTGATGTTCACGGCGGGTATGGTCATGGCTGTCACCCCTGGCAAAATCGGCGAAGTACTAAAGTCGTACTTATTGCGCCGCATCAATCAGACACCCATCAGCATCTCGGCACCAATCGTCGTGGCCGAGCGCATGACGGACGGCATCGCCATGTTGTTGTTAATGGGCGTGGGCCTCACACTGTATCCACCGGCAGCACCGTTGTTTTGGGCGCTGGTCGGTGCAACAGTGCTTGGCATCGTCCTCATTCAATCAACCAAAACAGTCAACTGGATGTTGTCGTTGGTGGCGCATACGCGATTTGCCCAACCGCTACAAAACGCCTATCAGTCAAGCCGTACACTGCTTGGTTGGGGATTACTCAGTAGCATTACTCTGATTAGTGTGGTTTCGTGGTTTTTTGAATGTATTGCGTTCATGTATGTCCTTGAAGGGTTAGGTATCACCCCTTCGTTGGTTGTACTCCAGCAAAGCACGTTTATTTTTGCGGCGTCAACGTTATTCGGCTTAGTGTCGCTCCTCCCTGGTGGACTCGGCGTCTCCGAAGCATCGTCAACCGGACTACTGGTTTGGATGATTCCCATGAGCACAGCCGCCGCTGCCGCGGCGACCATGTTAATTCGCTTTGGCACATTATGGTTTGGCGTGTTGTTGGGCGTAGTGGCGCTTGCGTGGTTTAATCGGCGCTATCCACTCAGCAACGAAGGAGAAGATGCATGATGCGCTGGTTGGTACAGCTCGTAATAGTCGGTGCAGTGTGGGTGCTGGTTGGATGTAGCACGACACCGCTCCTCAGCAACGTCAGTCTCTCCGCAACCACCTTACGCCCTACCGGCGCCGGCGAGTCTGTCACACTCAACTACACCATTGGTCAGCCAGCCCAGGTCAGCGTGCATCTGGTTGACGACCAGGGGACCGAATATCGAATTCGCAACCGTGTGGTGCGCAATGCCTCAAGTGACGCCTATCAACTGCGCATTGACGGGACTGCCCCTACCGGCGATCCGGTCTTGTTGCAACGCGCACTCCCGAGCGGTAATTACACGGTCGTCATCAGTGCCACAAGCGCCGCTGGTGAAACAGCCGAGGAACGCGTTGCGTTAGCCATCCAGAGCACCGATTCGCCACCACCGATGATCGAGAACTTACTGTCGTTCCCGACGACTATTTCGCCTAACGCTGATGGCCGTGACGATGTCACCGAAATCACCTATCAACTCCCCGTGACTGCCACGGTTGACATTAGCATTGCGACGCCGGATGGGCGCATTTTGCCGTTTGTGACGGGTGAAGTTACTGAACCCAAATTGCATCGCCAAGTATGGAACGGCAAAACCACGGACGGGCAAATACTGGCCAATGGCGTCTACACCTACACGATTCGTGCCGCCGACGAATACGGCAACATCGTTGAGAAGCACGATCGCATCGAGATTATCAGCAGTGGTCAACCACAAGCCACCATTACCTACAGCTACATGGCGCCGCAATCAATCATGCTTGGTGATGTAATCACCATCACGATGCGCGTCAAAAACACCGGCACCGTACCAATCCGCACGTATGGGCCGGCATCCGGGTTTCAATACACGACAAACGAGGTCTTTTCGTCGATTGCAGACGGCAAATATACTGCCAAAGCGGGCGGATTCTGGCGTATTGGCGTTGACTGGGACGCCAATTCTGGCGGTGCTGCCAAGCGTTACCCGTATCGATGGGCGATTACACCACGACCACCCGAAGAGTGGAAAGTGCCGTTTGTCGAAGATGAATTCTTGCCCGGTGAAGAATGTGAAATCATCGGCGTCATCAAGGTTGACCAACAAGAGAACAAAATGGGCTTCTACGTTGGATTAATCCAGGACGGAGTCGGCTTTTTCCAAGACAAAACTGGTCGCACCATCATTCGTGTCGGATTTTGATCGCAACTCACCAGCTTGGTGGCATAGCGTATAATACGAAGAGAAACGTGTGCCAACCGAGGAGGTATCCCATGCGTCTGAGCGAGGACAAAATCTTCCGCATCGCCGAGCGCCTTCATGACGAACTAGCCGATCGCGGACTGCTCATCTACAAAGACCCCGTCGGTGTCAAGCCATATGCGGCTCGGGCCAAACGTATCAAGGCAATTGTCGAATTTATCACTGATGATCTCAAAATCGAAGATGAAATTGATATCGAAGTTGAAAAAGTACTTGAGACGTACCAACGATCGTTACGCCCTACCGAACGTGACGTGTTGCGACGCAAGCACAAAGAAGAGATTGCCCGACGACGGAACTACGAACTCTAGCGGTATCCATGTATTGGTAGCAAAATAGACATCCTCATGAGTGATGTACGGATTGTACTCCTTGGGCATCCACAACTCAATCACCGTGATGGCACGACGATTCAACTCCGTCGTCGGCCACGTTTGCTCCTATACTTTCTTGCGACCCAATTCGAGGCGGTCAGTCGCGACCGTTGCATCCAGCTCTTTTGGCCAGACGATGACGCCGACGCGGCGCGACAGTTGTTGCGCACCGCTCTCCACCAAATCAAGACCGTGTGTGGCGACATCGTGCACAGCGATCATCAACAGCTGCGTCTCAGCGATGACGCGGATGTAGACGTACGTCGTTTGCACGCCGCCAAAGCAGGCGATGAACTGCTTGACGCACTCGCCACACAACCACCCGGAATCTTCTGTGCCGATATCAACCTTGGCGATGTCAGTGCCCTTGATGGCTGGCTTGATCGAGAACGACATCGTTGGCAACGACGTCTCGCAGAGTTACTCTTCCAACACGCACAATTTCATCATGACCGTGGCACACTTGCGGCTGCACAGCAAAGTGTGCGCGTCGCATTGCACTACGAACCTCTACGCGAAGAAATTGTTCAGCTTGCCATGAAGCTTGCATATCAAAGTCAAGATCGGGCCGGCGCCATTGCGCTATACGAACAACTACATCATGCACTTGACGAGCAACTCGGCGTGCCACCAATGCCGACCACCACGGAGCTCTACGATGCAATTGTCACCGATCGCTACGCACCAAGCACACCGCAACAGCCGCAACAGCCCCAATCACTGCCACACGTACAGCCGTTCGTCGGACGCAACGCAGAGTTAACACAACTTCACGGAATTCATTGGGATGGCCGATTAGTGGTGATTAGTGGCGACGCAGGCATCGGCAAAACGCGACTCGCCCATGAGTTTCTCCGTCGTAGTAATGCGCTCATCATGCACGCAGCTGCATTTGACGGTGATCAGGTGCTCCCCTATCACGTC
>VGPG01000209.1 GCA_016875555.1 Chloroflexota bacterium | reverse complement strand
TCAGCGCACGCGCCCTCGCTCAATCGCACAACCGGCCGGTAGGCAGCATCATCGACACCCCGGACGGGCCGGCCGTGGCCTGCGGCACCGGGTTGCTTGTGCTCGACACCGTCCAACCGGCCGGCAAAAGCGCCATGGTCGCCCGCGACTGGTACCGTGGCGTGCGTCAGCCCGATGCCATCGTGCTCGTCTAAATGCTTTCACACAAAAGAGAACGTGCGTGATCACACAACCACCACAGCGCCCAGCATTCACGGGGCTCACGCCTGGGCAACTCGACAACCCTGATATTGCGCAGCGTCAAGCGCATTACGAGCAGGTGCTCCACCCGCAACTGGTGGCCTTGGCTGACATGATGTATGCGCAGGGCGAGCGCACGCTGCCCAAACGCTGGTCGCTCTACACCACTAGCTTCAAACAACAACCGCGCAAGCCAGCCCCTGATCAAATCAGTAGTGCCTATATCGTGATTGACCGCCCACCTCGCGGTGGCGGGATTTATGTCAGCATCGACGGCCCAGCTCAACAACTCGTGGTGGCCTTGCAACTTGCCCCACGCCTACGCGATGCATTGCGTCGACTATTGGCCGTTGATGATCAGGTTGCCGCACAGTTGGCGACCTGCACCGATGTGCGCTTTCGTGGAGTCAATCAGGGTGATACCACGACGCCGTGGTACGAGCGCTATGTCAATCAACGGCGTCCAAGCCCGTTGTTGTGTGGATTTCAGCGCCCACTCAGCGACCCCGAGGTGGCGACACCAGCCATTGGCGAATGGATTTGTAGGCATGTGGACATATTGCTCGCCATCCACGATGCGATTATTCAGCAGGTGGTTGCGCCAGCACCGCGCATCCGCGAGGCATCGGTTGCCTACGACACGGCACCGGCGCTCGAGGTTATCGGTCAGCGCATTGCGCAGAGCGGCGTCATCATGCCCGAATCGGTGATTCGCCAGATGCACCTGAGTCTGCAACAACGCCCGTTTGTGATTCTCGCCGGCCCACCGGGGGTCGGCAAAAGCCTGCTGGCCCGGCGGTACGCTGATGCATTATATGGTGCTGATAGCCACGGCGATAATCCGGCTTTTTTGCGCGTGGCCGTGCAACCCGATTGGCATCATGCCCGCGATATTTTGGGGTATTACAACGCTCTGGCCGATGTCTTTCAGCCGACTCCGTTGACGCGACTGCTCCTCGAGGCCCTGCGCAAACCGCGTCAGCCGTTTGTGGTCTGTCTCGACGAGATGAATCTGGCCCGGCCCGAGTACTACCTTGCGCCTATTTTGTCAGCCAGCGAAAGCGTGGACCGCCTGATTGACTTGGGCATACCCGGGCATCACGCTCGCCTCAGTGACGGCGAAAGCATCCCCAACCCACTGCCACTGGCGCGCAACATTTTGTGGATTGGCACCGTCAATCAAGATGAATCAACCTATGACGTCACACCGAGGATTCTTGATCGCATGCATCTCATCGACATGCCGCCGGTTGACCTCACAGCGTGGCGCGCCAGCTGGCCACATCCAATCGATACCCGGCAGTGGCAGACCGTAGTGACGCTCCAGCGCACATTGACATCGGTAGAGCGCCCATTCGGCTACCGCACGCTCAGCGATTTGTGGGGGATTGTGGCACAGGCCGATGGCGCAACCCAGGCTGATACGTTGTTTGATGAGCAACTGCGCCAGCGCCTGAGTAGTCGCCTCAAAGGGCAACGTTCGCTGGCGCTCTGGCAACAGATTGGGGGAGCAGTGGTCGATTACCCGCTCACGGCGCAACGCATCACGCAGTTGCGTGAGCAACTCCAACGGAGTGGCTTTGCTCAGCCGTAACGCATCGTGGTGGTTGATGGGCAACACGGGTCAGTATTTTTAAAGCAGAAAGAGAAATCACACCATGGACATGATTGTCAATTGTTTGTGTTTGTTGGGGATGGTTTGGGCCGCCTCAGCCGTCATCAACGCCTTTCGTGGGCGCCGGCGCCCGATGGGCGGTGGCTACCCTGGATCCGGTTATGGCTCCAACAATGGGCCGGGCTGGGGTGGCGTACTCGGCGGGCTCGGACTCGGCTGGCTGCTCGGCAGCGCCTGGCAACAAAACCAAGACGAGGCCACCTATCAAGAGCAACTCGACACCCAACAGGCCTACATGGAGGACAGCTACGGCAGTGGCTATGACGCCGAGAACAGCTGGGGCGGCGGTGACAACGGCGGTGATTGGGGCGGTGGTGGTGACTGGGGTGGCGGTGACAGCGGTGGTTGGGGCGACTCATCGGATTAATGTCGCCCCGCCATGCAAGCGTTTAGGGCATACTCGTCAGCTGGACGAGTGCCTCAAGCACACGCGCTTGTTGTACTGCATCCATCGTCAAATAGCGCTGTTTGCTGCGCGCGCCCGGCACAAACGTGGTGAATCCGTCGTTGGCCACCACCACCTTGCCGGGTTGACTCAACCCAAAGTAGCCACGATCGGGCAAGACGGCATATAATGCCGAGGCCAGATCCCAACACGGGCGCTCCTCGTCGGGCGCACAATAGCCGTTGTAGGCCTCGACGATGATGTGGCGCTCACGGTAGCCGAAATCGTTGGCAATTGAGACGCGCGGGTAGCGCAAGGCCCAACCAATCTCGAATCCACCCCAGACAATCGGTGTCGGCCACTTGGCCGCCAGCATTTGCATGGCCGGGATGTCACTCACGACGTTGAATTCAAGAAAGCGCTGATTGCCGTCAATCGGCAGAAATGCGCCTGCCATGACCGATAGCATCCGCACTTTGCGTTTGATCAAGGCTAGATCATCGGGATTGCTGAGCATGATGGCCATGTTGGTGGCAAACCCGATATGCACAATCGTCACCGAGCCATCTGGCAAGCGCTCGAGCGTCGCGCGCAAAAGGTCAACGGCATCGGGGGCGGAGTTGGGTTTGTAGCGGTGTGGCCACGCCTTGCCTACTGCCAAAAACGGGCTGTTGTTGGGAGTGGGGCCGTGGCGCATCACACCCACCGGGATGGCGCCGCGCCCATAAAACTGATTGATGGCCGCACACATGCGCGCCGCATCGTGACCCGGGCGCGACAAAATAACCGCCTCGAGCTGGCAATAGCCACGATCCTGCAGATTGTGCAAGACGGCCATGGCCAAGGCATCGTCGACATCGTTGCCCATGTCGGTATCAAGGATGATGTGGTGCATGAAAATCCTTTCAATCACCTACACGCACATTGCTCGTTTATGAGTGTGCACGCATCTGGTGCAAGACTGGTACTATTGCGGCGCGCACGCGTGGTTGAAATTGTGCACTGATGTTGAGCGATACGGCCCAATCCACCTCATACCCTCCTTCGGGGAAGGCACTTGGTTCAGGCAAATAGGCCATCCATCCATTCGTATAACTGACCACCGCCGGCGTCACAAATCCGAGGGCACGAAGTTGTGCCTTGAGCATCCATGCACTCTCAGCAAAAACCTCGCCCGGTTGTGCCACCAACATCAGCTGCCCTATCTGCATCAACTGGATTTCTACGGGAATATGGGTGTCATCAGCAATTTCTGGGAGATCATCACGCAATGGTGACTGCACGCGGTGCGGATAATCGTGTGCTGACGCCGCCGCATCAACCATGACACATTGAGCCGAGCACACCGTAGGCCCTGACTCACATACGAGGGTGCGCACGATATGCAGTACCTCAGCGGCCAGGGCATCACCGAGTTCGGCAACTTCGTCGAACGTTCCACCGGCACGATCACCGATACTCCACGCACGTTCATCGTCAATACGTCCATAGTTGGCACTAATTTGACCGATAGCGGTCACCGTATGCCCACTACGCAGGCGTTGACGCACTCCAGCTGTGAGTGGATTCACGTCACCTGCCCCACCCTGTGTAAACAGACATACCACATCGGGACCACATGCGGTCTCCACTTGGTTCATCATATAGCCGGGCCAGTCCCCACTAATCGCCACATTATCGGCACCCAAGACCACCGCGTGACAGGCAAAGTTGCACCACACGCCGAGTACATTCCCGGCCATATCATCAACACGGAGCACCGCAACACCCGGATCAATCGGGCGGTCAAGCCAGCGGCGATTGATAGAGTACCCATAGAGCAGGCCAACAGCACTCCCGATACGTGCAGGCACGCGCGCATCATATGCGGCAACCGCGGCATCAGCGATGATTTCTGCCAACGGACGAGGCCAGTTGCGTGGGTCGCGGTCGCGTGGACCGGCATGCGTGTGGGTAGTTGAAATCATGACGTGCGCTAGAGGAATCCCGATGCGGTGCAAGATGTGCTCACGAATGGCTTGCACCGTGGATTGACTAAGATAACACATTTCAATGGAGAGCAATACTACACACGTCGTATCAACCTCAACGACTAATGCACGTGCATGGAGACGGTCATGCACCATTGTGGACCCCTGCAGACGATTGCCATACCCGACGAGTGGCAATCCGAGTACCGGAGTTATATCAATGCGAGCAACCCCTGCCTTAATCGTCTGCATATACACCTCCTCATCGTGATGTGTTCACTATTCATCATATACGCACGTTGTCTCTCTAAATCATAGCATGAGGCCAATTAGTCCGTCTCGTTGCGCGATCGGGGGCCTTGCCATTCGCTGATACGTTGGTCTTGGCGCAGGGTGATGCGCCGGTGGTGCATGCCATGGATGAGCGCGGTTGGCGTGGTGTCGTTGATGGCCAGGCTGGTGCGAGCCTCATGATAAAAGACG
>VGPG01000208.1 GCA_016875555.1 Chloroflexota bacterium | reverse complement strand
AACGCCGCCACAAGCAATCTACGGAGCAGACGATGGTTTTGACTTCGCCACGCCAATAATCCAATCAAGGCAAACCACATCACGATTGTAGGAACCATGCCGAGCGCAGAGTCAGGAGCACCGTATTCAGCAATCTCAGGTGGAAAGTGTGTCAGCGGTGGCACCATATAATCACGTATTGCCACAAACTGACGTATGACTTTGGCTGATACCCCATCGAACCCCCAGCGCAATACCCAACTACGATCGGGCACATCGCCACTACCAATATCGCCGTCTCCCGCATACACCCGGTAGATAGCATCCCATTCGGTGTATTCAAGAATCCATGCATCGTATTGTTCAGTGGTATATGCTGGCGATCCAAACATGCGCATATTGCGTTCGACATACGGCGTCACAATTAGCAACGCAATAACGGCCCAAATACCAATCGGCCAGATACGTGACACCAACGTGCCAAGTGCACTACGGACTCGTTGCCACGGTGTCGTTAATCCTGCTTGAATTGATGTGCGATGTTCATACAAAAGCCACAACCCAAGGCCTATTGCCGTGATACCGCCGCTACCGGGTTTTTGCAGAAGCATCAGACCCGTCCAAATACCTGCTAAAGCGGCGCGAGCAAATTCACTATTCCAACGCGAAACTGGTGATGTTTGAAGCGGTGCTGCACGCATACGCCACACTGCGTAAATTGACCCGAGATGAAACACCATGAACGCCAAATCGGTCGTCGCAAAAATCAACTGTCGATAAATAAACACGTTGAATGCAACAATCAGCGCTGCGAACACAGCTACTCGGCTATCCCAGAGGCTACAACCGATGCGGTACGTAAGTATGACTAGTCCACCGAGAAAAACGATGTTTGGAATCCGTGCACTCACATCAGATACACCTGCGATGACAAACGCAATGGCAATCCACACCGGTTGCAACAGTGGCCAAGTCTCTTGCGGTCGTGTAACTTGATCATAAATTTGGTAGAACTGCGTCACATAATCGACAACCCAGCCACGCCCGTACGACAGATTCCGGGCAACGACCGCATTATCCGCATAATCTGCATGTCCAATAAATGGAGCAGAAACGATGACACCACATGCAACGGTGAGTATTCCAAGCAACGACAACCCAAACCACCACCGCGTATGCTTCCCCCAACGGGTATATATCCAATCAACGAACGGGGCTAGTGGGCGTAATAAACCGAGTGCCGTAAGGCTGAGTACCACTACGAACCATGCGAGTAAGCGAAGTCCTGGTTGATCCTGCAGTATTGGAATCGAAATGCGTGACAAAAGTATACTCACCACTAGCACACTCATCAGCCACAACCCTAATCCCAATGACGCGCCCACGGTAAATCGGCGAATTACGCGCGTTATGTACGAAGTAACATCAGCTCGCAACAACCAGCACACCAGTACGCCAATACCGATACTGAGTATCGGCAATAACAAGACCGTATAAATGCGTGTGAACGCAAGCAAAAGCGCACACATCACTACTAAAGACAGGGTAATCAACAAGGCAAGTGGGATTCGTTTACACAGCATCTGCACTGCCATGTACAACAATGTCGTAAACAAAACCACCCACAATACCACAGAAAGCGGCGGGGTATTCCATCCGATCCAGTCGCTCGGTGTCGCTAATGCCACACGTTCAACACGTACGCCCTTGGGACGTACATCGGTATACGTTGAAGTTGATGTAAACACGTGCGATGAACGCAGCTCTATCGTCAAATCGGTGAGCGCTGATTGTGCCGGATACACCACATAATAGTCATCAAATACTGTGGTAGGGGTGAATACCTCACTGAGTTGACCATTGATAAACACAGATACTTGCGGTTGATCCAGTGATTGTGCAATCACATCGTTGGGCCAACCCGCCATCCGAATCATTACTGAGATATCAGAACTCGTGGTAAACGCAGGAAAATTCATACTTGCAACCTGCCGTGTCCATCGACTACGACCGCTTTGGGCGTCGGGATTGAGCTCATCTGCGTGCCAAAGCGACTCATCGTCGGTACGTATGCCTAGACCGCTCTGCAAGAACAAACGGTCACCGATCGAACCCACGGCTACGTTGACAGCAGGTGGTGATTGAAACGCCAGAATTGCAGCTATTACTGCAAATGCAATCAAAATTAAAAATCGTGTATCATATGCACCTTGTAGTGGATGTGGAACCACAACCGGTTGGCTACGGCGCAATTTAAGTTGTGATGTTCTTGAGGTTGACACCCATCGCTCCCCGCACAATTTACCTACTCGATTACAGAATAGTATACCACTATGCGTAACGATACCAAGATAGGTATGATGTAGTGATTCTCATTATGTCCGCAAAAAAGATACCTGCAAAGGATTTCCCTTTGCAGGTATCTATATACGAGAAGTTACTTGGACATTTCTTCAACCAAGGCGCGTCGCAAGACTTTGCCAACCGTGGTCTTGGGCAATTCAGTGCGGAACTCGAATTGTCGAGGCACTTTAAATTCTGCCAAGTATTGCTTACAGAACGCCTTCACCTGTTCAACATCAATGGTCTCACCATCTTTGCTGACGATGAATGCCGTCACCGTGTCATCACCACGTGCCTTATTGGGAATACCCACAACAGCCGCCTCGCGAATTTGTGGATGCATGTAAAGTACTTCCTCAACATCACGGGGCAACACCTTGAGACCACTGACGATAATCATATCTTTCAGGCGGTCAACAATGTAAAAATACCCATCCTCATCAGTGCGCGCGACGTCGCCGGTGCGCAACCAGCCATCGGCGGTAACCGTTTTGGCAGTTTCATCGGCACGCTCCCAGTACCCCTTCATGACCTGAGGTCCGCGTACCCACAATTCACCACTGGCTTCGCTACCGATCGGGATATCTTGACCAGATTCCAAATCGACGATTTTGGCCTCGGTGTTTGGCAACGGAATACCAACTGAACCGTTCTTCGAGACACCGTGCAACGGGTTAGCATGCGAGACTGGTGACAATTCTGTCATACCAAATCCCTCAATTAATCGCCCACCTGTCAACTCGTTGAAGCGGATCTGCACTTCTACCGGCAATGGTGCCGAACCACTCAAACATGCCTTAATCGAGCGCAAATCATACTCAGCCACATTCGGATGATTCACAATACCGATATACATGGCTGGCACACCAGGATATACGGTTGAACGCTCTTTCTGCATGATTTTCATGACGTTTTCGATTGGACGTGGATTCGGCACAATTTGCAGTTCTGCACCGATGCTCACCCCGTAGACCATGGCCACAACTAAACCATACACATGAAAGAATGGTATGGCACACATGAACTTCTCGACACCGCGCTCAGCACTAGTAAACCACGAGTTAATTTGCGTGGCATTGACCACTAGATTTCGATGTGTCAACATTGCAGCTTTGGGCAAGCCGGTTGTACCGCCGGTGTACTGCAGCACTGCAACATCATCTGGATGCACATCTACGCCAGGTGCCATAGGTGGATACTTTTGTACCAACCGTTCAAAGAAGAAAATATCATGTTCTGGGTGAACATCAACCCACGCAGCATCGCGCTTCTGTTTTGCACGGACTAATTGCTTTGAGGGGAACCCGAGCATATCAAACATGTGCGCAACAATGACGCGCTTCACACTGGTATCACCTTGAATCTCGCGCAATCGTGGATAGAACAAATTCAAAATGATGATTGTTTCAGCACCAGAATCAACTAACTGATGTTTCAATTCACGTGCGGTGTACGTTGGATTGTTGTTGACAATAATTGCACCAATGCGCATTGCGGCATGAAACGCAATCACATAGTGCAGTGAATTGGGCAACATCAACGCAACGCGATCACCCTTGCGTACACCGAGTTGATACAGTGCATTCGCAAAGCGCTCAACTTGATCAATTAACTGCTTGTACGACAATTTGCCACCAATGGTGACTTTGCCGTTCAACAAGTAACTGAGAATTAATGAGGCTGCGGGATTGTTGGGAAACTGTCGGGCAGTGTCTGCAAGCAGATTATACAGGTTGGTCTCGGGGAACGTGAGCGTAGGGGGGACAACGGGTTCATACGATTTCAACCACGGTTTATCCATTGAGTACCTCCATTGGCTATGATGATTGTCAAAGGCTCAACTATTGAACATCGTCACGTAACCATCCGCGTTCTCGTGCAAGGAACTTGATGGTTGCATCATCAGGTGGGTACAGACCAGCCTCTTGATATGAGTACGCAAGTAAGGCGGCACCTGCGAGCACACCCACAAACAACCCTGCAACAAAACTCAACAGATTGATAAACGTTCGCATATGCTCACCTTCCATAGTAGCGTATAGTGCGTATTTTAGCAAAATTTACCGCACGTACATCATCAACGCGTGAATATGAGTTCGAACTGCCATTCATTGCTTGGCTCGACAACGTCTGATGAGGCCTCTATCGAAACGACAATGTTACACCGTATACAACGAGCATCTATTGTCGTTTGCAACCACGCCACTCCCTCATCGTCTAAAGTGAGTTCTCCTAAACGCGTAGCTCTGATGTCATCGATCAACCACACAAGATGTGTTTCTGAGGCTCTCAGTCCATTCGCAGCAAATAATGCTTGCTTCGAAGGAGTGTGGTAGTACAAGTGCATGCGTGCCGTGCTCGTCGCGAGTTTGGCGGTCAACGGGTAACTTTCGACATCAGATTGTGCGAGAAACCGTACTAACGCTGAATCGGTCG
>VGPG01000207.1 GCA_016875555.1 Chloroflexota bacterium | reverse complement strand
GAGAATGCACCGGGTAGGTAAAATTTAGCTATATCCCAGGTTGTCAAAATCTCTCGCACTTTATCCATGTGCCATTCGATATCGATTGGGCGCATAATTGGATATAAAATCCCACCACCCTTTATCCATATCGATAATAATACCGTGCCAACGATTAAGTGTCTTGTTTCCGCTTTGAATGGTGTTACTTCGGTTAACCAGTCAATGACACGGTACCAAAGCGGTACGGTAATCAGAGCTATGACCATTAGAAAGAGGAGTTGAGGAAACCATTCTGCGAGGTAGCTGCGGTCAATGAACATCATGCTCGATAATGCGATACCAACTACGATACCGACACTTGTACCGGAGACACCCACGAGGAACGCACTGATTGCCGCAACAAGTGCGATTGCAATCAGTGTGGCTAGCCGTGCAGATAAACCTATCTGCCACCACGGCGTTGCCAACGGTTCGACACGCACATCAGCAACCGTCACACCTATCTCTCTGGGTTCTTCCTGCGTGTTGCCCCAAGTGTCGCTTTCGATGAGGACGTGAATGTCACCTTTGTCAATTGCACTCGGCGGCACTAAGTAGTGATATTTACGAAATCCGATGACCGTATGTGTCAGCGGGCCTAGTTTATGATCTCCAACCAAAATAGTCGCTTGATATGGCACATTATCAGGATGGTTAGGATATGCGTTTGCGGTTACACTCCACCACCCACCTGCAACACCATGAAAGTGTAATTGTGAACGTGCTTCGCTCCAACGGAATACAACAGCGTTGCTCACACGTATGGCACGCACTTCAATTGGTGGTGGGGTGATTTTATCGTCTGGAATGCTCACCACGCGAATCACACTCTGTTCTGTGACGTTGACGCTAGGCGGGATGATTACGCCATAGGTCGTTTGTTCGCCATTATCATTAACCTCAAGAATTCGCGCGCTATCGACAAAGAGCGCCATCAAACGCCGTCGGAGTTGCGCTGGTTTCGGATCAACATCAAACTCAATGACTCTGACATTTTGAGGGTTTGTTGCAATGATTGCGCGCGCTTCGGTGTCGTCGATCTGAGTATACGTCAAGTTCACAATTGGTTCGCGTATGGCGTATTCACGTGCATGAAAATCATTGATTCGGAGAATCGAACGCGGTTGAAACATGTCCACGTGCTCAGGAATGCGTATTACATTCATGGCCGCAAAACATACACTGCTGACAATCAGGACCAATGCAAGTGAACGCCATGATATCGACTGTAAATATTGCATGAATGACGTTTCCCACTTCTGTTGCTAATGTACCGTCTGCATACCTATGCACGCGCATACGTGTGCATGATGCCTAGATATTATACACAAGCACTAGTTGTGCAGGTAATTCATTACGTGTTTCCATCGCTCATCATAGATGAACCAAATGGTATAGAGTACTGTGACACATGCCACGAACTTACCTGCCCACGAGTAGCGCGATAGATTCGCGAGCCAAATACTTGCGCTTACTGCGATGAACGGCACAAGTGCTAGAGCCCAACGCACTGTTTGATCGCGAAACAGAAGCATTGCCCAGGCAACGACTGCTGCACTACACCCAATCAACAGCATGGTGCGCAGCGGAGTTCGCAGGCCAAAGAACAAACCGAGCAGACCCGCAATTACGATTGTCCACGGCCAATGATCGGTAATTGTGCTGAAACGTACCGCAAGTGGATAGTTGGGTGGGCAATTTGGGATACCTGGATTGTTCCAAATCAAGGTGACAAACTGACTAAAATACAACGTGACAGCACCAGTGGTTGCAAGTGCGACCATGAGTACTGCGTCAATGGGCAACTTCCGTTCGAAAATCCATTTGATCAATGTATATGTACCGATTGTTGCCAGAAACGTGATGATGATTCCGGTATGTGTGAGCATGACCAGCGTGCTCAGGAGAATGCGCAGTGACGCTGTGACGCGTTGATCAAACCAACTTAGCACGGCAATCAGATACAGCGCGTGTGCCCAACCGTTGCTTATTTCGCCTATGTGGAGTGCACGCAACAAAAATAAATTGTTGATAGCAAATATGGCTAGTACGAGATTTGCATGGTGGTTGACGCGGTACTGCGTGCAGATGCGAATCATATACAGCGTTGCGATTACGTTGACGAATATTCCTCCGTTTTGCAAGACTGCAATATGCCACCATCGTTCATCACTAAGTGCTGCTAATGGTGCTGCAAGGAGATAACTAACGACAGGATATGGAGTGAATTGTCCACCTGCTTCACAGGGAAGCTGTGCAGTGAAGTACAGCGTCCCCCGCATCACCTCATTGAGCATCCGAACGTGCATCAATACATCTGACGATTTGAGCCATACACTATTAAGTAACAGGAGTTGGGCAGCGATACTGGCGCCGATTATACTGCCTAGTTTGTCGTATGACTGTATGTGATGTAGCAATTTGGGTGCGCAGCAGATACCAATGCCGATGGCTGCACTCAAGGTGATGCCGTGAGTATGGACCAACCACCATTCCTCATGAATTGCATTCGAGTAGATGATGTATAGACATGCCATTAGGAGTAGCACGCTCCACCACCGTGCAGTGAATGTTGAAAAGACCAAGCCAAATAATAGCAACACAGCTATCACTGCAAACATGCGTTGTATGCGGAGAATATCGGTGAGTGGTGTGAGCCCGATTTCGGTTATCACAATGCCGAGATCTCTGTTATCTCCCGCTATGGCAAGAGGAGGCATTTGTGCAAGGATGCGCGGAGTCTCATCGGTACTTTTAACCAAGAAGTGTAGGTGTCGAATTTCATTCGGTAACACCACTTCGTTGATGTGCGGTGTTGTGAACGCGATAGTCGCCAAGTCTTGAGGAGGACGCGGTGTGGTGTTTACTGTTATATGACCAATCCACCAACCGCTCCCAGCATTTGGCCACTGTACTCCCCAGGATGACTTGCTCCAACGCCGCGGTTGTTCGTTTGTTGGCCATTCATCTGGCTCTGCGGGATTCATGTTGCGTAGAAATGGTTCATCGTAACCGCGTAATTGTGTTTGTTGATCCCCACCCACCGGAATCATCACCGATTGTGGCCGTGCGGTTGCAACTATGACTGCTGTTGTCATACTCAAAATCAACGCTATGATTGGCATGAGTTTGAACAGCAGGCGCACTCGTCCTCCCATCGTCTCAATGAGCACTTAGTTCACGTTGATATAGTTGTGCATAAATGCCATTTAGGGTGAGCAGGTGCTCGTGTGTGCCGTACTCCACTAAGCGACCCTGATCGAGTACGATGATGGCATCTAAGTGACGTACCGCAGATATTTTTTGACTAACCATAATCGTTGTGTGGCCTTGCCGTGCACGACTCAGATTGTGCACAATGTCATTTGCGGTGTGTGCATCAATATTCGACAGTGCGTCATCGAATATCATGATGGGGGCTTTGGTGATGATAGCGCGTGCGATGCCCAGCCGTTGTTTTTGACCGCCTGACAACATCGTGCCACGTTCCCCAACGACTGTTTCAAGCCCTTGAGCTAACTGAGCAATGTCTCTGTCAAGACACGATACTTCGAGTGCGTGTGCCACATCCTCCGCGTGTGCGTGCGGTGTGCCGAGCATGATGTTTTCGCGCAGGGTCATGCTAAATAACATGTGCTCTTGTGGAACATACGCCATGCCATCGCGCAATGCATAGAGGTCAATTTGGCGCGCGTCAATCCCATCGAACAAGATTGTCCCTTTGTCTGGATCGCGCAAGCGCAACAGTAACCCTAACAAACTACTCTTGCCAGACCCTGTAGCGCCGACAATACCTACGTGTTGACCACGCGGGATGTTGACGTGTATGTCATCAAGAATTGTATGGCCATCTTGTACCCAACTCGCATGCGTGATGGCAATATCACCGCAAGGCACGTGTGCACGCGCATTGCGGTGATTGATTACCTGTGGGATGCGTTGAAGCACTGTGCCGATGCGTGCGGCAGCCGCACTCCCTTGTTGTAAGCGTTCGAATGCATGACTCAGTGCATTTGCCGCATTACTCAGGAGCCCCAAGTACACAATAAATTGTACATATTGACCGATAGTCAGTTCATCATTGATGATGAGCAGTGCCCCGTATGCCACTACCGCAGTGGCAGCGAGACGCACTACGAGTTGTGGCAATGGAGAAATGGCACTCGAATACAATACGAATCGGATTGACTCTTGCGCATATTGATCGCTTAACTGATGAAATGCCTGGCGACTAGCTGCTTCTTGCGTGTACGCAGCTAACGTGCGTTGTGCTGTGATGTGCTCCTGTGAAAATGCTGAAATCCGCGCGAGCCGTTGCTGCACTACATTAAATGCATCCTCGACGAGTCTGCCTAGCCGTGCTTGTGCAATCAAACTAATAATCAACATTGAAACAGTGAGTACGGCGAGCGGCATACTGGTAAGCGCCATTAATGCACACCCAATCAACAGCAAAAAGATGGCATGAATTGCCATCTGAAATCCAGCACTGTAGAAGCGCCATATGTAGATGAAATCACTAGATGCGCGAGAGAGTAAGTCGCCCGTACCAAATGAAGCTTGGGTGGTTCGATCAAACGTAAGCATGTGTCGATATAAATCTTGTGCCATCGTATAACTCACACCTGCTGCCATTGTTCCGGTTAACATGCGTAGCAAGTAGCGAAATACCGCCAAGATAATCGTTAGTCCGATAATGGCCATCGTATAAAACAGCAATGTTTGCTGATCAATACGCTCGATGAGTTCATCAATAGCATACCCGAGCACTACTGGACTAAACGCACTCGCAGCAG
>VGPG01000206.1 GCA_016875555.1 Chloroflexota bacterium | reverse complement strand
CGCAGGCCGTATCGTTGGTCATCCCAGAGCTCAAGGGTAAGTTCACCGGCTTCGCCGTGCGCGTGCCAACCTCAACCGTCTCAATGGTTGACTTCGTCGTCGAGCTCGAGCGTGGCACGTCGGTCGAAGAGATCAACAAGGCTTTCATTGCTGCCTCAGAGAGCGAAGAGCTCGAGGGCATCTTGGCCGTGACGCACGAGCAGTTGGTTTCGACCGACTTCCTCGGCGACCCAGCCTCAAGCACGGTTGATTTGCCATTGACCATCGGCCTCGGCGACAACCTGTTCAAGGTTATCTCATGGTACGACAACGAGTTCGGTTACTCGAACCGCGTCGCCGACTTGACCGCCTACATCGGCGATCACTTCAACGACTAATTTCGTCACCTGTACACACACAAATGCGGGGAGCGGCAAGCCGCTCCCCGCATTCTTTATCATCAATTACGCCCGCGCCCACACCGCCGCAATCCCCTGCCCACCCCCAATACACAGCGACGTTACTGCATACTGCTGCTGGGTTCGCTGCAACTCGTAGATTGCCTTAATCGACACAATTGCACCAGATGCCCCGAGTGGATGCCCAAGCGAAATCCCGCTGCCATTCGGGTTGACCTTGGCCGGGTCAAGCCCTAACTCTTGCGTGACGGCTGCAGCTTGGGCAGCAAAGGCCTCGTTGACCTCGTAGATGGCTACATCATCACGCCCAATCCCCGTCTTGGCCAAGACTTTTTGAATGGCCGGCACCGGCCCAATCCCCATATACGCCGGATCAACACCTACATGGCTATAGCCGACCAAATGCGCCAAAATCGGCAACCCGCGCGCTTGAGCGACCTGCTCCTCCATCAAGACCAGTGCCGCTGCGCCGTCATTAATCGACGACGAATTGCCGGCCGTCACGCTCCCCTTTGCATCAAAAATCGGACGCAGCTTGGTCAGACCAGCCAGTGTACTCTCGCCACGAACCCCTTCGTCTACGGCAAACGACGTAGTACCACCTTTGGTTGGAATATCGATCGGCGCAATTTGGCTGGCAAAATACCCCGTCTCGATGGCCGCCGCTGCCCGCAATTGACTGTTGAGCGCCAACTGGTCTTGCATCTCACGCGTAATGCCGTAGCGCGTCGCCACACGCTCTGCCGTCATACCCATGGCACAGCCATCAAAGGGATCAGTAAGCGCACCAGTCATCGCATCGAGCACCACGCCGTCTTGCATGCGCTGCCCCCAACGCATTGTGGGCAACCAATACGGCGCACGACTCATTGACTCAACGCCACCAGCGACGGCCACATCCACATCGCCGAGCAGAATCGCCTGCGCAGCGCTGATAATTGCCTGCAAACCACTCCCACACACACGATTCAACGACAGCGCCGGCGTCTCAATCGACAATCCAGCATGAATCGTGATGGCACGTGCTACGTACATGTCACGCATGTCGGTATGAATGACGTTACCGATAAACACCTGTTCAACGGCGCTCGACTCGATAGCAGCACGTGTCACGGCTTCTTTCACCACATGCGCGCCCAAATCGACCGTCGATGTATCTTTGAGACTGCCACCGAATTTGCCGATAGCAGAACGTGCTGCGCCTACTACTACTACCCGTCGCGTCGTCATAGACCCCTCACTCCAGCCGAATACACCCCTACTATACCCCAAAAAAACCGGCGTGAGGCAGATACTGCCTCACGCCGAATAGACCACGCATGCTTGAGTGCAATTATTCGCCCTTGAACTCACCAGCGAGGAAGCGACGGGCGGTTTCGGCCAAAATCGCCGCGCCCAATGGCATAGCCGTCTCGTCGATAGCAAATACAGGCGTGTGGTGGGCGCGCTTCATGTCACCGACCGCCGCCCCAAGCATCAACATGGTGCCAGGTGCCTTTTGTTGCATATAGGCAAAGTCCTCAGCACCCATGCCAGCCTTGGTGCGATCGATGTTGTCACCACCGATATACTCGGTGACAACCTGCTCCATCCACCCCGTGACCGTTGGGTCGTTGTATCCGGGTGGATAGCCGCGCTCAAACTCAATCGTATAATCACCACCGAAATGGCGACTCAACGCAATCGAGGCCTCGACCTCGCGAATCAACTGCTCGCGTACATCGGGATCGTAACTGCGCAACGTCCCCTCGAGATACACCTCAGCCGGGATGACGTTCGAGACCGTGCCACCACGCACTACGCCCAAGCTGACTACAGCCGGGTGCATTGGATTGACTTTGCGTGACACGATTGAGTGCAACGACGACATGATGGGGATGAGCATCCACAATGGGTCAGTACCTTGGTGTGGTGCCGCACCGTGACCACCGGTACCACGGACCCACGCCTTAAAGCTGTCGACGGCGGCGGTGATGTGGCCCTTCTTGAGGCCCACTTGGCCAACCGGCGTCATTGAATCGACGTGCAAGGCAATCATGTGATCGACGCCATCAAGTGCGCCGTCATCCATCATCATTGGCGCACCGCTTTGGTGTCGACCATTGGTGGCTTCTTCGGCTGGTTGGAAGATAAAGCGCACGTTGCCACGCAAATTACCCTTGGCAAACTCCTGTTTGAGCAAATGTGCGACACCCAACAAAATCGCCGTGTGTGAGTCGTGGCCACAGGCATGCATCTTGCCAGCTGTGGTTGAGCTGAAGTCGACGCCGCTATCCTCGATAATCGGCAAGGCATCCATATCTGCGCGGATACCGATTGTGGGGCCGTCACCAGTTCCGATTGAGCCGACGACCCCGGTGATGCCGACGTTGGTGCGCACATCGATGCCGCCAATTTCACGCAAGGTCTCGGCAACCAGCGCCGAGGTACGCACCTCTTCGAAAGCAAGCTCTGGATGCTGGTGAATTTCACGGCGCAAGCGTGACATTTCGCCACTCAGCTGTTTGGCACGTTCTAACATTGACATTACAACTCTTCCTTTCGTATAACTACTTCGTCAAATAACGGCGCACGGTCTCGGCCAAAATCGCCGCCCCAATTGGCATTGAACGCTCATCAATATCAAACACCGGCGTGTGGTGTGGGCGACTCATGTCACCAACCGCAGCGCCCAACATCATCATCGAACCTGGCGCAATTTGTTGCATATAGGCGAAGTCCTCGCCACCCATGCCCACCGTGTGACGGTCAATCACATCGGCGCCCAAAAATTCACTCGCCACATCGTCCATCCACTGCGTCACCGTAGCGTCGTTGATGCCAGCCGGGTAACCACGCTTGAGCTCGAGCTCGTAGCTACCGCCCAAAGCCGTCGCCAACGCAAAGGCGCGCTCGACCTCCTCAAACAGTTGATCACGCACCTCAGGATCGAAGCTGCGCAACGTGCCGCCAATCAAAATTTCATGCGGAATCACGTTAAAGGCCGCACCGCCTTGGAGCATACCAATGCTACACACGGCTGGCTTCATCGGGTTAATCTTACGTGACACAATTGCATTCAGCGCTTGAATCACCGAGGCGGTCATCGCCACCGGATCACCACCGCCGTGGGGGTAGGCACCATGGCCACCCGCTGCGCGCACCCAGCCTTTGAAGCCGTCTGAGGCTGCCGTAATCGGTCCGCGTGGCAACATAATCTGCCCCAACGGCAAATCAGAGGCGACATGCAAGGCAATCACATGATCGATGCCCTGCATCGCACCGTCTTTGATCATCTCGGGAGCGCCGCTGACGCCATCGCCACCGACCTCTTCGGCCGGCTGGAACAAGAAGCGCACGTTGCCCTTAAGCTTGCCCGAGGCAAACTCTTGCTTGAGCAGATGCGCCACACCGAGCAGAATCGCCGTGTGTGCATCATGGCCACACGCATGCATCGTACCGGCCGTTTGCGACCCGTACGCCAATCCGGTTGCTTCGAGAATCGGCAATGCGTCCATGTCTGCACGAATACCAATAGTTGGGCCATCGCCCGTGCCTAAATCGCCGACCACGCCAGTTTTGCCGACTTGGGTGCGAATGCTAATCCCACCAATCTCACGCAAGGTGTCGGCGACCAATGCTGCCGTCTTGACCTCTTGAAAGCCCAGTTCGGGATGCTGGTGAATCTCACGGCGCAACCGTGACATCTCATCGGCTAATCCTTGGGCACGCTCCATCATCGACATCACTATCCTCCTTATATCCCGTGCCACGTCACTGTAGATCACGGTTACCTGGTACCACTGTTAGGCGTTGCGCAAATAGCGCCGCACCGTCTCGGCCAAAATCGCCGCCCCAATTGGCATGGCGCGCTCATCAATATCAAACACCGGCGTGTGATGTGGTCGATTCATGTCACCCACGGCGGCGCCCAAATTAAACATCGCACCTGGCACCGTGTGTTGCATATAGGCAAAATCCTCGCCCGCCATGCCCACCGTCTGCCGATCGACGTTTTGGCCACCCACAAAATCACTGGCCACGTCATCTAACCATTGTGCCACAGTTGGGTCATTATAGCCTGCCGGATATCCGCGTTGGAGCTCAAGACGATAATCGCCGCCCATGGCCTTTGCTAAGCCAAACGCTTTCTCGACCTCAACAAACAACTGCTCGCGAATCTCAGGGTTGAAGCTCCGCAACGTGCCGGCCAACTCCACCTCGGCCGGAATCACATTGAACGCCGCACCACCCCGAATCATCCCCAAACTACACACCGCCGGGTACATCGGGTCAAGCTTGCGTGACACAATCGCATTAAGCGCCTGCACCACCGAGGCTGCAATCGCAATCGGGTCGCCACCCAAGTGTGGGTAGGCGCCATGACCACCGGTAGCCGTCACCACCCCAAAGAATCCATCTGCGGCCGCAGAATTCGGCCCACGCACCATGCCGATTTGACC
>VGPG01000205.1 GCA_016875555.1 Chloroflexota bacterium | reverse complement strand
CGAAGATGTTCTCAAAGCGCTGTGCATTTCGCGCAGCCTTTGCGACCGCTCGTTGAGGGAGCTCAGTAAGTGCCACAATAAAGGCATCGAACTCAACCATGAAACTCGGTAGTTTGGTCAAATCTACGGCACTGAGCGTTATATCATCAGAAAAGGTGTCAATGACGTCGTCTTTGGTGATGCCCTCGGGTGATTCCCAGTTCTCGGTGATGAGGAGTTGGCGTGCTTCGGCATTCGTGATGCGAATATCGCGGTCAATGTAGGTGTTGACGATTTGGTTGGCCAATTTTGCGCCATCCATGGAGGGATTGCTGATGAGTTCACCAAGAAACGCAGAATAAGCCCAGCCCATGGCTGGTTCGAGCTCTTGCGAGGCAACCATCACATCGCCGTGAGGCGCCATGGCGGCGGCCACTTCGAGATGGCCCATCAAACAGGCATCAAACCCGATGAGATCAAAGCCTTCTATGCCGGTTTGTTGCCGAATCGTGGTCAGGGCATCATCAATTTCGTTGAGCAAGAGAAGGTCGCCACCGGAGGTTATTTCGAGGCCATCAGGACCCGGTTTGCCGGGATTTGGGTCACTCCAGCCACCAACCCAACCCATGCCGTGGTCAGAGAGGATGAGGGCATAGCGTTGGGCTGGGTAGGTATTGATGGACCAAGTGACAAAGTCGACGAGGGTTTGGGGATCTGCCATGTTGAGTTCGCCGAGGTCAGCAACCAGTTCGGAGTTGATGGTGGCTAGGTCGTCATCTTGGGTGATGCGATACCGGCGTGTGTTGTGCCAGTCATCATCGAGCAGATTCTCGTGGCGATCTATTTGGGCGACCATGGTTACGTCGTCGGTGGAGCCGACGAGTTCCATCTCGTTGATGTCGATAAACATGTCGTTTTCGAGGACTTCATCATCGGCATCGGAGTAGACCATGACAAGCCATGTGGTTTGGGGGGCAGGGGTGACCGCCACGATTGATGTGGGTTGTGTTGACGCCCCGTCATCGATGTCCGCACAGGCAATGAACAAATTCATTACGAATGCCATTAGGAGCAACGTGGATATTTTACGCATATTCATGGGTATGCCTGTGCTTTCATTGTTTACACGGACTGTACATAGTATACGCAAAGAACAGGGAACGTCATAATTTGCCCATACATACAGGGGATATGGTAGATTGTAATGGTATGCAGTACACCAGTTGAGAAGACCATGCAACAGATGCAATCGTGGCGTTTATATGTGATAGTCGTTGTGGTTTGGTTACTTGGGTTTGGCGTGTTGCAGATGTTGCACACGGCTCAGCCGCAACAAATTACGGTTGGTCCGGGAGATGGCGTGTATTTCGCAGGGATGCATGCTGCTGAAGCTCAGGCAAATAGCTTTCGCTGGACAACGGCCCAAAGTACGGTGCGGGTGCCAATCAATTATCACGGTATGGCTGTGGTGGCGATGCGCGTACTCAATCAATATCCCACCGCAGATCGTGCCGATGCACGCATCGCAGATGGACGACACGAAATTGACATAACCATTCCCTCTGGAAGTATACGTGTTATTAGCATGATGGTGCCAAGTCGGTTCGAATGGCGCTGGTACGTACCATTGACAATTACGACGAGCCCCAAGCAGTTCGGTGATGATCCGCGCCAATTAGGCATCTCAATCAATCGTGTCACGGTGCAGCCGACGCGTGGCGCCTTTGGTGCACACAGTTACATGTTAATCATGGGCGTGCTCCTCGCTTTGGGAATGGGTATCATCGGCAGGTGGGTTCGTATGCGCGATGAAGTTCTCGCACTCGGACTAGGCGGTATGACATGCATCTACTATGGTTTGTTGATCGTGTTCTCCGAGCAACTGGTGCCATATTTGTCGTGGGCCACCATATGGGTGTGGTTGCTAGTGTCAGTAATTGGTGTAGCACGCGTGAGTATGGTGTACGACCGTACGTGGCATATCAAAGGAATACACCTGCCAATTTTGTTAGGCGTGTGGTGGTGGTGTATGCCAATTGTGCAGTGGGTACTCTGGCGTGATGGCATGCCGATACCCCCATGGCAACTCTACGTTGCACCTTGGATTGCTGCAGTGGTACTCATCGCATGGGCAGGATATGCGGTGCTGCGTCGTCGTAATCACGACCGTGCCGATTGGATGATGATCGGGTTGCTTGTGTGTGTTGGATTCGGGTATGCGGCCTGGCAATACTACGAAATGCTCGACAAAGGGAGTGGGGATTTTGGTATTTGGTACGACGCTGCGCGCCGATGGGTATTTGAGGGGGTACTCTACAAACTCGACAGCATTGTGGATAACCCGTTTGCCGGATACAAGCGCCCACCGTTCTATATCATGATGTTTACCCCTTTTATGAGTATGAATGAGCTTGATTTGCTCAACGCATATCGTCTCTTGAATATTGTGTTATTGGGAGTGACGGGCGTCTTGTGGTATCGCCTGATGCAACCGCTGACGCATTGGTGGTGGGTACTGGTCATGTTGTTGCTTCTCAACTTTCAACCATTGCTTGATGCTTTGCGGTATGGGCAGACAGATATTGTGATGCTCTGCGCATTTACGCTGATGTGGTGGTTTGTACAGCGCGGGCGTGACGGCTGGGCTGGGGCAATTATCGCCTTTTTGACGTCATTCAAAATTTATCCGATTGTCCTGCTTACGTTCTGGGGCGCAAAACAGCGTTGGTGGGCGGTGGGTGGATTCATTCTTGGCATGCTCGGATGGAATGCAATTGCGGTCGTGGTCATGGGTTGGGATTTGCATGTGATGTTTTTGCGTGACGTGCTGCCAAGTATCGGCGGTACTACTTCATGGATCGAAAATCAGACGATTGCGGGATTTGTGACGCGATTTTATGAAGATGAGTCGGTGATGCAGCTCTTTGCCACGCCGGGGATTGCGCGAGTTGCGAGCATCATTTCAATGATACTATCGGCAGTTGTATCACTCTCTGCCATGCGCGATTGGGCGATCGAGCGCAGTGAATACGGCCTACAGTACGCACTGTTCATCATGTTAATGGTGATTGCCATACCCGTTGCATGGATTCACTATGCCACGATTTTGATTTTGCCGATGCTGTTATTACTTAACCACTATCGTACCCAAGAACTGTCGTTGACGCGTAGTTTGATTGTGATAGTCAGCTACGGCTTGATTGCGTTCGGCGATCAACGAAGTTTTAATTACATGTACGATGTCGGTGTAGTGACGTTGTTCTTGAGTTCATATAAATTTTATGGGATGGCGCTTCTCACGGGGCTTTTGGTGTACGAGGTCTGGCAGGGGCACGTATCATGGGGTGCGCAGTGGTTGGCCCTCGGTCGCCGTTTGCGCCAACGTTGAGTGATTATTGTGTCACAGGGATTTCACAAAGCCAGTGACTATGATTGGCATACATAACCTCGGCACACCATGTAAAACCAACGTTGTGGGCGAAGTGCACTGCTTCGGTTATTTCGGTGTATACGTCGCTCCGGAGTGTGGTTGCGCCTTGGCGAACAGCAATCTCACAGGCACGACCAATGCACCAACGCCCAACACCGCGCCCTTGGAATGATGGCATCACACACACATTCGTCAAATAGGTTGCTTTGGCATCGGGATGACTGAATCGTTCGAGGGGGTACCAACTCGGTGATGTGCGCATCACCGTGAAGGTGGCTACACATACTCCTAGATAATGCACGAGCATAACTTGACGATCGACCATGGTGCGTTCGATTTGACGCGCTGTGGTGGCGATCCCCCATTGCCCCATGCCGTATCGAACGCGGAGCGTTGCAGCACAATCCTCAAACAAGGCTTGTGCGGTGGAAATGTCCATGATGCGAATGCGATGCATAGATAAATTGGCAAAATTTAACGCCGACTCTGGTTTGGCAGACATGCACCGCTCCACCGTGTCTTCATACGTTTGGGTGAATTTCTACTCACTATAGTAGCATACTTTAAGGGGGAATGCGAATAGCAAAAATCGTGTGTCGTACGAGATTTTGTGCGTGATTTTGCACGCGATTTAATACACATAAATTGCATTACAATGCGTAAAACGCATACAAGTTGCGCTACGCACGTGGAGTCCCAACCAGGATGGTTACATCGAACGTAAATGGCGTCGGATTTGTCGGGGCATGTGGCCAGGCGGCGGTGAATGCGTCAACGAACAGCGCCACCGGATCGTGCCCTTGATCCTTCTGGTAGCGTTGGACACCAGACCACGTACGCAGATAGCCGAGGAGCTGCTCAAGGGTGTACTGCATAATCATGGGAGGTGGAGTGAAGTCAATGCGGCGATAGGGAAAGGCCAGATTGGCGTAGTGATTATCTACGTGGACGCGATCGGCCGGCCACCACGGTGTGGTATGCAGGTAGATCTGGTTGATGATGTCAGTAAGCGCTGGTGTGCCGCTAAGCAGTGCGTATGTCCACACGGCGATGATGCCGTTCGGTTTGAGAATGCGGTGTACCTCGCGATGAAAGGCATCGACATCGAACCAATGCATGGCTTGTGCGACGGTAATTAAGTCAACTGAGTGATCGGGTAGTCCACTTGTCTCGGCACGTGCCACATAGCGGTGAATGCGTGGATGGTGTGGCATGCTGGCAATTTGATTCGGTGCCAGGTCACTGGCAAAGACCGTCTGGGCGTATTCTGCCAAGTGCATGGTTGCTTGACCACTTCCTGCTGCCACATCTAGAGCAATGATGGGGGCTGGTAGCGTCTGATGGCCGGTCAGCGCAACCAAATCACGCAGGAGTTTGGGGTCATATGATGGTCGAAATGCTGCGTATTGACCAGCGATGGTAGCAAAGTGGCTCTGTTCGGAACGCATGCTGTGTACTCCTC
>VGPG01000204.1 GCA_016875555.1 Chloroflexota bacterium | reverse complement strand
AAATGCGTTGAATGGTGTGCTTGGTGTTTCAGCAGGAACTGCACATTCGATCGTGTTACGCAGTGATACTGTGATATCAGAAACTGTCACTGCG
Source organism: Chloroflexota bacterium (assembly GCA_016875555.1). Classification (GTDB taxonomy): domain Bacteria; phylum Chloroflexota; class Chloroflexia; order Chloroflexales; family Roseiflexaceae; genus UBA965. The sequence goes on along the minus strand of VGPG01000204.1, from coordinate 4,798 downwards.
ATATCGACCAGTACATCGACCAGTACATCGACCAGTACATCGACTCGTACATCGACCAGTACATCGACCAGTACATCGACTCGTACATCGACTCGTACATCGACTCGTACATCGACTCGTACATCGACTCGTACATCGACTCGTACATCGACTCGTACATCGACTCGTACATCGACTCCCACGCGTACAAATGTTGTTTCTCCAACACCAGCTCGCCCTGCCATATTTGACAAAGCAGGGCCAAATAAAAATGCAGTCAATCGACCGACAAGTATCACGCTCATGTGGGCAACAAGTGTCCGTGCAACAAGCTACGAATACTGTATTAGTACCATAAGCCCATGCAGTAACTGGATTAACATCGGTAATGTGCGAAGTGTGAGCGTTAGTAACCTGCAGCGGGGCAAGACCTACTATTGGCATGTCCGTGCCCGAAATAGCACCGGTGTGACGAATTCGGCTGATGGTGTCTGGCGATTCACCACTGTGCGATAGATCTAGGTTTTTTCGATGAACCGCTATAACCACACCATCCCCCTGCATACGATTAATACAACTATTGCAGGGGGATGGATATTGAATTCATACAAGCTTACGCTTCGTCTTCTTCGATGTATTCATCAAGCATCTGATCGCGCGCTTTTTCGATGCGTTGCAGGCGTCGACTAAAGTTTGTCATGGCGATGTTACTAAACTCCTCGAAAGTGAGTCCAAACGGCATCTTTTCGTAGGCAGAAAAAATCTCAGTGATAATTTGCATGGCGATGGGCATCAACTGATTCATGCGCTGCTCAATTACTGGCCAAATCTGCGGATCGGCGGCAATGAGACGCGAGAGCAAATAGACGCCGTAGGCGATATGCCGTGATTCATCGCGTTTGAGGAGCAAGATGCCTTGGCGTACGCCGGGCATCAAATTATTGCGTGCAAGCGCCGCAAAGTAGGCCTCATAGCCCGTCTCGGCTAATACGCCTTCGACAATCATGTTGTAGGTGACGGATGCGCGTGCTTGGGCTGCCGGTGAGCTGTCGGTGCTCAAGGCATGCATAGCAGTTGGCAGCTCGTCATAGAAGAGTGAACGATAGGCGGGTGTGTGGTAGTGCGACAAATCACCGGCGTCAGGCGCAATGTGTTTGAGGAAGCCATTGGCGAAGAAATCGACGTGCTTGGCCTCCTCCCACAAGAAGGTGGTTAAAAACATCTCCTCCTCGAGTCGACCTTCGCGTGCGATGGTCATGATGAGGGGCAGTAGGTCGAGGGTGACGCTCTCTTCGCCAGCCACAAACATGCCAGTCAGTCGCAGGAGCAAATCGCGCTCTGACGCATTGAGACCTTGCCAGTCGGCCTTGTCTTGCGAGAAGTCGATATCGGCCGGATTCCACACGCCGAGGCGTTTGGCCTTGTGCCACAAGCGCATCGGCACGCTATCGTTGTTCAGGCCGTGACGACTCGTGGTCACGAACGTGTGGTGGTTAGTGGGTGCCGTGACGGATTGCACTGGGGGTGTGGGCGTCAATGCATCGGGCAGATTGGGGTGACTGATGGCGGCAATGAGCGCTTTGGCGGTCGCACTGTGCAGTGCAAGCGTGGCAATACTCCCCTTGGTGAGGGCGAGTTGGCGGCGCATGATGCCGGTAATCGGATCAAGTTGGCCAGTCAACACGTTGCGCCATGTTGCTTCGCTCGCCTCAAGGATGAATTCTGCCTGCGCCACATCGGCAGGAGTGGCAATACGTGCGACCCGACAACTGCCGTGGTAGAGATCGAGATAGATGGCGGTTGTACGTGCGTCATCGTGCGTAATCTGTAGCAGAATCGGCCAGCGCCAGTTGGCGGCAGCGCGCCGATAAGCGTCGTTGTGGTTGATGGCATGGCTACACACCTCGATCCATGCCGGGCTAAAAAGTGTGGGAGTCATTGGCGGCTCCTTTGGTGAAACGGTATCGGGGATGCTCCACGGTAACAAAGAGCGACTCACTTGTCAACTTGTGCGCACAGTGGTGTGCGCTTGGTATGATAGAAGGAGCGCATATACGAACGAGGAGATACACCTGTGACGAATCCAGCATTTGTCCCATTTGAACTAGAGCACTATCAGTCGCTCTACGAGCGCACTGTGGCATATAACTTGGCCGACAGTAGCGTCAAATGTGTGACGACACGTGAATGGTTGAACGAAGATGAAATTGAGCGTGTGCTTGACACCGGGCTCTTTTATCCTGAGGTGAACGGTACCACGCTGTTGCGCGAGTCGATTGCCAGCCTCTACCCAAACGCCACGGCGGCCAACATACTGGTGACGGTCGGTGCATCGCAGGCCAACGCCATGGTCTGTGAGACGTTGTTATCGCCCGGTGATGAAGTGGTGGTGATGACTCCTGGCTACCGCCAGGTATGGGGGACGGCGCAGAACATGGGGTGTGTGGTGCGCGATTTGCCACTCCGCGCTGATAACAATTGGCGCATTGACCTAGCAGCGCTCGACACGGTGATTACCCCGCGCACCAAGCTGGTGGCGATTGTAAATCCCAATAACCCCACGGGGACAATACTGACCGCCCACGAGATGCGTGCGCTTGTCAACGCCTGTGCACGTGTCGGGGCTTGGCTCCATGTGGATGAGGTCTATCATGGCACCGAGCATGCCGGTGAGGCACCGACGCCGACTTTTTGGGGGATGTATGACCGGTTGATTTGTACGAATAGTTTGTCCAAAGCGTACGGGCTCAGCGGATTGCGTATCGGCTGGGCCATCACTACGCCGCTGATGGCCGACGAATTGTGGCGGCGCCACGAATACGCCGTGATTGCCGCGGCTGCACCGAGTATGACCATGGCCGAGATTGCCTTGGTGCCGGCCAAACGCCAGATGTTGCTTGCACGGCAGAAGATGATAACGCAGGCAGGTATGGTTGAGATGCGTGCATGGCTACAAACGCAGGCAGGGCGATTTAGTCTGGGGCCAACGCAGGCGACGAGCATCGCATTTGTGCGGGTCCATCACGATGCGTCATCGTACCATGTGGCAGAGCATATTCGTCAGACGGTGAACGTGTTGGTGGCACCAGGGAGTACGTTGGGGGTTGAGGGGCATCTACGCATTACCGTGGGCTACGAAGCCGAAAAGGTGCGGAATGCGCTCAGACTGATTGGCCAAGCAGTCGCAACGTTGCCGCGTTAGTGCTCCAAGTTGCGCATGGTGTTGGCGATCAGGCGTGTGGTTTGTTCGAGCAGGGCCGGGTTCACCGCAGCGGGGGTGTCTTTGGCACTCCCCTGCAGTGGGACCCGCCCTTTTTGATCGAGGGTGGCGATGCTGATAGCTCGGCGTTTAGCCTTGAGAATGGGGTCAATGATGGTCGTGAATCCGGCAATGCTCGGCTCGGCACGTACACCGATGGTGGCCTCAATGACGCGTTGGATGAGCTTGGTATCGGCGGTTTGAAACCGGTTTTTGTAGTCACGAATCACGTAACTCAGTGCGCCCCGACCAATCCCTTCAACACCGATGAAAAATGTCGCATCAGGGTCGAATTGATAGTGTTTGAGCAGATGACGTACTCCTGCACCGGTGGTACCACTCCCGACACCAACGACCCAAATCTCGGTGTGCTGTAGACGGCCGACGTCTTCGACGGCGGTCATGATACTGGCAATGGCACTCGCATAACTGACCGCCCCAATTGAGTATGGCTGGGTGTAACTCCACAGCTCGGTGCTCGCTGCGATGATGAGGTAGAGCGTGGGAATGGCCATGATGGCGAGGCGTACTTGGTCGGGCAACGGGAGTGGGGCCAGGTATTCGATGATGACGAGTGTGAGCAGGGCGATGCTAGCACCGACGCGCACCTCGCGCCCAAAGAGAGGATCGGCGGGTCGGTGGGTGTCGAGTGGCGTAAGCAGGACTACGCGCCGCGTCGGAGGATTGACCGATGTCCGTGTGGCGATGACGTTCTGGCTTTCGGCACGACGGATATTCAACCACGCAAAATACGCGCTATTACTAATCGCTGCCACGAAGACGCACAGAATGGTTGCGGTTATGGCGTACATCTGGTGTGTTGGCCACAGGACAATCACGGCGGTGGCCAGTAAGGCAATTAGGAGTGCACTCCCTCCGGATGGAATGGGGGCCACAAAGGGATCAAGCCAGACGTTCAAGCCGGAACGTCGCAAATACTTGGCCATGTACGAGGCCGTTTGTGCCTCCGCAATCGAGGTGGCAGGTCGTGGGCCAATATCGTCACAAATAGTTTGTACAATCAGGAACGGGTTGTCGCGATGATGAACGACCGGTAACATAAAATCGGTCATCTTCATGCGGGTCGTTGAATACTTTGGATCGTACGTCATGTGTTGAAACTTACCAATGCATCGAACTGCTGACAACTCATACGTATCATACCGCATTGTCATGCATGAACAGATTACATAAGTCTATCAGTCGGATGCAACAAAAACCCCGTGCACGCTCGTCGTGCACGGGGAAGACGTGTAGACCTTAGGGGTCAATCCCGTAACGCCAGCGGTAGTAGTGGCGACCGACATTGCCCTGTTCGACTTGCCATCCTGCCTGATTGTTGGGCACATAGGTGAGGAGCCGGCGCTCGAACGGCTGGACGAGCACCCACTGTTCTACGCCACCAATGGTGGTGCGAGTCCAGTAGGCCTCGGTCAGCGGGTACCCCATGGTGTGCACCCAATCCATGACGAGTCCATATTGGGTACGCCCATCAACGTAGATGGTATCTTGTCGATTCAAGTAGTCGAAGAAGACTTGTGGAATATTATGACCCGTTTC
>VGPG01000203.1 GCA_016875555.1 Chloroflexota bacterium | reverse complement strand
CAGCGGGAGATGCGTGGATGGCGGTTGACCAGCAGAATCAGCGGTGTGAATGGGGCGATGACGATCGACTGCCAGGTGCGCATCTCGAGCGTAGCAGCCTTGAATCCGGTGGCGCGACTATGTGGAGTCCACGCCATATTGCCTTTTCCATTGCCAAAAAACCAGACGCTGGCAGGTCGTGCAGGGATGGCCGAGGTGAGCGGTGAGTACGGCGCATTCCACCAGCCGAAACCCCACGTGCCCTGATGTGCCGCCGGCCCCTTGGCCCACAGCGAAAGGCGTACCGGTGGGCGCCACGGGAACGCTTGGCGTTGCAGGTGGTGGTAATCGTCAAGCTGAGCGTTGCTGTACTGATCTGTTGTGCCATCCACCTGCAAGCGCCAATGGCCGGGGGCCACTTCGCTGACGTCGGCATTGCCTTGGGCGACGCGGTTCATTCGTCGTGGGCCTGTTTGACGAGGGCGTATAAGCGCGTCAGCGCCTCGATGGGTGTCAGCGCGTTAGGATTGAGTTGGCGCAAGGCGTCGACGACTGGATGCGGCTCGGCAGGGGGTGCTGGAGTATCAAACAGCGACGATTGTTGTACGGGCAACTTGGTGGCCACATGCCCTTGTTCGAATTGCCGTAGGAGCTCGCCGGCGCGCTTGGTGACACTGCGGGGGATGCCGGCGATTTGGGCCACGTGGATGCCGTATGAGCGATCAGCACCGCCCGGGCGGAGCTCATGCAAAAAGACTACTTCGCCCTTGTGCTCCATCGCCGCCATGTGCAGGTTGATGAGGCGTGGCAGGCTTTGGTCGAGTTGGGTGAGCTCGTGGTAATGCGTGGCAAACAACGTACGGCAGCGCATGCGCGGGTCGTTGTGCAGGTACTCGACCAGCGCTTGGGCGATGGCCATGCCGTCGTAGGTGCTGGTGCCGCGCCCGACCTCATCCAAAATAATCAGGCTTTGGGGAGTACATTGGGCCAAAATCGCCGCTGTTTCGGTCATTTCGACCATGAACGTACTCTGGCCCGTGGCAATGTCATCTTGGGCGCCGATGCGGGTAAAGATGCGGTCGACGAGACCGATTTCGGCGCGCTCGGCCGGCACAAACGAGCCGATCTGCGCCATCAGCACAATCAAGGCCATTTGGCGCATCACCGTGCTTTTGCCGGTCATGTTGGCGCCAGTAATAATGGCGATTTGGCGATTGTCATCGAGGGTCAGCGAGTTGGGGATAAACTGCCCGCTCCGGTGTTGCTCGACCACCGGATGGCGCCCCGCCACAATGGTCAGACGTGGCTCAGCGACGAGTTGTGGGCGCACATAGCGCTGATTAACGGCCACCTCGGCCAGCGTCGTCACCACATCGAGATGCGCCAGAGTACGCGCGACGGCGACGAGACGACTAGCGAGGCTGGCCACATGCCCCACAATCCCAAAGAACGCCTGGCGCTCGAGGTCATTGAGCCGCTCTTGGGCGTTAATCACGATGTCTTCGTAGGTCTTGAGTTCATCGGTGTAGTAGCGCTCACCCGTCGACAGGGTTTGCTTGCGGATATAGTGACTAGGCACAAGGGTGGCCTGGGCTTTGGAAATCTCGATGTAGTAGCCGAATACCTTGTTGTAATCGACTTTAAGCGACTTGATGCCGGTGCGTTGTTGTTCACTCGCCTCAAGATCGCTAATCCAGCGCTGTGCATCGCGACTCGCATCAACAATCCGGTCCATCTCGGCCACAAAGCCGGGGCGAATCACGCGGCGCGGTACATCGTCGTCGCGCAGGTAATTTGATGCACCAAGGAGCGCCGGGGGCTCGTTGTCGATGGCTTGCTCAATGAATGCCAAAATGTCGTCACACACATCAAGCGCATTCGAGGGTGGCGTCGGAGGTGGCTCAGCGAAGAGGTCATCGTCGTCGTTGATGATGGGCATACTGCCAGTGTGGCGTTTGGTGAGTGCATTGTTAATCGTTGGAAGTTGACGTAACGCATCGCGCAAGCGTACCATGTCGCGCGGCGTGGTAACCGATACGCCTTGGAGCATACGATTGACCGTGCGTTCCATATCGCCGATACCGCGCAACGCCTCGCGGATGGCACTGCGTGTCATCGACAGCGACACAAAGTGTTGCACATCATCGAGACGCTGGGTAATCGCATGTTTGTCGAGGAGCGGTTGGGCAATCCAGCGGCGCAACAGGCGTGCGCCCATCGGTGTTCGACTTTGGTCGAGAACGCCAACGAGTGACCCTTTGTTGCCACTGACTCCGTCGAGCAACTCGAGGTTACGGCGCGTTTGCGGGTCAAGGAACATCACCGCCCCCGGCGTGTAGGCGTGGAGTTGGTTGAGTTGTGCCGGTGTGGTTTGTTGTGTCTCTTGGGCGTACTGCAACAGGGCGCCGGCTGCACGGACTGCCAAGGGGCGATCCGTGAGTCCAAGGCCGGCGAGTGTGTTTATGGCGAAGTGGCGCAGAATTGCCTCGGTGGCTGTTTTGAGATCCCAGCGCCACGCAGGCACGTTGGTGATGTGTCCGTGCGCCCAACGGGCAGCGCTTTCGCGTTCGACGCGTCGAGCGACGCGCTCGTGTGGCAAGAGCATCTCGCGCTCTTCTTTGGTCATGAACTCGAGGTCGCTACTCAGCCCGGCGGCTTTCGGATCGAGCCCAAGCAGGCGCTGTTTGAGTTCACTACTCACGAGCACTTCGGCGGCGTTGAGCCGTGCGAGTTCGCTATGCGATTGTTGATGAGCGAGGGCACCACGGATTTCGCAACAGGCGAATTCGCCGGTGCTCAAGTCGGCATAGGCCAATCCAACCGCATCGCCATCGGCGATAATCGCGACGATGTAGTTGTTGGTGCTGGCGTTGAGCAAAGTCCCATCGACGACTGTGCCAGGGGTGACGATGCGCACGATTTGGCGCTCGACCATGCCTTTGGCGGCGCTACTTGAGGCGATGCCGCCCGCAAAGACCGAGCGTGGGCGCGTGTCGCTTTTGCTCGAGGCTGTCTCGCTAATCTGCTCTGCAATGGCGATGCGATACCCTGCACCGACTAACTTGGCGACGTACGATTCGATAGCATGATACGGCATGCCAGCCATCGGACAGCGTTGTTTTTGGCCTTTGGGGTCAGTGGCAAAATCTTTGTAGGTCAGGGTGACATCGAGTAATTCTGCAATCAGTTTGGCGTCATCGTCGAAGGCCTCATAAAAATCACCGAGACGATAAAAGAGTACAGCATCGGGTTGCTCCGCCTTGAGTTCGCGGAACTGCGTATACCACTTGTGCAATGTAAATGATGGGAACTCTTGCGCGAGTTGCTGGGTGATATTCATGGTCGTACTCTTACGCTTTACACAAAAAGAGGGCGACGCAATGCGTCTCCCTCTATTATACCTAAGCTGGTGCGATTGACCTAGTCGTTCAGCTCTTCTGCCGTGTTGCTCACCATAAAGATGACCCGTTCGCCGATGTTTGTGGTGCGGTCTGCCAGGCGCTCAAGCATGTGGGTGATTTCGATGAGAATCAAGCCACTCTCGATTGTTGCTGGATCATTGCGCATCATGGTTATCAGCGTTGCATTCAGTTCATCCTCGAGGGCATCGACTTTGGCATCGGTCTCGGCGAGTTTGCGGGCGATGTCCATGTCGCGATTGACATAGGCATCAATGCTATGCAGCAGCATTTCATGGGCTAGATTGCCCATGGTGATGATGCCAGCTGGTGCCGTCACAATCGGAGTTTGGCGCAACAGGCGCGATACGCGCTTGGCAATACCTTTGGCGTAGTCACCGGCGCGCTCAAGCTCGCTGGCAATGGCACTTGATGCGAGCAAGGTGCGGAGCTCACGGGCAACTGGCTGTTGCGTGGCAATCAGTTCGAGAATTTGTTCGTCAATTGCTTGGTGGGTGCGATCAATCTCGCGGTCACCAGCGACCACCTGAGCTGCCAACTCGGCGTCGGCGTTATGAAGCGCTTTGAGGGCGTCTGCCAGACCGTGATCGACGCGACTGCCAATACGCAGCAGGTCGTCATGAACGTTCTGTAATTGGCGTGAATACCGTTGGCGCATGGATCCCCCTTTATGTGTTTGGTGCACCGCACGAATACCAATATGATATACTGAAATGAGCATTTGCGTTTACGCATTGTTGCCTATCAAGTTGCGTCATTATACCGTGATTTCAATAAGCATTTGTTAACAAATGATTGTCTGAATGTTGAATCATACGGCGAGAGGTTTGCGAGCATGCGCGATCGGAAGTTCATTCGGAATTTTAGTATTATTGCACATATTGATCACGGCAAAACCACCCTTTCGGATCGCTTCCTAGAGGTCACCGGTACGGTCACTGACCGCGAGCGGCGCGATCAGCTCCTCGATGGGATGGAACTCGAACGCGAAAAAGGCATCACCATCAAGGCCAAAGCCGTACGCATGGACTACACCGCGTCTGATGGCCAAATGTACCAGTTGAATCTGATTGACTGCCCTGGTCACGTTGACTTCACCTACGAGGTATCGCGTGCGTTAGCCGCCTGTGAAGGCGCCATCTTGGTCGTTGATGCGGCACAGGGTGTTGAGGCCCAAACATTGGCCAACGTCTACTTGGCCATGGAGCATGATCTCGAGATTATCCCCGTTCTCAATAAGATTGATCTACCAGGAGCGCATCCTGATTTTGTGGCGGCCGAGGTTGAGCGTATTTTGGGTGTACCGGCAGCAGATGTTTTGCGTGCGTCAGCCAAAAACGGCATCGGCATCAAAGAAATTCTCGATGCCGTGGTCGAGCGTGTGCCACATCCACAAGGTGACCCCGAAAAGCCCGTTCGTGCCCTTATTTTTGACTCACACTACGACGTCTACAAAGGTGTGATTGCCTATGTGCGTGTCATCGAGGGTGAGCTTCGTGGCAACTCGAAAGTGCGTTTTATGACATCGGCGGTTGATGCTGATGTGCTCGAGATTGGCTACTTCCACCCGACCATGGTATCGGTTGATTC
>VGPG01000202.1 GCA_016875555.1 Chloroflexota bacterium | reverse complement strand
TGGGTCGGCGTGCGTATCCGTGATTGTAGAGACGCATGGCCATGCGTCTCTACAATCAATCCCATCCCATCGCCCATCGCCCATCGCCCATCCCATCGCCCATCCCATCCCATCCCATCCCACCCCATCGCGCCCGACATTATCGCCGATACAATCTGTTTTATAATCCATTACACATTGGTTGTCGTGGAGGACGATATGGATTGGCTGAATCGCACCCTCTTCCCGTTTACTATACACCACTATGCGCATCGTGATGGGCGCATGGCCTATGTCGATGAGGGCCAAGGGCCGGTGATTTTGTGCGTACATGGCACGCCGACGTGGTCGCTTGTGTGGCGCCACGCCATCAGCCGCTTGCGGCAGCAGTATCGGGTGATTAGCATCGATCATCTGGGATTTGGCGCCTCGGACAAGCCGGTTGGTGCCGATTACACGTTGGCCGGGCATGCACGTCGACTGCACGACTTCATCGATCATCTCGACCTGCGCGACATGGTGCTGGTGGTCCACGACTACGGCGGCCCGATTGGGCTCGCCGACCTGATGCAACGTCCATCATGGTACCGCGGGCTGGTGGTGTTGAACTCGTTTTGCTGGCCGTTTCGCGGTGAATTCACCATCCCGGCGGCAGCCAAGTTGTTGCACAGCCGGTTTGGCCGTTATCTCTACCTGCAGCACAATCTCTCGCCACGCTGGCTCATCCCCAACGTCTTCGGCAACAAGGCCCTGCTCGACCCGGTGGTGCATCAGCAGTATCAAGCGCCCTTCGCCCGACCCGATCAACGGCATGCCTTGTGGGCCTGCGTCGAAGAACTTGACCATGCCACGCCGTGGCTGGCGCAACTGTGGCAACGCCAATCGGCCCTCGCCGATATGCCGGCCGCCATTGTGTGGGGCGAGCGTGATCCGGTGTATGGGGGACATTTTTTGCGCCAATGGCAGCGCGCCCTTCCACAGGCCCAGGTGAAATTGGTCGGTACGGCCGGGCATTTTGTCCAAGAAGAAGCACCTGAAACATATGTCGACGCCATCAAACGATTGATGCAGGCGTGATGACGTCGGCGGATTTCCGCGATGCCCGTGATTGGATTCAACGATGGGTCGCCGGCGGATTCTTTGATGGTCGAGACGCATGGTCATGCGTCTCGACCAATTCACCAACCACGCCACGTTCCATGATGCGTTGCATCAAGGCCATCAATTCATCAATCGGCATCGGATTTGGTTGTTGATGCCAGTGGGCCATCACACCAATCATGGCCGAAAGCACGTATTCGACCACCATATCGCGGCGCATTGCATCCGCCGCATTCGCCGTCGGGTATAAGGCCATAATGGCCGGTTTGATCTGCCGTTTGAGTTTGACCGCAAACGCCGGATCGCCACGTTCGCCCAGCAGCACCGCATAGTATTTGGCGTTTTGGGTATACCACTGCCAAAACTGGGCCAGCGGCATGCCAATCATCCCCTGTGGCCCGGCAAACGGCGGTAACGTCTCGACTGTGGGAATAATGCTCGTTTCAATCGCCTCGAGCACGGCATACACATCGCTGAAATACTCATAAAATGTGCTCCGGTTGTAGCCAGCCCGCTGCACCACATCTTTGACGGTGATGTCAGCGATGGGGCGCTGGCAGTAGAGCTGCCAAAATGCGTCGATCAAGTTTTGTCTGGTCTGCGCCGTAATGTCGTGCCGTTTTGTCATCGCTCTCCTGCCAAATCCTACACCGGCCCGGTGATTGTTGGTTGATACAGGGCATCTCGCTGTTTATAGTGAAATCATACAACATGGTGTTGGATTTAGCGAGAGGGAATAATCCGTGATTACGATTTTGTGTGCCGGGTCGCGCGGCGACTTTCAGCCGTATATCGCCTTGGCGCAAGAGTTGCAGGCGTTGGGCAAAGCGGTACGCATCGCCGGCAACCGCAGTTTTGCCGGGTTTGTCCAGGGATACGGGATTGAGTTTTTTGCCATCAATGCCGACATCGAGACGCTCAACGTCGACCCTAAGTTATTGCGCGAGGCGGGCAACGCCGACAACCCACTCAAGATGCTGTTGGCCTTCAACAAAATGAAAGAATACGGCATTTACATGGTCAGCGACTACTTTGCCGCCTGCGAAGGGAGCGAGCTGATTATCTATCACCCGGGGTGTGCCATTGGTTACTTTGCAGCGCAGCTTTTCGGCATCCCGGCAGTATTGGGCAGCCCATTCCCCATGCACCGCACCCAGGCCCACCCGTCGGTGGTGTTATACGGGCAGGTGCCGGCCAATCGGCTGACCACGTCGTTAAGTTACACGATGATTCAGTCGATGTTGTGGTTGGCCAGCAAGGACTCAATCAAGGGGTTTTGGCGCACCAAGTTTGGCCATACACCGGCCGACTTCGGCATGCCGTTTGAGCGCCACAATCAGGCCAAACAGCCGGCCATCATCTCGTGTAGCAATCAGGTCTTTGCCCGGCCGGCCGATTGGAATCCGCATATTCACCAGCACGGTTATTGGGTGGTCAACGAGCGTGAGGAATATGTGCCGAGCGCCGCGCTGGCGCGGTTTCTCGATCACCCAGACAAACCGGTCTATGTCGGATTCGGCAGCATGACCGGCATCAATCAGTACCCGGGATTGGCTGAGCTGGTGGTGGCGGCGATTATCCAAAGTGGGCGCCGGGCGATTATCCACGGGCTAGGGCACGATCTGACATTGCCGGAGTCGATTCTGCGCGTCGATGCAGTACCGCACACCTGGCTCTTCCCCCGCATGGCCGCAGTGTGTCATCACGGTGGCGCCGGCACCACGGCGGCTGGATTGGGAGCAGGTGTGCCCAATATCGTGGTGCCGTTCGCCAACGACCAATTCGCCTGGGGCCATCGCGTCCACGATCTCGGTGTTGGCCCGGCGCCTATCCCGCGCAAGCAGTTAACCGTGGCCAATTTGACGGCGGCCATTACACAGACCACCAATGCCCAGATGCAATCAGCGGCCGCCCGTTTGGGTGCGCAGATTCGGGCTGAGCGCGGGGCCATGCGCTGTGCCCAGGTGGTAGCGGGGTTGTGATGGTGAGGGACACCATGGCGGTCCGCCGCCGGTGGATAACATTGATATCGATATATTAATGGTCATTGATATACAGAGACGCATGGTCATGCGTCTCTGTATATCACCGATTGCGCCGAGTTTTACCCAACCGTATGCACCCGGGTCATCAACAACGCCAACAGTGCTGTACGCGGCACGATGCTGTCGATATCAATATATTCGTTGGGGCTGTGGTCGTTGCCGCCGACTGGCCCGAGGCCATCAAGCACCGGCAGGCCTTGTTCGGCCAAAAAGTTCGCATACGACATGCCGCCGGTATGGGCGTCGTTGGTGGTAAACCCGAGGTCAACCGCACAGTGCTTGGTTAGCTCCGCCAAGGCGGCGATGGTGGGGGTACAGGCCATGGCCGGCACGCGAATCCCACCCGTCACGGTCGTCGAGGTACCAGGCACAAACACCTGTGCGCCGATGTCGCGAATCGCTTGTTCAACGGGTGCTTGGTCAGCCGGGTCAACGATGCGCACGTCGATTTTGGCGCTAGCCCGATCGGGCACCGCATTCGAGACGGTACCACCACTGACCACACCCACGTTGAGCGTCACGCCCGGGCGCATGCCGTTGAGCGCGTGCAAGGCCACGCTTTGGTGGGCCAGTTGCACGATAGCATTGGCACCTTTATGCGGTTCGACGCCAGCGTGGGCGGCTTTGCCCTGCACCTCAAAATAAAAGTTGCCGCCGCCCTTGCGGGCGCTGACGATGTCGCCGTTCTCACGGCCAGCCTCGAGCACAAACGCCACGTCATGTTGCGGGGCCAACTCCGCAAAGGCCCGCAACGACACCTTCATGCCAGCCTCTTCGTCGCTGCCACACAAGAGCGTAATCGCCCCGATATGGCCTAAGCCGCCACACTCCTCGAGCGCCATCATGGCATACAACGCCGAGAGCAGACCACTTTTGTTGTCGCACGCGCCAGGCGCCAGCAACGTGTTGCCCTCGATGCGCATCGGGCGCTCGGCGGCCACGCCGACAGGGTAGACGGTATCGAGGTGGGCGGCCAACAAGATGCGCGGGCCGCCTTTGCCCAAGATAGTAAAGGCGATGCTATCGCCGAATTCATCGTCTTTCCAGCGTTTGACCTCCCAGTTGCGCCGGCGCCCCCAACGGGCCACCCATTCGCCGGCCTCGTCGACACCGGCCTTTGAGTCAGTCGGGCATTCGATGGCACACAGCTGACGCAACTCTTCGATATAGGTATCAAGGTGTGGGGCAAGGTAGCTCTGGAGCGTCTGTGGGAACATGGGGGTGTCTCCTCCGTCTAAGGCGGCGATTTGGTCGTGCAACTCCCAGATCATGCGCATGCGGCGCATATGCCAGGCCGGTCGTTTGGGCCCCGTCTCGCGCATCAAAATCAACTGGCGCAAGCGGTGGCGCAAACTAATCCGTGAATTCAATGGGTGATCCATGGCGCATGTCGTTTCGTTTATAGCAATGTCTGGTCATTATATAAAAAATACGGGCCCGCGTAGAGACGCAGCATGCTGCGTCTCTACGCGGGCGACAGGGGACAATCAGGGGCGTCAACACCCACGGCCCTTAGGCATCAACACCCACGGCGCGCAAGCGCTCGGCGTTATCGTATACCGTCAAGGCATCGATCATGCGCTCGATGTCACCGTCGAGCATGCCCGGCAAATTCGAGAAGCTCTGGCCAATCCGGTGATCGGTGATGCGGTCCTGCGGGAAGTTGTAGGTACGCACCTTCTCCGAACGCTCACCACTGCCCACCTGGGCCAAGCGTGATTCACCGACGGCCTTGGCGCGCTTGGCTTCTTTGATGGCAAACAAGCGCGCGCGCAACACGTTCAGCGCTTTTTCTTTGTTCTTGAGCTGTGAACGGCCGTCTTGACAGGTGACAACCATTTCATCCGGCGTGCCGCCTTTGTAGACGATACGCACGGCCGAGTCCGTCGTATTGAC
>VGPG01000201.1 GCA_016875555.1 Chloroflexota bacterium | reverse complement strand
ACGGCGACGGCGACGGCGACGGCGACGCCGACGGCGACGGCGACGGCGACGATGACTCCGACGGCAACGGCAACGATGACTCCGACGGCGACGGCAACGATGACTCCGACGGCGACGGCAACGATGACCCCGACGGCGACAGCAACGGCGACGATGACTCCGACGGCGACTCCGACGCCGATAAATCGCCGTGTGCTTGCAGCTGGTTTGGCCCATTCAATGGTTATTCGTAATGGTGTAATTACGGCATGGGGAAGTAATTCGTACGGCCAAATAACTGCGCCGAGTGGATCGTTTGTTGCTGTCGCCGCAGCACAAAATCACTCCCTAGGCTTGAAAGCAGATGGGAGTGTGGTGGGTTGGGGTGATAACGACTATTTGCAGCTTGATATTCCATTTGGATTGAATAATGTGGTAGCAATTGCAACTGGTAATGATTTTTCACTAGCACTGAAAGAAAATAAAAGTGTTATAGGGTGGGGAGAAAATTATGCTAACCAAATCTCCATCCCGAGCACACTACTTCCTGTGAACGCCATTGCCGCCGGAGGGATGCATTCATTGGCATTGCAATCAGATGGAAGTGTAGTAGGGTGGGGAGACGACAGTTATGGCCAGGTGACGATACCGAGTGGATTAACGGCTGCAAAAGCGATAGCCGCCGGGTTAAACCATTCGTTGGCGGTGACCGAGGGAGGGAGTGTGATCACATGGGGCAACAGTGCCTTTGGACTGAGCAGTGTGCCAGCAAGTGCCGTCAATGTGGTAATGGTTGCAGCGGGTGCGAATCACTCATTGGCGTTATTGGCGAATGGGACGGTCGTGGCGTGGGGGAGCAACAGTGCTGGTCAGGTGACGGTACCCGCAACCGTCGTTGATGCGGTGGCAATAGCCGCCGGCGCGAATCATTCAATGGCGTTGTTGGCGAACGGGACGGTCGTGGCGTGGGGGAGCAACAGTGCCGGTCAAACTACCGTACCCTGAGGTACCACGCTGTAAGTGTTGATACTGACGCAACGGGTGAGCATACAGCTACCGCGCAAGATTGCGCGGTAGCTGTGATTGTTTATGCGAGGTCGGATTTGGTTTTTTCAATCAGGTGTATTGCATCAATTGTCATCTGCTTGTCAACGGCTTTGCACATGTCGTAGATCGTCAACGCCGCGACGCTCACAGCGGTGAGCGCCTCCATTTCAACGCCGGTTTTGCCGGTGGTAGCGACGGTGGCCTCAACAACGATACCGGTGGTGTCCGGTGTGAGTGTGACGTCTACGGCAGTGATTGCGATCGGGTGACACAGCGGAATCAGGTCAGCGGTCTTTTTGGCGGCCATGATGCCGGCGATGCGTGCCACGGCCAAGACATCGCCTTTGGGCATGCCGTTGTGTGCAATGGCTTGGAGGGTATGTGGTGCCAGGGTGATATGACCACGTGCGGTAGCGTGGCGTTTTTGGTCGGGTTTGGCTCCGACATCGACCATATGCGCTTCGCCGTGTTGATTGAGATGGGTAAGTTCGCTCATGTTTGACCTCTGGGTGTGACAACGCGCCATCACTGATATGGCATCTGCCATCATCGTAGCATGCTTTGACCGCCATGCGGATTCATTTTCCCACTTGCGTATTTTCCTATTTATGCATATAATTTGAGTGCAAGTGGGGATAAGTGGGGGAAAGTGGGGATAACGTACGGTATTCTGTGCGTATTCACACCAGTAAGGAGCCGCGATGTTTCTCGGCGAATACGAGCATAGTCTAGACGACAAGGGCCGGCTGGCAATCCCAGCGCGGTTCCGCACGTTGTTGAAAGGCGGGCTTGTGATTACGCGCGGGTACGACCACTGTGTGATGGGACTAGCAATGGATTCTTGGCAGAAGTTGGCTGACCAAGTCAGCGATTTGCCACCAGGCGAGCTTCATTCACGCAATCTGCAACGGTTGTTGTTTTCGGCGGCTGCCGAATTCACGCTCGACAAGCAGGGTCGTATTTTGCTCCCACAGAACTTGCGCGACTATGCGAGCATTGAAGGTGACGAAGTCGTGGTTGTCGGCGTCAACAAGTATTTTGAAATTTGGTCGCCCGCACGCTGGCAGGAGACTGTGGCAGCAATGGACAGCGAGACCGATCAACTGGTTGCACAGCTGACGACGTTGAAGTTTTAGTCACGAGTATTCATGAGCACCTTTCATCATGTATCAGTCATGCGCGAGGAGGTCCTTTCTCTTTTGCTATCGGCTCGAGGGGGGCGATACGTAGATGGGACGCTCGGTGGTGCGGGGCATGCCGAGGGACTACTTGCTGCGAACGACCAGAGCCAACTCCTCGGTATCGACTTAGATCCGGTGGCATTGGCGACGGCGGCGGCGCGGTTGGCATCGTTTGGTGAGCGTGTCCATCTTGTACGGGGCAATTATCGTGAGATGGCGCGATTTGTGGCGCATCAGGGCTGGCGCGATGTGGATGGAATTTTGCTCGATCTTGGCGTTTCGTCGTATCAACTCGACACACCAGAGCGCGGATTTTCGTTCCAACATGATGCACCGCTCGATATGCGTCTCGATCCCGATGGTGCGACGACCGCAGCAGATTTGGTGAACACGCTTGACGAAAAGCGCCTCGCCGATCTGATTTTTTTGTATGGTGAGGAGCGTGGCTCACGGCGCATTGCGCGGTTTGTGTGCGAGTATCGACGCAAACAACCGATTATGCGGACCCTTGAGCTTGCCGACTTGGTGACGCGCGCCCTCGGTGGGCGACATGGGCGCATCCATCCGGCGACACGCACCTTTCAGGCGTTGCGCATCGCAGTCAATCGCGAGCTCGACGGCTTGACCGATGTTATTCCGGAGGCGTTAGGGTTGCTGGCACCGGGGGGGCGCCTGGCAATCATTAGCTTCCATTCACTCGAAGATCGCATTGTCAAACATGCATTCCGGGCTGCGGCTCTGCAGAATGATCGTGCTGATTTCGAGATATTAACCCCCAAACCGCGTGAAGCAAGTGATGCTGAACAACGAAGTAACTCGCGCAGTCGAAGTGCCCGGTTACGCGTGATTGAGCGTAGACAAGTTGCCACAACATAGGGTATACTACAGCTTGTCGTACTATTGTTTCCGCAGTGCATATTTGCATGTGAATGTACAGAACAAAGAGGTTTGTCTATGGCCATCCCATTACGACATTTGTTTCCATTACAACAGGTGCGTCAGCAGCGTTGGGAGCTTGGTCGATATGTGCAGATGGATGCAAGTCGCGGCTACATTGTTGCGGCGATATTTTTGGCAATTTTGGGGCTAGCCACCATCGGACAAACAGTGCGTGTCGCTCAAACTGGTCACGAAATTGACAAATTGTTACGCGAGCAGACCAAACTCGAGCGCGAGTACAAATCCATGTTATTGCAAATCGCGGATGCGCAGTCAATTACGCGCATCGAGACATACGCCACCGAATCGGGGATGATACCCGTCCAAGACACCGAAGTGTTCTACATGGTGTTACGCAGTGAGCAGGGTCGCATCGTCGTATCACAGCAGGTGGAGCAGACTCCATGAGCATCTCACACGATGGCCGACAACTGCCCGCAGACGAGGCACCGCGTACCGTGTTAGCGCATCCATGGCGGTTGGTAGCCGTGTTTGTGCTCACACTCCTTTTGCTTGGCAGAATCGTTGTGCAGTTGGCGGATGTGCAGATTTTGGATCGCCAGGGATATGCGAAACGTGCCAGCGCGGAGATTAACCGTGTCATCGAAGTCCCTGCGAGTCGCGGAGTCATCAAAGATCGTCTTGGGAACGTGTTGGCGCTCGATGTCGAGCGCCAGAGTTTGTATGTGGTGCCCAAGCAGGTAGCACCGGACGAATCGGCACGACTTGCGGTCACCCTTGGTGCCATCCTCGATATTCCCTCTGAACAGGTGTTGGCCAAATTAATCGACACACGCCGCGAGTGGGTGTCACTGAAGCGCTGGCTGACTCCCGAAATGGCCGAAAAAATCACCATTCTCGAGGAACGCAGTTTGTACTTGGTCTACGAACCACGACGATTTTATCCGCAAGGAGAATTCGCGTCGCATGTGATTGGTGCTACCAACCTCAATGGGGTAGGTATTGCTGGCGTTGAATCGACCTTTGACACAATGTTGCGTGGTTCGAATGGTGTTATCACTGCAGAGGTTGATATCAATCAAAATCCGATTTGGGCTCGACCCTATGAACGCATTCAACCCGAACAAGGTGCTGAATTGACGTTGACCATAGATCCGTTCGTCCAGCATCTAGTCGAGAATGAGCTGGGGTCAGCCGTGGAACGTCACGGCGCAACGGGTGGGACAGCGATTGTCATGGATGTCAAGACTGGTGCCATCCTCGGCATGGCCAGCTTCCCCACGTTTGATCCAAACGACTACAGCAAAGTAGACCCCGAGGTGTACAACATCAATCCGGCAGTCGCAGGTGTCTATGAACCAGGCTCAACCTTTAAGATTTTGACTGTGGCAGCTGGTTTGCAGGCGAATGCATTTGATGAAAATGTCAAGGTCGAAGATAACGGCGTCATCCGGCGGTACGACTACAATCTGGCGAATTTTGACTCAAACGGCAACGGTATGATTACGCCGGCTGATGTGCTCTATTACTCGAGTAACGTGGGCGCAATTTTGTTTGCCGAAATGATGGGTGAAAACGAATTTTATCGTGCCGTATTAGGGTTCGGATTTGGTCGCCTTACCGGTGTTGAATTACCTGGTGAGTCACCTGGTTTATTCTGGAAGCCCGGGAGTACGAATTATACTCCCATCAACCTCAACACCAATTCGTTTGGTCAAGGTATTAGTGCAACCCCATTACAGATTGTCCGCATGGCTGCTACCGTAGCAAACAACGGTGTCATGATGCGTCCATATGTGATACAGCAAATATGTGATATTGAGGGGAACTGTACGGTCAGTGAACCGCGTGAACAAGGGCGCCCCATTTCACCGGACGTGGCAAAGCGTGTCCGAGTTATGTTACAGCGCTCCGC
>VGPG01000200.1 GCA_016875555.1 Chloroflexota bacterium | reverse complement strand
GGGTGGATAACGCCCTTGAATTGCGCGATTCAACAACGGCTGATTCGATGATGGATCGGTCAGACGCAGCCAATTTTCGTTGATACGCGTTTGATCGGCAATTCGATCAGCATCAAGATCAATGGTCAAATCCGTCGGACTAAAACTCGGACTACTTGCCATAGCCAACACCGCGCCAGATTTGGGATCAAGCACTACCACTGAACCAATGCGATTTGCGAGTAACTCAAACGATGCTTGTTGCAGACGCGCATCAATGGTCAACTCCAAATTATCTCCTTGCACCAGTTCATTGTTTAAGTTTCGGAAAAATCGGCCAAGTGCGTTCCGGTTCCCGGTCAAATAATCTTCATATGTTGCTTCGAGACCAGCCACACCATAACGCGGTGTCACAAAGCCCAATAATGGAGTGAACGCCCGCGGGTTATTCAGTGGATAATGCCGTGCGGTTCGGCCATCTTCTGCCATCACCGTATCGGCTAGCACAAGACCGGTACGGTCAACTATTTGACCGCGATTTACGCGCGCATTTGCCATCACGTGCCGAATGTTGCTGTATGCCTCACCAGTGCTGGGCATAAATACGACTTTGTCAGACAAATACTTGGACCAAATCACTTGTTGGCGTAAGAGCTGTAACGACAGCAAGCCAAAGCCGATAATCAGCACCACCGTGAGTGACTGCAACGAACGTTGTGCTTGATCGACCTTGAGATACATGGGAATCTGTTGGAACGCCCATATGGTGGCAGGAATGACGCTCACCCACAAGCACAACAACCAGACCCACTCCTCTTCAGGAGGACGCGTCATGCCAAAGACGAGTGGCACGATGATGCTCCACAGCAGGACGCGTTTCATCGCTGATTCGAAGAACTGCGCGAATTGTTGACGCAATACGGGGAGTTTGACTACCTCTGGATCTGACTCTTTCATCGGAAGCTCACATCCACGTGCTGTAGCGGTATGACAATCCGTACCGATACACCAGATGTTTGATTGTTGAAGACTTCCAGGCGTCCGTCGTGTTCACTCGCCTGGTACATCAACGCTTGGAGCGAATGCATGCCCGCGCGCTGAATCCCCATCTCGCTCAGACCCACTCCATCGTCTTGGACGACACAGGTTAATGTGCGCTGGTCAAATCGCACCATGAGTGTGACACTATTCGCTTGCGCATGTTGTTCAACATTCAGTAATGCTTCGATGATGATCCGTCGTAATAATGCGAGTGGAAAGGAGGGCACCGGTGCAGGACGACCCAAAACAACAACGCGCGTAGCAATTAATGCGTGTCGCTCGAATATGTCTGCCAACTCATTCACAAGTTGGACTGCATCGTCGGGTGTTTGCCCTGGAGTGTATAGTGCGATGCGTAATTCTTCAACGCGCGACACGGTTGCTGTCTGTGACAACGAATTCGCTTGGAGTGGGACGCCACGTAGCCATCGTTCTGGTGCTTGACGCAGAGTGTCGCGCGAATTTTGCAACATGGCCTGGGTGAGGGTATGCACATGCTGCGTGTACGACGTCATCTTGAGCCGTTGAATCAACCATGGTAATGTCATACCAAAGAGTGCCGGCACCACACCAATCACGAGCCATCGCGCCCACAAATGGGGAATTTCGATAACGAACGCACCACCTCTGGTCAGAATGAACACGGCACTCAGACCCGAAAAAAGCAACCCGGTCATCACTGCACCGCGCCAGCCACTCACCACGGCAGGGAGCACCAGACAACTCAAGACAAACGGAATAAACGGGCTATTCCACGGGTCACTCCACACCACCACTACGGCACCGATGAGTGCATCAATGCTCAGTACAAGTGGCTGTCGTACCGCCACGCGCGTAAATGGCTGCACGACCAAGCTCAGACATGTCGTCACGCCAACAAGAATCAACCACACAACCCACATGTCGGTTGTGCGTTGCTGCCAGACGAGTAATCCGGCAGTCAACGCCAAACCAAACCAGCGTGCAATCACGATGAGCGTGTGATTCGAGAGCGCCTGTTGCATGTATGAGCATCCCTCACGTGTTTATTCTGGCTTTAATGCCTCGTAGGTGTACGTATTACTTGAGCTGTACAACAACCACCCAGCCTGCGTGTTTGCATCTTCAACCGCACGAATTTGTGCTCGCACCTCATCGGCTCCGTATTCAACGATTTGGTCTTTGGGCACCCAAATCAGCGTGAAGTCTTGTAACCAGGGGCGTAATCTCGCACGCTTTCCATCGAGTTGCTTCTGCCCCATCTCCATGATGCGCAAAATGACTTCGTATGGATACTTAGCAGGATTTGCATAGCCCAGATACCCAGCGCCATAATGCGATGGATAGACCATTGGGCTTACGTAGTCCGTGTAATCCGACATCGTCGGAATACTCTGACCAATAATGTCAATTGGGCCTTCAGTGGTAAATCCGAAAATATCGACCGAAAGAAATGCACCCGCAGCATGAATAGCCGGCTGTGACTTCTCTAACACCTTGGTAATTGTTGCATAGCGCACCTCCGGGGTAACCGGATCTTGCGAAAGCAACAACCGCTCGCCGTCTTTGATGCCAAATTCAAGTGATGGGAACCGAATGTAGTCGTAATTTATCTCGTCAAATCCGTACAGCGCTGCTTCTTGTGATAACGCGATATTGTAATCCCAAACATTCTCGTTAAACGGATCCATCCATGCGTATTTAATCGTTGACGTTGGGTATTCATAAAAAATACCGCCAGTGTTGCGATCTTTGGCAGCCCATTCAGGCTTTGCTTCGGCCAACACATTATCGTGACTAAAGATGTGAACGCGTGCAATGGTGTAGATGTTACGACGTTTTGCCTCGGCCAGAATGGCTTTGATATCGTAATAGGGATATGACGTGCCAAGCTCTTTGACAATCGGCACTTGCGAATCGTAGTAGACCAGGCCAAGGTCATCACGCAAGTCAGACTTCAAGTCAATCACAATGGCATTAAGTTCGGTCCGATCAATTTGATCAAAAAACTTCATCAAGAGATTGGTGTTCGATGCAACTGCAGACGTTATGTATACCGCCTTCGCCACAAAAGGCTCGAGCTTCATCGTCTCGGGAATTTTACCGGCTTCAATAGGCACGACAATCTTGCGATATCCGGGAGCTAAAATCTGCAAAAATCCACGTTCGGGCACGCCCTTGAGCACGAACTTGCCGTCGGTATTATCAATACGCACTTGCGCAGTCGCAAGTTTGTCAAGCGATTCTGTCGCCACGATGGTGGCATGTTGAATTGGGGCGTCATTTGCGGCACTCAACAACACACCGCGAATTTCGTCAGGGCGTAACACCGCATCAACACTGGCGGTTTTAGAGGCGTCAACACGCACTTCGGTATACCCGTCAAGCGTAAAGACGATGTCCCCACGATTTACTAAATCGCGGATTGCGTATGCACCTTGTGCGTCTGTCGTCGTACTCACGTCGCCGATACGCACAGCTACATTTGACAGCGGTGCACCGCTGTATTGATCTGTAACGATACCTTTCAACGTCCCATTTGCCATTGCAATATCGAGCGAGGTCGTTTTGCTCACCACCTGGCTAAATGACACATAATCAGGATACGACGCTTGGATCGTAAAATTCTCAGGGACATCAAGTAGTTGGAACACACCGTCTGCTGCCGTTGTCATCGAAATCGTTTCGCTCACTTGGATTTGCACATCAGCCAGCGGTTGATTTGTCCACGCATCAATGACACGTCCGCGAATGACATTCGGACGCAACGTTATATTAAGTACCGCATCAGCGGCAGTCACCGGATATTCCCACTCCCGTTCGCTCAAATAAATCCGCTGTAACTCGTAATCGCTCATCGAGACTTCTACGAGTGCATTTGTATGCCAGCGCACGAGTGAAAAACGCCCTTGTTCATCGGTCATGGCCTTCTGTGATCCAACACGTATCACCGCTGAGGCAATAGGTTGATTCGTGTACGCATCGATGACGGTCCCAACGAGTGGTACCGTGGGTGAACTACACGCAACCAGAAGTAGCGCAAAAACGACGAAAAAAAGGTGTCGTACGCGTAGATATGTAACGATACGGAGCACAGTGTATTCCTTCTAGATCGAGATAGATTGGTTTCAAATCGTGCTATGATAGTGCACACATTGCACAACCCTGCTTCGTCACATTATGACATAGAATTTGACCGGTCGTGAAATTCACACGCACAAAATGCGTACTGAGTTCCCGATTTCAGCAAATTATCAGGGACTGGTGTTGTACCACAACTCGACTGGATTGAAGGAGGACAGCGCATGAGTACAGACCGTTCATTACTCGGAAATCGATCCTACTGGCAAGAAACTCACGATTTACAAGTGCCGCACACCCCACTACCAGCCCGAGCAAATTATGTGGTCGTTGGTGGTGGTATTGTCGGAACAGCAACAGCCTATTTTTTAGCCAAGGGTGGACACAACGTCGTCTTAATTGAGCGTGTCCACCCGGCGCATGGCGCTACTGGTCGCAATGGTGGATTCATCGGAGTTGGCCCAGCTGAAGGCTACGCAGGTGCAATTGCCCGTCTGGGCAAAGCACGGGCACAACAGATTCATGAACTGACCATGCAGAATGCTCGGATTGCACGACAAGTCATCCGCGAAGAGGGTTTTGACTGCCACTTCCGCGAACCAGGCACGCTTAATCTCTCCATTTCAGCACAAGATCACCAAGACGCAGTCAGGAACGTCGCCGCAATGAATGCTGACGGCTACAACGCGCAACTACTTGACCGCGCCCAAGTACAATCAATGGTCAATACACCGCTAGGTGAAGAAGTGGTTGGTGCATCGTACTATCCTAGCAATGCATTGATTCACTCAGGGCGACTTGTCCGCGGCGTGGTAGATGCAGCCATTCGCCACGGTGCAATTCTTTCGATTGCAACGGTAGATCATATCAAGCACGTAAATGGCCATCCGGTGGTTGTAACCGACAAAGGTGAAATTGCCGCCGAATCCGTCGTCCTCGGGCTGAATGCCTGGAGTCGGCAGCTCGCACCCGCGTTACATGGCGTCATTACGCC
>VGPG01000199.1 GCA_016875555.1 Chloroflexota bacterium | reverse complement strand
GGGCTGTGTAGATGGATTGAAGGGCTGATGGGGCTTGAATAAGTGCTGGAATCATGTGGGCATCGGCGTGATCAACGAAGATACGTGCTTCAAGGGCTGTGTAGATGGATTGAAGGGCTGCTGGGGCTTGAATAAGTGCTGGAATCATGTGGGCATCGGCGTGATCAACGAAGATACGTGCTTCAAGGGCTGTGTAGATGGATTGAAGGACTGATGGGGCTTGAACAAGTGCTGGAATCATGTGGGCATCGGCGTGATCAACGAAGATGCGCGCCTGCAGGGTGGTGTAAATGGTGCGCAGATCTGCAGGTGCTAGGCGGAAGAATACTGCATACTGTTGTGCCCCCTCCACAAAGATCTGGAGCGGTGTGCTGGTCACAATACTGTGCAACGCTGTGTCGCGGCGGAGCGTGTAGGTGTATGTTTTGTCAGCACTTGTTACTGTCACACTAGTTGCAGCGTTTACAGACGAGTTGATGGAGATACACACCACAAGTATAAAAATAATGATGAGTGATCGCCACATGGCTACCCTCGATACACGATGACGATGGCCATGGTGTGACAGCGCTTTGGTGAAGGACCGGTCAGATATCCAGCGCTTGTATTGAACTCAAGTTCGTTCATGTAATCTTTAACCATTTTGGCGGATAAATCTTTGTACTGAGCATTATCTGATGGAAAAGCAGTAATTTGGTTAATGGTGATTTCATCATTGATATATAAACCCAAATAATCTTTTTTATAGTCGGTGTCATAATTGTTTTCTGCAACACAAGCACCATCTGGATAACCCCAATTACCTGGATTATCATAAGTTACATCATACTCATAATACGCACTAGTATCAAAATAGGTAAAACTACTTGGGTAACTAACACGCATTTTATGCCCCGACACCAACGACTTGCGGGCAATCAGCATGCGGTTGGCTGTTGGATATTTGAAGTGATAGTAGGTTGGATTGATTGCATTAATCTTTAGGGCTGTAGTAACAGCATCGATTGCAACTGATAATTTGGTCTTGTTGGCGAATGTCTTGTCGTTGACATGCACAACCGTCGATGCCAGCCAATCTTTGTGGTACCACGCCATAATCCAGCCGGTCCTGTGTACCATCACTTGGGCGCCCCAATATGCGGGATACCCGGCTGGTGTGATGGTGCCGAGAATTTAGTTGCTGTTTTCTGCTGTGACTGATGAGAACGCCGTTTTTGCGCGACTGAGCAGAATCGCAGTCGGCGTTTTGACATACGCACTTATGCCGGCCTCGTCGGCGATGCTGGCAATTGCCCGATTGCTACGCTCGTCACTGGCGAGCGCCTCGTCGATGAACCATGGGCGCACCAACCCGACTGAACCATCGTCATTGATCCCTGCAGTGTCTACAGATGGTTTGACGATGCCGACCACAAGATTGGCCACGAGCAGGCCGATAATAATCAATAATAGACGGTTTGACACGGTGCGCTCCTTGATTGAAATACTCTACAAGAATTCAATCACAGAATATGCACGTGTAAATTGTTATTTTTTACTAAAATACATAAAACCTAAATTTGTTTTTTGTGAAAAATTACAAAATCAACCATATGTAGCCTACATATGGTTGAGTGTAGGTTCGTATTACAATAGAGAGAGCATAATCACTGATTCAGGAGCGCTATGTTCACCATTCGAGCGGCCACGATGGCCGATGTACCGGCGATACACCAATGCTGGCTTGACACTGACTTTACGCCGGAGGAGCAGATTCCAGTCAAGCCACTCGGCATCGCCCCGTGGTTCCCTAATCTTGTCGAGCACGGTCGCATGCTGGTGGCCGAGGCAGCCGGCGAGATTATTGGCTTTGCGGCCACGGTCACGCGCGGGCGCATGCAATATCTGTCTGAGTGCTTTGTGCGGCCCGATTGGCAGTCCAAGGGGATCACCAAACAGCTCCTCGACGCCTTGTACGATGACCCGACGTTGATTCGTTGTACGCTGGCGTCGAGCGATCGCCGGGCGGTGTCGCGCTATATGCGCACCGGTATGACGCCGCGTTGGCCTATGTATATCCTCGATTTGGTCGATGTTACCAAGTTGGGTACGCCGCGCTATCATGCTGAGGTGTGTACCGATGTGGACGCATGGTTGCACTACGATTATCGCTTGGTCGGGCACGACCGGAGTGTCGATATTGTGCACTACTTTGTTGAGCGCTGTGACGCGGCGTTATTGCAGATCAAAGACGGCGCACGCCTGGTTGGACAAGCGCTGGTACAGCGTCGCCACTATGACCCGGGGGCAGTGGGGGCGCGCAATGTAGGGCCGGTGGGAGTATTTGATCGGGCTGATGCGGCCCATGCCGTGCATGCGGCGGTGGCGTGGGTGGTGGCAGATGGTGTCACCAAGGTACATCTGCGTATCCCGGCAGAGCACGCTGGGTTGCCGTGGATGATACAGCACGGCATGCATATCGACGGCGCCGAGACGTATTGCGCCTCACATGAGTGGTTTGACCCGACCTGCTATGCGCCGTCGGGCTTGATGTAGGACGAGGTAATCTGATGCGTTATTTTGAGTTGTTGCCCGATCAGTTCCGCGCCCGCTTGGCAGCGCGCCCGGTTGCCTATCTACCACTGGGGACGGTTGAATGGCACGGCGAGCACATGGCACTGGGCAGTGATGCATTGATAGCTGAGGGGTTGTTTTTGCGGGCGGCAGCCCGCCTCGGTGGGATCGTGATGCCGCCGCTGTTTATGGGCCCAGACCGGATTCGGCGGGAGGCCGATGGTGGCTATTTGGTGGGGATGGAATACGCCGACACGACGACGCCGGCGCGCCAACTCGACGGCGGCTGCTACTGGATGCCCGAGGGCTTATTTGTGATGCAGCTCGAGCAGGTGGTGGCCCAGGCGGCCCGCACTGGATTTACCACCCTTGTTGCTGACGGCCACGGCCCATCGCGACGCGTCTGGGGCACGCATGCGCCAGCCTGGCAGGTGCAGTACGGCATCAGGTTGGTGAGTGTGATGCACGACCTGCCGGGCTGGCAGAGTCAGATTGATCACGCCGCCCGCAACGAGACCTCGCTGATGCTAGCGTTGCACCCGCATCTCGTCGATATGACCAAGTTGCCGGCAGATCGCGCCATTTGGCCACAAGGGGTCGGTGGTGAGGACCCGCGCGATGCGACTGCGGCACACGGTGAGGCGTGTTTGGCGACCTGTGTGCAGATGCTGGCCGATGTGTTAGTTGGTTAGACGATGTGCCCAAATTGGGTAGTGATTTTTTGGGCAGTAATTTTTGACAATCTGTGCTTAAATGACAGGCAGTGATAGTGTGTGTGAGGATGTGAGTCATGTCGATTGTGATTGCCCGTGAAACGCCAACGACGCCGGATGTGGCTCAGCTCATCCATGATTTGCAGAGCTATCTTGAGCAGTTTTATCCGCCCGAAAGTCAACATGGCTTTAGCGTGGAGATGCTGGTGACGCAGCAGGTTGACTTTTTTGTAGCGCGCATCAATGGCGTCGCGGCCGGCTGTTGTGGCATCAAGTTTTATGAGTATGACGGCGGATTTGGTGAGATCAAGCGCATGTACGTGGCGCCGACCTTTCGCGGGCATGGGCTAGGCAAACAACTCTTGCAAGTGGTCGAGGCGCATGCACGTCAGCAGGGTGTGACCAAGTTGCGGCTTGAGACGGGTATCCACCAAACCGAGGCGCTGGCGTTGTACACCTGGTTCGGCTTTGGGCAGATACCACCGTTTGGTGAATATACCGATGATCCGTTGAGTTTGTGTTACGAAAAAAATCTGGACGTATAAATTGAAATAGAGACGCACGGTCATGCTGGAGACGCATGACCATGCGTCTCTATTTGGGTTATGAGACGCGTACGGCCTTGAGAAAGAGATCAACGTGTGCCTCGATGCGGGCCGGATCGGGGAACGACGGAGTGCCTGATTGCAACAGCCCGTCGGTCAGCATGTACGACACCATCGGGCCCACAAACAGCCGTGCCACCACCTCGGCATCGTCGACCTGAATTAGCCCTTTGTGGTGCAGCTGCATGAAGAGCTGCTGGGCCATGGCGAGCCCGCGGGCTGGGCCGTTTTGGCGGAAGATGTCGACCAAGTAGGGGAAATGCGGCATTTCGCTAATCACAATCCTGAGTAACGCAATATACTCGGGATTGCGGATTTGGTTGGCCACATTGCGCACAAACGCAATGAGTACCATCCGCAACTCGACGACGCTATGTATTGAAACCCCCGCAAACCCCTGCTGGAGTGCCTGATTGCCGTCAATATGGCTAAACATCTGTTGGACTACAGCAGCAAAGAGCGCCTCTTTGTCGGCGTAGTGTGTGTAAAGCGTCGGCTTTGAGACATTGGCCTGCGCGCGAATTGCCTCCATGCTGGTGCGTTTGTAGCCGTTGGCCAAAAATAACTGCTGGGCGGCGGTCACAATCTGCGCACGCTTCTCTTGTCTGATTGGGCGCTGATTATCGGTGTCGTGTATGTCCATCTCTTGATGCCTTTAATATACGCTATTGAAAAACTAAACCGTTTAGTGTAATATGCATAAAACTAAACCACATAGTTTAGTTTACCGAGAGAGAGCGACTGCGTCAAGTCTGGAGACGATATGGCACGACCGCGCTGGCAGAAGATTTTTCGCGATGTGATGAACAACCGCACGCGCACGGTGTTGGTGGTGGTCTCGATTGCCATCGGCGTATTTGTGTTTGGGACGATTTTTGCTGGCTTGTTGGTGGTACAACGTGAGCTCGACGCATCGTATGTGCGGACGAATCCGGCCAGTATGACGATTACAACCACGGCGTTCGACGATGATTTGGTCGCTGCGGTGGCCAATCTGCCGCAGGTGCAGGCGGCGCAGGGACGACGTGCGGTGGCGGCACGGATTCAGCTCGGGCCGGCGCAGTGGCAGGATGCGGTGCTTTATGTGTTGCCCGACGATGGGGTTACCACAGTCAACATGGTGCGCCCGGAGCAAGGGGCGTGGCCGCCTGCAGGGCTGACGCTGTGGATTGAGCGGTCGTCGATGAAGAAGGCCCAAACCGCCATCGGCAAATCAGTGGTCATCG
>VGPG01000198.1 GCA_016875555.1 Chloroflexota bacterium | reverse complement strand
CCATGGGTTGGTGACCCCTGGGTTGGCAATACTCCATGCCAAATTGAGGCTGTCCTCACGAGCAACTTCGGCCAAACCACCTGGGGCTGGCTCTTCGGGGGCTGGCTCAGCTGGGGCGGCGGTTGGCTCGGCAGCTGGTGCCTCCTCGGCGGGAGCGGCTGGCTCTTCAGCGGCTGGTGCAGCACCGCCACATGAAGCAATCATGAATGCCATGACCAGCAACGCTGCCAGGATCTTGAAGCGTAACTTCATCTGTGTCTCCTTTGACGTTGAATCTATGTCTCCGTCACACATCCTCCGTCAAGCAACCTACCGGCTCTTTGTGCTCCTCTGTTACTTGAGTTGTCCGAAAACATCCTCGTTCACTCACAAAAAACCTGTAATACAGCTCCTGTAGTTATGTGTGTGTTGACGACTCTATTGTAATACGTCATTCTATCTGTTGTCAATCCAGAGTATTTCGCATGTACGGCGATTATTTGCCTATTCTCTATTTCTCCATGTATACACACCAGGTGCAACTCATTAGATGAGTTGCACCTGGTGCACGTTACAACCAATCTATTAACTTATCTACAGTGCATCCGGATGACGCAACATACCACGCACGTGATAGACATCGGCTGCTTCGCGGACAAACTGTGCGCAGATAGGTGCGTGATAGTGATGCTCTAAACGCGCAGCGAGCGCCATCAGCTGTGCATAATCAGACCGCCCAGGACGTAGGATATGGTACATTGCGATGATTTCGTCACGTGGGACCACCGTCAGCTCTGCCGCCCGCTCCAGGTTTTGGGCGAGTTGCGTGTATCCTGCGTCGCGTGCAATTTGCGCCTGATCGCGTAACGACTGTTGTGTAATTTGAATGTCATCAAGTGTGAGATGACCGAGTTCGGCATCGGCCACCGTTACGTGGTTGAGCGCACGACCACTCGCGGCAACCAACGTGTCAGCATGATGCACATAGCGTGGATATTGTGGCATGTGTTATACCTCCGGTTCCCAGTCAAGACGCAGTGCTTCGGGGGGTAAATCACGAATCTCTTCGGTCTCACGCCGATGGAGTAAGGCTGTTTTGACAATCAGGCGCAAGCGTGCCCAATTATCGACCGTCACCGGCACAGGCGTCGTAATTCGTCCAGCCGCATAGCGTGCCGCGTTGCGCCCCATGGCACGATACGTCTCGAGGGTCATGCTCGGCGATTGTGGGAACAACTCGAGGTTGTTGAGACGCGCCAAATCAGCCCGATGAATGATTGACGTGCCACGCGCTTGAATGCCAATCGATACGCCAGATCCACTCAACTTTGCCCCAACATGCCCAATCTCGGCACAATCGGACGATCGCCATACACGGACGATTCGCCCAATCAACCCCTCTTCGGCGATACCCGTCAGCACGGCTTTGAGCACATCCTCATGCGGAATACCACCGATTGTCTTTGTGATGACCCTGCCAAATGCCGGACCGATGGCCACAACCACCTCGGTACTACCACCTCGCTTGGCCTGCCCATACGCATCAAGTCCATCAATCGGCGATCCCAATCGGTCCACAATAAAGTCACGTGGCGATTTGGCCTGCCGGATGTTCATGATTTCGTCCCATCGCTCGCCACTGACGCGATAACCCGTCCCTGGTCCACGATAGTCATTCGGGTCGTTGATGGCACTCTGCACGGTAAAGGTGCGATCAAAAATTGCCGCTGGTTGCAGATAATCACCGGCTATTCTTTGTCGCCCCATCATCAACACATTCTCGGCTGTCTGCGTAAAGCCACGCTTGGCCAATGCGGCAACCACCTCAACCACACTGCGCTCGCTCGCCAAAAACGCATCAGCCGCCGCCAGATCAGCGACAATGTCGCGCGCCGGCATATCCTCGCTTGAATGCGCTACCACCGCGGCTTCAACTTCTGCATCGGTGATGACCGGAAAGCCCATCTCGGCGTATACAGCCTGAATAGCACGCGCACCGAGCCGCCGAATATCTCCGGCCTCTTGCTCACTAATCGAACGCGTACCACCGTCTATTTGCATGTCACGCTGGAGTACTGCATAGTCGTCGAGGTCATCAACATCAAAATTACCGCCACCAAACATGTTATCGCGGCGTGGCACTGCACTATACCCCGAAAAGATGAAATCCGTGCCGGGAATGAATTGCAACATCAACTTGGCTGATTTGCGGATAGCAGAGTGTGAGGCAAGTGCATCATTGCCCGATGCCACCTCAAGCCCTAACATGGCCGCCATCAAGTTTTCGGCCAAGACGGCACGCACACCACCCGGTAACGACTCAGGGAGTGCGATACACGAAATTGAGCCGTTCTGCACGCCTTGACTGCCTGCGCCGCGTGTCACACACAAACAGCGTGCCTCAAGATAGAGCATGGAGCGTTGCTCGGCACTGCCCATGAGTGCCTCTGATCCAGTCCCCGACGTAAAGCGCACTTTGACGCCGCGTGAGGCATATGCCGATGCCAAAAAGGCTTTGGACCACGGAGAGTCATCACCATCCACGAAGGCGCGCTCAGTACCATAGACCGATAACGTCTCGGCATAGGTTGTCAACCCCTTCATGGCCAACCGCAATCCCAACGCCTCTTCGACAGCACATTGGGTCATCACGCCACCACGACCAGTCTGGGCACCGACTAGGATGGCCAATGCGTTAAATGGAGCGGCACGGGCCACTCCGACGGTCGTCTCAATTTCGGCAAAGCCACGCAGCGCGGCTTCAGCAGCGTCAGCCGCCAACAGAGCAGGGTTCTCGCGACGATTGGTGACATGTGCTTGATTGGCTGGTGTCCGACGGACGCGCATCTTGGCGAGACCATTCATCATCTCAAGTACGCTCATGTGGCGCATAATGTCGACCAGTTTGGCTGGCGTACACCCAGTGGCTAAGCGCAGCAAATGGGTGCGTGGCACATTGACGTCAGTCAGCATGTGTGCCAATGTCAATGAATCGAGCGCCATTGCCTCCGGCGCCACCGCAATATCAATGCCGTAGCGAGCAATGTAGGTATCAATAGCATCAAAGTCATCAATCTGACGACCGTCGAGTTCGACGATACGACCATCCACAATCTGAATGGACGGTTGCGGGTCATACGGGCTATCCGCCACCATCAGGCCGGCTTCGGGCCATGGCTCCACAAAGGTCTCGCGATTAATATCCCGTTCAGCGAGCACTTTAAATCGTTGTGATTCGGTCATACGCAGATCCTCCTGAGTATGTACTTCGCGTATGGGGTATACACGATGTGTTCCCTATATCATACGCTGAATTCGGGGATGCGCAAAAGGCCTGTCTTACAGGTATTTCGCACCCCACGCAGATTTGTTCATTTAGTTGTACAGTGCACGTGGTTGGGTTGATTGGCGAATCACCAAATCGGCCTGAATCGTCGTCTGCAAAAGAGGAGAGTTGGGCCATTCGATTCGATGAAGTAGGGTTTGTACGGCCAGCACACCCAACGCCGATGCATCAACTCGTACGGTAGTCAACGTAGACACGGCATCAACGGACGGTGATATATCATTCCACCCCACCACAGAGACGTGTTGTGGCACATAGCGCCCAAGTGTGTGAAGTTGTGCAATAACCATACGTGCCAACTCGTCGTTCCGACAAATAACTGCAGAAATCTGTGGATCAATCATCATCTGCTGCACACCTTCGTGCACACTCAGCAAGGTTGGATGTGCCACCAATACCACGGGCTCTGCCATACCATAATTGGCCATCGACGCCCGCAGACACTGTTGCCAGTGCAATGATGCGTGTGGCTCATCAATCAACGCTATCATACGATGCCCCATCGAGACAAGATAATTCATCATGTCATCCATCGCATGTTGGAAGCGCACACTCACCGCATCAACTAAATGCCCCTCTATCCCATCCACATCGACCAACACAAACGGCATACTGTGTTCGTGCACGTGTTTGTAAAGATATTCATCGACACGTCCCCCCACACCAATCACGCCACCGTATTCATACTGTTGAGGAAAAAGGATTGGGTCGGTCAACATGGACTGGTCGCTCATCAGCATATGACGCAAATCGTTACGAATCCCTCGACGACGACACACATCTTCGATGCCACTCAACACGCCTGCATAAAGCGGACTCATCTCGTTCATACTCGCCTGTTGATGACGCATGAGTACACTAATGCGTTGCACATGTTGCTCACTCCGCGTTTTGCGGCGTTGGTAGCCAAGAGCGCGCGCCACTTGTTCTACACGTTTGCGCGTCTCGATGTTAATCCCCGTGCGCCCACGCATCACTAACGATACTGTGGCGACAGAGACATGACTGGCGCGAGCGACATCTTCAATTGTGACGCGCTTTGTCACACGCTTCTCTCATACTACATTCGTGAACACACGTATATATACCACAATACATACTGGTGTGTTCTGGTAGATTTGCCTGAATCAGCCGATGCATGATGCCGTACCACACAGACGCGGTCAGCTCATGTCTACCACAGGCACCAGCACAAAATTCAACGACATCGTGACGACCCGATGTGATCACATCTCCTCGCGGAGCAACTGATACAAACTTATCAGACAGCTCAGCACCCACATACCACACGTTGAAATATAATAGACGTGTTCTCTGGTTCGCTGGTCAGAAAGGATAGCAGGAACGTATCATGGCAATCATTACGTTTATTGGTGCAGGGAGCACCGTCTTTGCAAAAAACCTACTCGGCGACATCTTGTCGTTCCCCGAGTTGGCGAACTCCACCATTCGCTTGTTTGACATCGACGAAGAGCGCCTCAAAACCTCAGAAATCGTGGCCAACAAGGTAGCCCAAGCACTCGGCGCCAAACCCACCATTGTCACCACCACCAACCGCAAAAAGGCCCTTGAGGGTGCAGACTACGCGATTGCCATGTTCCAAGTTGGTGGGTACAAGCCTTCAACGGTGATTGACTTCGAGATCCCCAAGAAGTACGGTTTGCGCCAGACCATCGCCGATACACTCGGTATCGGTGGCATCATGCGCGGCTTGCGCACCGTCCCAGTCATGCTCGATATGTGCCGTGACATGGAGGAAGTGGCCGGCGATATCACGTTCCTTAATTACGTCAACCCGATGGCCATCAACTGCTGGGCTATGTCACGTGCTACCCCCATCAAAACAGTCGGTTTGTGTCACTCAGTCCAAGGCACTGCCGAGA
>VGPG01000197.1 GCA_016875555.1 Chloroflexota bacterium | reverse complement strand
GTCAGCCGGGATTTCGCTGGTGTTGGCCACGTGTGGGCCACGGCACAAATCTTCGAACGTGTCTTGGCGGTAGGTCGATATGGTGACCATGCTGCCCTTGGCGCTCTCGCCGTATTCGTTCTGGCCACTGGCGAGCCCCTCGATTAACTCGAGTTTGTAGGTTTGACCGGCAAACAATGTGCGGGCCTCGTCGGCAGTCACTTCGCGGTAGATGAAGGCGTGTTTGCCGGCGATGATGGCGCGCATGCGCCCCTCGATTTCGGACAGGTCATCTGGCGTCAAGGCTCGGGGCAAATCGAAGTCGTAGTAGAAGCCGTCGTCAATCGGCGGACCGATGGCGATGCCCGCATCGGGGAACATCTGCAATACCGCTTGGGCCATGACGTGGGCCGCGGAGTGGCGGATTTTGTAGAGTTGGTCGTGTGCAACTGACATGTAAGGCGTGCTCCTGCACAAATAATCACAATTACCGTCATTCTACCACAGCAGCGTGTGTCATACGGTTGTAATGGCGGTACCACTCCCGTGTTGGCATCTCTTTGTGCAAAAAACCGCTTACATCAAATTAATTTAAATATTTCAAATAAATTTGATGTAATTAGATGCTCTTTTTGGGTACGGCTGATGTGGTACCAACGAGGTATTTATCCACGTAGCACACCGAGCTAACGACATGTCGGTGGTATGGGTTACACTAGAAGGAGCCACACCCCCAACCACATAGCCCGCAAATTATAGTAAGTCGGGAGCACATCTAATCGCAAAGGCACTGGCAGATGATTGTTCGTTCCTTCTGGCGCATTTTATTATGCATTCTCTGTGCGTTGATTGGTGGTGCATGCACGCCATTTGCACTAGTACGGGGTGACACCATGACAATTCCCACATCTGCATTACCGGCGGATGCATACCACACGTTTCGCCATGAGGGGCGGGATCGCGAGTATCTGCTCCACATTCCCGTCGATTTGCCGCAGCAGGCGCCGCTGTTGTTCATGCTCCACGGGTATACCGACGATGCATCATCATTTCGCGCTATGACGCAAATGGATGCAATAGCTGATCGGTTTGGCTTTGCGGTGGTCTACCCGCGTGGCACGCTCGATGCTGCGGGCAAGCGTTTTTGGCAAGTGGGGTATGACTTTCATGCGAATGAATCAGTCAATGACGAGGCGTTTTTGGTGGCGTTGGTGCAGCATTTGCAGGTGACATACGGGTTTGATGCGATGCGTACGTACGTGGCCGGGATGTCGAACGGCGGTGACATGTCGTTTCAGTTGGCTTGCCGGCAGGCGGCAATCTTTCGTGGGGTGGCACCGGTGGTGGGGACGATGATGCAGTCGTTGGTTGCCTCGTGTCCGGTGACAGCGCCGGTTTCGATTCTGGCATTTAACGGCGATGCCGATGATGTAACGTTGTATGCAGGTGATATGGCCAATATCGGTGGGTGGGGTGCATATCGTTCGGTGGCCGATGTGCGGGCGTTTTGGCAAAACGCGCACGGGTGTGGCGCACCAACGATGACGCAGGTAGGTGGTATCGTTGAGCAGTACACATTTGATGATTGCCAAGGTGCATCATTGCGGTTTTATACGATTGTGGGTGGGGGGCATGTGTGGCCTGCATCTTCGGAGTGTGATGCCAGTGAACTGATTGGGAGATTTGTGGTCGGGGTTGATGAATGACGCACACGCACCGGTGATTGTCTTTACTCCCGATGATGATAAGATAGGGCACAAGAACCAACACTAAGGAGCGAACAACGATGTTTGACCCGTATCAACAAGCCCGCAAACACCCGATTGTCCAGGATACGCCTGCGGTTGATTTTTTTGCTGGTGCGTTACTTGGCAATGGCGGCTTAGGTGTCTGTGTGACAACCCGACCGGACGGCATCATGCTGCATCTTGGTCACAACAGCGTGTGGGATATCCGGGTGGCCGAGGAGCATCAAGCAGAGATTGGCACATTTGCCGAGATTTTCGCCAAGGTGCAGGCGATTTCGGCCGATCTAGGGGCGCTCGAAGAAGATGCGTGGTACAAGGCCTATACCGAATTGATGCAGCAGAACTACCTGGCCAATTATCCGCGCCCATTCCCGTGTGGTACGGTGTTGTTCGGACTCGATCGGCGACGTGCCGAGGTGCTCGGCTATCGCCTCGATATTGCTGATGGTTTGTGCGTGATTGAGTTACGTGACCGACTAACCAATCAGGTCATTTTTGTACAGATCTTCGTTGATCAACAGGATGATCGTGTGTGGATACGCACGGTGAATGCGGTTGGTGCGGCGGTGCCTGCTCCGTTTGAGCGGGTACGCATCTTGCCAGACCCGACAACGCCAGCGGAGTTTCCACGGTATGCAGTGCATACCCAGGGTATTGGATTCTGGCAACGACTCCCTAGTCAGACGAGCGTCTCAACGGCTGCGGCTGCACCGAATGAATACTGGCGGAGTTTTTCGACGGCAATCGAACAGCCGGTCCCGACCATTCCGCCACATCCCGATGATCGTGCAGTAAGTGTGGCGATTGGGGTGAGCGGTGCGACCGGTCCATGGCAGCCGCAGACGAGTTATGGGACGCCGCGTCCGGTGGATGCCCTCGAGCGCGCCCTCGATGGCCGTGACTCATTCGTGGCGGTCATCGGGTTGGCGCATGGCCTGGCGACAGCGCTAGCATCGGATGGAATAGCGCTTGATCCACAGGAGTCAGCGTTTGAGCGGGTGTTTGCGTCGAGTCATGCGCGCTGGATGCACTACTGGCGCAAATCGGGGATTTGGTGTGATGACGTGTTGCTTGAGTCGACCTGGTATCGTAATTTGTACTTCTTTAATTGTGCGGTATCGGCCGATCATACGTGCCCCGGCTTATTTGCGAACTGGAGTTATCGTTCGATTGGGACGGCGTGGCACGGCGATTACCACATGAACTACAACACCCAACAGCCGTTTTGGTTGTGCTTTTCGAGTAATCATCTCGAAAAGCACGAGGCCTATGTGCGTTTGGTTGAGGACTTGATGCCGTTAAGTCAGCGTTGGGCACAGGAGTACTACGGGCTGCGCGGGGCGTACTTTCCGCATTCGGCATATCCGACAGCAATGAACGTGATGCCGTACCCGGTACCAACCTGGGGGTGGGAGATTTGTGAAACACCGTGGACAGTTCAGAGTTTGTGGTGGCACTACCGCTACAGCATGGATGTCGAGTTTTTGCGTCATCGTGCGTATCAACCGATGCGTGCAGCCGTGCAGTTTTTGGTTGATTACATGCGCCGACCAGAGGCGTTTTGGGATGGCACGTACCACATTTATCCGACGGTCTCACCGGAGTTATATGGGCTGACGCCTGGTCTGCACAAAAACGCCGATTGTATTGTGGACTTGACGTTGACGAAGTTTGTTTTTCGGGCGTTTGTCGAAGCAGTTTCGATTCTTGAGAAGGATGAAGAAGATGGTGAATTAGTCGCGGCCGTCAACGACATTTTGGCGAACTATCCGGCTTACCCAACTGCTGATACTGCGGACGGACCGGTATTTGTGAGTGTGCCCAACGAGGACCCGGAGGTGGTGTATAACGTGCCGTCAAGCACGACGACGATTTTTCCCGGTGAAGAGCACGGGTTGCACGCAGCGCCCGATCAGTTTGCCATCGCCGCGCGCACGCTCATGCGTCAGCGCAACGAAGGTGGCAACGAGTTAGTCTTTTTGAATCTGCAGTATGCACGTATGGGGATGCTCGACATAGAGCGGTTCAAACGGCAGATTGCCTATTGTTTGTTGCCCAATGGCACCTGTACCGACATGGTATTACAGGTACATGGACGGTATAGTGACGATCTGCCGTTCGATTTTATGGCGCCGATGGGCGTCTGGTTTGAGAACTTCGCTTTGCCGGCGGTCATTAATGAATGTCTGATGCAGAGTTACACCGGTGAAATCCGCCTCTTTCCGAACTGGGATTTGCATGTTGCTTGTGCGTTCCATCAATTACGGGCCGTGGGCGGTGTATTAGTTGATGCCGCATGTGCGGAGGGGCGTGTGACACATGTGCGCATCCTCAGCGAAGTCAGCGGCACGGTGCGCGTTTGGTCGCCGTGGCATGCACAGCAGCTGATCGAGCGGCAGGTGCAAGCAGGTGAGGAGTGGATACTGACGCCAGATGGGTATTGACAATATAGAACATTTGTTCTGTATTTAATTTGTTTCCTTTTTGTGATGCGGAGTATGGTATGAGTCCGAGTAAAAACGACGGCTTTAGCGCTCAAGAGAAAGCCGCCATGCGCGAGCGTGCCAAAGAGCTCAAGGCGCAGGCCAAGGCGGCGCAACAGCGTGAAGTTGGTGAGGCCGATGTGCAGGCCAAGATTGCCGAGATGAACGATACCGATCGGCGTTTGGCTGAGCACGTGCACCGGGTGGTATCGACACATGCGCCCGAGCTGTGGCCCCGCACTTGGTACGGTATGCCGGCATACGCCAAAAACGGCAAGGTGTTGTGCTTCTTCCAGAGTGGCCAAAAGTTCGAATCGCGCTACTGCACGGTTGGGTTTAGCGATACGGCGCAGCTTGATGACGGTGCGCTGTGGCCGACGTCGTTTGCGTTGGTCGACTGGAACGATGCGGTAGAGGCGCGCATCGTGGCGTTGATTCGGCAGGCAATTCAGTAGGACAACATGATGTGGCAGGATGTTGTGGAGCAGGCACCAGCGCTGGCTGAGTTTTGTGCAACCCGACTGCACGGGCAGGTGGCGTATTTGGCCACCACACGGAGTAATGGTGCCCCGCGCGTGCATCCGGTGACGCCGATTATCGGTGGTGGGTATTTGTTTATCTTCATGGAGCCGACATCGCCCAAAGTGCGCGATTTGCAGCGTGACCCGCGTTTTGCCTTGCACAACGGCGTCAGTGACACGAGTGGCGAGAGTGGCGAGGTGAGTCTGGCGGGTACTGCACGACTTGTCACTGACACAGATTTGCGAACGATGGCCGTGCAGCATACACCATACGAGCCAGCGGAGCGCTATGTGTTATTTGTATGTACGCCAGATCGGGTGATGGTCAGCACCTACGGCACAGAGGGTGCGCATCGACAACGCTGGCAACGACCGGAGTGATGATTGAGTGGGTGTGATGATAAAGCCGTTGCTGATGATAATCGGGGTGTATGTGGTATGGATGCTAGGCATCATCTACCCGTACATGCCGGGCGCACATGATCCACTTGCATTACCGTTGTCGAT
>VGPG01000196.1 GCA_016875555.1 Chloroflexota bacterium | reverse complement strand
CGCATCTATCACATCCGCATCACGCACCGATCCACCAGGTTGTACAATCGCAGTAACGCCCGCAGCGGCTGCAGTTTCGACACCATCCGGGAATGGGAAAAACGCATCACTCGCGAGCACAGAACCATGTAACGAAAGACCTGCACGGTGCGCTTTTTCTACTGCGACACGTGCACTATCGACACGACTCATTTGACCGGCACCTACGCCGAGCGTGCGATCGCGTCCCGCATAGACGATGGCGTTCGATTTTACATGTTTAACAACGCGCCAGGCAAATTTCAAACCAGCCAACTCATCTTCGGAGGGTTGACGAGTAGTGACACAATTCCAGACTTCACCGCGTG
The DNA here is from genome assembly GCA_016875555.1 of Chloroflexota bacterium. GTDB lineage: Bacteria > Chloroflexota > Chloroflexia > Chloroflexales > Roseiflexaceae > UBA965. The sequence goes on along the minus strand of VGPG01000196.1, from coordinate 4,909 downwards.
GCAATTCACGGTCTGGCTGTTGCACAAGAAACCCGCCCGGAATAGTATGGATTTGCAAACCCGTTTGTGCGCTGATGCGTGTCGACGCTTTGACCAGACGGCGCTGTTTCTTTTGCATCAGCAACTGCAGAGCATCAGGTGTGAATGCAGGAGCAACGATTATCTCTGAAAATATCTCGTCTATGGCTTGTGCGAGTGGCAAATCAAGTGGTGCATTCACAGCAATAACACCGCCAAAAGGTGCTTCACGATCAGTTGCGAATGCCTTATGCCATGCCTCAACTCCGGTTGGAGCAACTGCGACACCGCATGGATTTGTGTGTTTAACAATTGCGAGAGCCACTCCTTCTTCAGGCGCAAACTCTTCAACAAGTTCTTGAACCGCAGTAATATCGAGAATGTTAATGTATGAGAGTTCTTTACCGTGAAGCACTTCAAATTGTGCATCAAAATCCCCGTACAAAGCAGCTTGTTGATGAGGATTTTCACCATAGCGCAACATGCGTGCGATAGGTGCAGTAGCAATTAATTGCTGCGGAAATGCTTCTTTTTGTAAGTATCGGGCAATTGTGGCATCGTACTCTGCGGTATGTGCGAACGCTTTGGCAGCAAGTACACGACGAAACTCATCAGACACCGATGAAGATTTCAGTGATTCGATGAGCATGTCGTAATCATCTGGTGACACCACTGGAATCACAGATTGATGGTTCTTGGCGCTTGCGCGGATCATTGCTGGCCCACCGATGTCAATTTGTTCGATTGCTTCAGCGTCGGTTACGCCAGCTTTTGCAATAGTTGCAGCAAACGGGTACAAGTTCACTACAACTACATCAATCGGCGTTATTCCATGGTCGATTAGCGTTTGCATGTGTGAGGCAAGATCACGGCGTGCCAATATGGCACCGTGAATTGCAGGATGAAGTGTCTTGACTCGACCGTCTAGGATTTCGGGGAAATTGGTAAGTGCACTTACACTCTGTACTGATATACCTGCTGCAGCAATTGCAGCTTTAGTGTTGCCTGTTGAATAGATTTCAACGCCAAGCGCTGTTAATTGCGCGGCAAATTCTACAATGCCGCGCTTATCTGACACACTTACCAATGCACGCATATGAAGTCCTTAGTCTTTGGTCTTGCGCCGCCCACGCACCGGTGACGCAGGACGCTGCTTGGGTGGCCGCCCTGTCCGAATCAGCCGGAGTGCGTCCACTAATGCTTCGAGCGATTTATCCGCCCACCCATATATTGTAGGACGACTTTTGTTGAGGTCAGCAGCAATTTGCGTCACATTCGCACGAAAATCTGGATCAAACGTAGCTAAGTGTACACGGGCAGTCGCAACAATTTGCTGAATTTCTTCCGGCGTCAAATTCAAGTCATTAATAAGTTTCTTCGCACGTCGGTTCATATCAAGATCTTGCATCTTTTACCCCCGTTCTCGAGATATCGCTGAGTTATCTCACATTAGAATTGTACAACTTTTTTTTATATGCAAATAATGTACAAAATATTAATTAATTCTTTATGTATATAATCTATTATGCGATAGATTTCAATGGGAGACCTGCATGCATCATCACACAAACGAACGTTTGCGTCAGCATGAAATTTTACTTCATATTAGCAATGTCATGACCGCACAACTTGATATAAATGCACTTCTGTCATTGATTATTAACTCGGCAGTTGATTTACTGGCAGGAAACGCCGGAGTAATTGCGTTACGCGATGAATCTGGAGAGTTGCACATCCATGCCGCAGCTCACATTCCACAATCACAGTGGTCAGCATTTAACTCGCTTGTCAGCCACTACCAAGCGAATCCGAAACAAGTGTTTGCACAAGAAGATGTGATTGACACGCGCCATCTCTTACCAATGACATTACGCCAGATGACATCGCTCGCAATGACGTATCATGGTACACAAATCGGTGTCATATTTGTGTTTCGCCAGGCAGTCAATGTCGCATTTGACAGCGCAGACCAGACGCTTCTTTCGGCCTTCGCCAATCAGGCAGCTATCGCCGTAACCAACGCGCGATTGTTTCAATCGCTCGTCCGAGAAAAACAACACCTGGCCGCCATTGTCGAACAGAGCATTGATGGTGTGATGATACTTGACGGTCGTTGGCGGATCACCGCGTTCAATCGCGCCATGGAACTCCTGACGGGGTGGGAACGCAGTGAAGTCACAGGCCGCCCATGTGCTGAAGTTGTTGGCATCCAAACAACGTCTGGTGACAATTTATGTCGTGTCGATTGTCCGCTTCAACGCCCCCACGTCGGCAATGTAGTCCAAGCAGAAGGGTGGATAACCGCCCGTGATGGACGGCGACGTTACATTCAAAATACCTACACAATACAACGAGATACCCAAGGAGTAATGCTCGGTGCCATTGCCAACGTGCGTGATATTACGCAGCTGAAGATTGAATCCGAAATGCAGAATACATTCATCTCCGTGATTTCACACGAACTCAAAACGCCCGTCAGTATAATCCGCGGTTACGCCGAAATACTCGCACGACCAGAGATGAATGTTGACAAAGATCAAGTACAAAGTTTTGGTCAGATAATCACCGAAGAAGCCGATCGACTGACCCACGAAATCAACAGTTTACTCGAGGTTTCGCGCATTCAACTCAATGCAATACCACTCGAAATCACGCATTGGCCACTTGAATCGTTAATTCAACAGGTCATCACTCGTTTACATGGTCAAGCACAACAGCAAGGCATTACCTTTGACCTGCGTATACCTCACGATTTACCAGATGTCCAAGCAGATCGCGAACGCACTCGTCTCGTCTGCGAGAATTTGTTGACGAATGCAATCAAATATAGTCCAGATGGAGGAGTTGTGCGCATCCAAGCGCGCGGCGATAATGGTATGGCAATTGTCTCAGTCACTGACCAAGGTATTGGCATTCCCGTTGAAGAGCAAACTCGCATATTTGACAGATTTTATCGAATTGACAATCGATTACGGCGAGACACACAGGGATTTGGTTTGGGGCTGTTTTTGGCGAAGATGATAGTTGAAGCACAACGTGGACAAATTTGGGTAGAAAGCCGCCCGTCACATGGTTCGCGATTCTCGTTTTCCCTTCCACTTGCAATTGCGCAAGTTCACGGCGACAGTCACGAAGATGTCGATGTAATCATTGATCTCTCAAAGGAGAAAACAAATGAGTGAGATTAAAGATAAACTTGTGTTAGTTGTGGATGATGAAATTCGCATTACAGCGATGATGCGCATGAATCTTGAATCAGAAGGACTACGCGTCATCACCGCAAGCAACGGTCGTGAAGCACTCGACCATCTGCGAGAAGAAATGCCCGATATCATCATTTTGGATGTCATGATGCCCGGTATGGATGGGTTTGAGACGCTCCGCAGAATTCGTACCGCATCTCAAGTGCCAATAATCATGTTGACCGCTAAAGATGAGGAACACGATCGCATCAAAGGACTCGAACTCGGTGCTGACGACTATGTGGGTAAACCGTTCAGTCATCGCGAATTAGTAAGCCGCATCAAAGCGGTTCTACGTCGCCACTATTTGCCAGCTCCTGCCACTCTCGGACAAGTGACGGTCGATAATCGTTTGAGTATTGATTTCAATAAACGTGAAGTTCTCATCAATGGAGAGCGGATCAATCTGCGTCCAACTGAGTATCGCCTGCTCTACCACCTCGTACAGCATGCAGGTTTTGTGATGAACCATAATGAACTACTCGCAAAAGTATGGGGGCCAGAGTATCACGATGAAACCCACTACTTGCGATTGTACGTGACCTACTTGCGCCAAAAAATCGAAGTAGACCCAGCAAACCCAGTCTATATTCTCACAGAACGCGGGATTGGGTACCGATTCGTAGAATTTCAGAAGTAATTCGGAGGAAGAATGAGTCACGATGCAGCGTATGTCATCAATGTCAATGACGCAGAATTTGAACATCAGGTCATAGAGAACTCAAAATCACAACCAGTGATTGTTGACTTCTGGGCACCATGGTGCGGACCATGTCGGACACTTGGACCCACGCTTGAACGGTTAGCGCAAGAAGGCGAAGGGAGTTGGTTGCTCGTAAAAGTAAACGTGGACAACAATCAGCACCTTGCGCGCATGTATGGTGTTCAAGGCATTCCAGCCGTCAAAGCGTTTAAAGACGGCAAAATTGTAGACCAATTCACCGGTGCTATTCCCGAATCACAAATCAAATCGTGGCTCAAGAAGTTTGTCTCGGATCGTCCTGATACCAGACTTCAACAAATCCAGGAAGTTAGTGACACAAATACGCATGCAGCACGTCAAGCGTATGCAGCACTGCTCAGTGAACAACCAACGAACCATGCGGCACGCATTGCATATGCTCAGCTCCTCATGCGGCTTCATGATAGTGAAAGTGTCAATGAATTTGCGAAAATACCGCTTGGTTCCGAGCAATATGATGCAGCACAAGCGTGGTTGATAATCGCAAAAGCAATGCAAGAAGCCGTTATCTCGTCGAGTGGCGTTGAAGAACAGTACTATGTTGCCGTACGTGCCATATCCCGCGGAGAGTATGCAGTGGCAATCGAAGGTTTGTTGGTTATCGTTCGCACCGCACGGCAATGGCGAGATGATGCTGCTCGCAAAACAATCATCGCGCTACTCAATGCACTTGGCAACTCACACCCGCTTGTATCACAAGCGCGCAAAGACCTTGCAGCGGCACTGTTTTGACGCATCATGACAGGACTATCTCTGCGTAAATTTTGTGTATGTCGTCAATCATCTGATCTGCATTGAATTGTTCATTCGCCCACCGTTGCGCTTGCAGACCCATCTGAGTGCGCAGCGGTGTGTCGTACCAGAGCAGTTGAATTGCGTGTGCTAGCGCATGCGGATTTGCGGGTGG
>VGPG01000195.1 GCA_016875555.1 Chloroflexota bacterium | reverse complement strand
GTATTCTTGATCGCATTCACGCAAACGATTTCGACGTATTCACCCAGCGCGCCAGTGTGCCCCTGAGTGGCAAAATCCGCCTCCTCTGGCACGCACGTCAACGACTCAAGCGAGATTTTCGATGATTGCGCGCCACAATCAATTACCTTGGCCAGTATGGCCGTATCAACTCTTTCTGACCATCCTTTTTTTCGGGCCGCCGGCAGCAGCGCTGTTTATTGCTACGGGCTTGCCCATTATGACCGATCTCGGCTGGCTCGCACGCGACCTGCTAACGCTGTATGTTTGTCCGACACCGGCCAAGAGTTACCAGCTCTTTGCGGCACCAATGGCAGTGTGTACGCGGTGTTGGGGTGCAACCATCGGGCTCTGGGGTGGATGGTTTGTTGTACAACACCTACAGCAGGGTGCGCACATGCCACGCTGGTTTCGTTGGCATTGGAGTCTCCGCTTGCTCACCGCGGCGCTCCCTTTCAGTTTGTGGTGGTTTGAGATTGCCTTTTGGCCAAGTGCCTCCTACGAGCTCCTGTTAGCGAATGGTGCAGTGGCGGGTCTTTCCGCAGGGCTCTTTTTCTGTTCTTTGTGGCCCGGTTTGATTCGCCGACGTGCCTAAGTGGCATGGTCGCATACCCCTATCACTGCCTCGCCGGCTGCGATAGGGGTATTGTTGTATGGTCATGACACATGGAGCAATATCCTATGACAAAACGAATTGCCATTACCGGTGCAACTGGTCTCATCGGCAGCGCATTAGCGACCGCACTCATTGCACGTGATGATCACGTGGTAGCCTTCAGTCGCACTCCACACCGCACAGATACACTCCCCCATGGCACCACGGTCGTTCAGTGGAATCCCGCTGACACGGCACACACCGCAGCGGCGCTGGCTGGATGCGATACTGTCGTGAATCTCGTCGGCGCATCAATTGCCGGTCGACGCTGGAGCGTCGCCTACAAACAACGCTTGGAAGAGAGTCGTATCACGGCAACGACGCAGTTACTCAATGCCATTGGGACGATGACGACTCGCCCGCATACATTCATCTCATCATCGGGTGCCGGCTACTATGGCATACACGCCCAGGTCACCTCCGAACAGGCACCAGCCGGCTATGATTACCTGGCCAAACTCTGCGTGGCGTGGGAGGCGGCTGCGCACCCCGCACACGAACTTGGTATGCGCCTCGTCATCGTCCGCACGGGTGTAGTCCTTGACAAACACGCAGGCGCATTACCGTTGATGGCACTACCATTCCGCCTCTGGGTCGGTGGTCCAGTCCTCCCCGGGCACCAGGCTATTTCGTGGATTCATCGGGATGACATGGTGCAATTATTGTTATGGTCGATTGATGGACAGCGCGTCAATGGCCCATATAACGCGTGTGCACCCGAGGCCGTAGACAACATGACATTTGGCAAGACGATTGCACGCACACTACAGGTGCCGATGTGGTTGCCTGTTCCTCAATTTGCCCTACGACTTCTCTTTGGCGAGATGGCGGACGCCCTGTTGATTGGAGGCCAATCAGTGGTCTCGTCGCGTCTACCACACGACGGGTTCGTGTTCAAATATCCAACACTTGCACAAGCACTCACTGCTATTTACAGGAGCTAGCATGCGTATTATCTCCTTGATCGCAGTGTGTATGGTCTTGTGCGCATGCAATTTTACCGTTGAGCGTGAGTTTTATTCATTCGGTGACCGCGACGCAATGACACCCATAGCACTCACTCCTCCGACACGAACCCCCGAACGCATCACGCGCACGCCGTGGCCAACGCAACAACCGGTTGCCACCCAAGCACTGACGGATTTGGCAGTTATCAGCGCCATCGAGCGTCATACCATGCAACTCTACAGCCAAAGTGAACCGGCGGTTGTCGCCATTGAAGCGGCTTTTTCGCATCCACCCGTTGATGGGGTGGATGTGCCGACCGAAATGTTTGTGTCACAGGGCAGTGGCTTTGTATACGATGACCAGGGGCACATCGTCACGAATGCCCATGTCGTCAACAATGACACCACCTATCGGATTCGCATCGACGAACAACGAGTCATCAGTGCTACCGTCATTGGCCGCGACCGTACCAACGATCTTGCCGTGCTTCGCCTCGAAGAATACGTAGACATTGCGCCACTCACGTTACGTCAACAACCCGTACAGCCAGGGATGTGGATTATGGCCATCGGTAATCCGTTTGGGTTGCGTGATAGCGCGAGTGTGGGAATTGTCAGTGGCATCGCACGCGACCTCCCGCACGAATTTGGCATCATGCGTGACATTATTCAGGTCGATGCCGCAGTCAACCCGGGGAGCTCAGGCGGCGTAATTCTCGATAGTACTGGAGCGGTGCTCGGACTCATCACTGCCATGCAAAGTGGGAATGGGAATTTTTCGGGCATCGGATATGCAATACCGGTGCGCACAATTGAGGCCGTTGTGCCGACCCTAATTAGCATTCCCTAGCGGATGCAGTCGTCAATCCAGGTGGTAGGTGTGTGAATTGCCCGTTGCACAATACTCAGATATTCTGCTTGTGCCATCCAGTATGTGCCAAATTGCGCTAAATGCGCAGTAACCCATTGTGTGTCAAGTAAAACAAACCCGCCACGCCGCAGTCGATAGACGAGTTCGATGAGTGCGACTTTGCTGGCATCCCGCGCAAAACTGAACATGCTTTCGCCCGCAAATAATCCACCAATGGACACGCCGTATAGGCCGCCTACCAACTGTCCATTCTGCCACGCCTCTATGCTATGTGCGAACCCACGCCGATGCAGTTCGGTATATACATCTATGAAGTGTTCATCTATCCAGGTGTCCGGCTGATGCGGACGTGGCAATGCACAGGCACGCATGACCGCCACAAATGCACGATCTGCGGTCAACTGATAGCGCCCTGAACGGTACGTACGCCCAAGTCGAGATGGTACATGAAAGCGCTCATCCAGCGGAATAATACCTCGTGGATGCGGATTATACCAGCGGATGATGCCACGATCCGACATAGGAAAATGGCCAGTTGTGTAGGCGTGTAACAACAAATCAGGCGTGAGTTTGGTCATAATCACACAGACATATTGACGTTCTTGCGCATATTGTACCGTGATTATACGCATGAAGATGGTGCATGACAATCATGTACTAATTGGTACACACCTCAATCCGAAAATACACCATGGTATAATGACGAGGTACTGAACGTGCAATGTAGACCTCTTGAAACGGCAGTAATCGGCTCAGTCAACGAATGTGAACGTTCCTTCTTAACCTATACGTGCTGACTGCCTATGCCAAAACCAAACACAACGCGCCGACAATCGTATATGCAGCGTCACTTCTTGCGCATCGTACACACGTACTGGATGATCGGGTTAGCTGTGGCATGCTGTGTCAACCTGATTGCTATCGGGTATGTGGTCATCATCGGTGATCAACGCGAAGACGTGGCAATTCGTCTCGAAAACACGAATCAAACCAGTACGCAGGACCCCATCATCATCCGGTTCAACTTGCCGATGATCCAGTCAACCGTTGCCGCGGCAGTACAAATCACGCCAAACCACCCACATCAACTCGTATGGACGAACGACAGTCAGCAGGTAAGCCTGGTACCAGAATCGCCCTGGCCTGACGGTACCACCGTGACAATTGCCATCAATACCAACGCCCAAAGTCAATCAGGCCAACGGGTACGTGCAACGTGGAGAGCAGAAGTGGCCCCGCAACGCGTCGTGCAAATACGGCAAGTACTCCCTGCGCCTAATCAGGTAGATATTGTGCGCGACGACATGATTGTGGTGCGATTCAGTCAACAGATGGTGACCCAGTCAGCCGTAGGGCGAATTGTAGGGCGACCGTTGTTACAAATTCTGCCGCCAGTGGACGGCGACACCAAGTGGCTCGACACGCGCACGCTGGCGTTTCAAGCTGATGAACTCGCACCAAACCAAGAATACACCGTGACAGTGCCAACCCAACTCAGTGATGTACAGGGCGCACCACTCCAAAGCGGATACACGTGGCGATTTCGCACGAGTGCCACACGTATCGACGCCAGCTTTCCTGCGAATCAAAGTCAAGAAGTCAATATTCAACAAAGTGTGAGTCTGACCATGACCGGTCAGATTGATGCGATTCGGCTCGAACGCACACTCACGATTTCGCCAACAGTAGCAACGCAACTCGTGGTCACACCAGTAGACAACAACTATGCGCGTATTGATATTGTGCCGCAAGATGGCTGGATGAGTGATACGTGGTATCAACTGACCATCGGTGGTGGTGAAAGTACGTTGGCCCCGTTCGAAACAACTTTCAGGACCGTACCATCACTACAACTCGTGGCTCGTACTCCGGGTGACGGCGAGGCAGTGGGGAGTGATCGCGAGGTGCGATTCATCTTTAACTCTTTGCTCGATACCAGCACAATTACTGAGGCGATTACCATTACACCGGCCCTCGTTCAACCCGCGCGCATCACAACTTCGGGGCGTGATATTCGGATTGCGGCGAACTGGGAGGTACAGGTCAACCCGCTCATTCAAATCAGCAATGCGCTACGTAACACCAGTGGTATAAGTCTCACTGTACCTATCAGCAGTGAATTACGCATAGATCAACGCCAAGCGCTTGTCACACTTCCCGGGATTCCCGGTGAGATTTATGACGCAAGTCAGTCAAATACCTTTCAACTACAAAGTATTCCAAACCGCACGGCCACACTACGCATCTATGATTTGCCCGTCGCGACCCTTGTGCGCATGCTTGAGATGGATGTGCCCATGTTGCTAAACATTGATCCTGCACGCTACAACTTACCCCTACTTGCACAACAAGAACTCCAGAGTAGTAGTGGCAATCAACGCATAACTGTGGACATCATGCAGAAGATACAAGGGGCAGTACAAAGTCGTATTTGGTTGGTACAGCTCATCTCAGCCAATGGCAGTCAAGATGTGCGCCTCATTCGTACACGACCGGCCACACTGTACGCCGTCACGCTACCAACGCACATCATCGTGGGCATCCAAGAAGCACAATCACCGCAACCCGAACGCCCCATACTCCTCTTTCAATCAGGACAACTCATCAACCAAGGCAAAAGTGACGAACGTGGCATTTGGCGCACACCGCTCTACGCCACAGGACAACAGTTTGTGGTAGTTGACCCACAACAACCCATTGATTTATGCGCCGGTTTGGCGCGGCCTATGTGGCCGAGCTGCAGTACTTCTTTGATTGCTTGCGCACGCACACCGCGCCCGAGCCAGGCATCACACATGCA
>VGPG01000194.1 GCA_016875555.1 Chloroflexota bacterium | reverse complement strand
CGAATTACTGACGCGCTACGGTATCAGCTTCAAACGCATTGTCTTCATGTACGAGGCGCTACTCGAGCTCCCCGTGACCATCTATCGGGGCAATGTCGTCGAGCAGGTCAGTGCGTTCGCACAATTGCATCACGCCCACACCATCGTTACAACCGGTACACCTGCGCCGCGCTTTGCCGCCATCTGTCAACAACTCCGCCGCACACACACGGTTGAGATCCTCGCCGAACCAGCGTTTGTTGAGATCCCCGCCAATACCGACATCAAGCGATTTTCACGCTATTGGCAGGTTGCACAACGCACACTCCGCTAGCATAGCCTTCTGACCGTACATACCATATCACCGCCCCTGAATGACCGTCACCAACAGCGTGTATGTGGCAATTCAACGTGTGTTGGTCAATGGCTATCAATGCCCTATAGGTATATTTTGCATTTGACTTTTGCTCCAATTACTACTATTATGTGTAACATAAATTGTTTTCTAACCTTATTGCTACACAAAAAGGATTCCGCATGATTCGTGAATCTACATCAAGTGGTAGTGGAACCACATCCGTGCTGTACCGTACAGCCATCACAGTGTTTGTTGTGTTTGTAACCATGTTTGGTATGGGACATGTTGCGCCAGTACCAACCGCCGAGGCAGGCTCACGTCCTGCAGGTTCAGACATGGTCATCATCAACGCATTCGGCGGTGATGACGGCACAAACGGTAACGACGGTATGGCAATCATCATCAACGGCAGCTCGGGATCGCTCACCAAGCACGGGAGCGTCGCATCAAGGGCAGGTTCCGATCAAATCTACTTCGCAAATACATCACAATGGTGTTGTTCGGGGTATGCACCTGTGCTGGCAGTCGGCACATCGTCAATTGGTAGTGGTGGTGGTGCAAGCGGCACAGGATCATGGACCAGTATCACCGTATTGGCAACATCTGGCACTGCAGTAAAAACCGTCGCAGAAGCCAACGCCCAGACTGCAGGTGGTAGTGGGTATGCCCTGCTGGAGTATGTCGGCACGCTTGACGGCAAGACCTACAAATTACAGCGAGAAATCAGCTACACATACCCCAATCGTTTTTTCGATGATACGTATGCAGTCATCGCACCGAGTGATCACGACACAGCGAAAGCCATCAAGCTGTACAACGGTGGTGACACCGCACCGGGTGGTCGCGACTCCGCAAACGCCCTCGGCGCTACCTCACCCGTACGCACCGTCATCTCACTCGAGCAATCAGCCGGCATCTTGATCGGGTTCCGTGAGGTCGAGGGCAGAGGTCAGTTCACCAATGCACGATCAGACAGTTTCAGCACGCCATACGGCGCGGTCAATGCTGGTGGCGACATTGACAACAACGTAAACACCAACATGGCATCAACCCACGATGCCGGTATCATGGTGCAATGGACGCTGGGTACTACGGCTGGTGACGGGACAACTCCTACGTACGAACGCACCATGCAACAGTTCGTCAACTTCCAGTCATTGATGCTTGAGGCCTATTTTGCGGGTACCATTGCCAACAGTACAAGCACCCTTACATTGCAGCTCACAAACACGTTTAATGCGTCAATCACTGGCGTAGGCTATACGTTTACCCTGCCAGCAGGCATGACCATTAGTGGTGCCTACACCGACAGCTGTGGTGGTACGATCACTGCCACGCCTGGTTCGTCAGTCATCACCGTGTCAAACGCAACACGTGCCGCTGTTTCCATTTGTACGCTGAACATCCCTGTTTCACGGACATCACCTGGTGTCTCAGCAATTGATGCATCAAGTGTGACTGGCGAACTGACGTTAGATGGCGCATACAAGAAGGTTAACGGTGTCGGTACACAAGAAATCAACTTCACCTTCGGTTCGCCAACGGCAACCAGAACGTTGATTCCAACAGCAACACTCACACCATCGCAGACATCCACACCGACCAACACCTTCACGCCGACCAACACCGCTACCAACACCGCTACCTTAACCAACACGTCCACGCGTACGGCCACACGTACAGCTACCAACACCTTCACGCCAACGCGTACGTTTACGGCAACACGCACCTTCACGCGTACGCCGACCAACACCTTCACGCCGACCAACACCTTCACGCCGACCAACACCTTCACGCCGACCAACACCTTCACGCCGACACCACACCCGTTGGCCATCCGTGACGTGGCCGCTGGTTCGGCCTTCACCCTGGCAGTACTCAACAACGACACGTTGGTCACCTGGGGCTTTAACCGTGAAGGTCAAGCATCACTACCCGCTTGGATTAAGGGGCGTGCCGTTTCTCAAGTTGAGACGGGTTCGAACTATGCCGCCGTCTTGGGTCGTGATGGCCGTGTCTACGGCTGGGGTCAAGACGACTTCGGCACGCTTGCCAAGTTCCCGGCCGGATGTACCACTAAGTGTGTGGCGGGCACCGGTATCCCCGCAGGTGCATTGAGTGGTGTACGCACCATCTCGGCTAGCCTGGGGCACATCATGGCTATCAAGACCGACGGGTCACTGCTGATCTGGGGGCGCAACGACTTCTTACAGCGCCAAGCACCAAGCACGGCACGTACCGGACTCACCGCCATTGCCGCCGGTCACTCGCACTCACTGGCCGTCAAGGGCGGTCGCGTGATTGCCTGGGGTCGCAACACCTGGGGTCAGACCATTGTACCGACAACCGCACGGTCAAATGTGACAGCCGTATCAGCCGGCTTTGACCACTCACTGGCCCTCAAGAGCGACGGTACGGTCGTCTGTTGGGGTAGCAACCACACCGGTCAGTGTACCGTGCCACGCGGACTTAAGGACGTCATCCAGATTAGTGCTGGACGGTACTACTCAATCGCGATGGATCGCGATGGCAAAGTCTACGGTTGGGGTACAGTTGAATTCAGTCAATCGAATGTACCAACACTTATCCAGAAGGCTGGGGCTATCTCGGCAGGTTATTCGCACTCCGTCATTGGATTCCGCAATGGTGAAGTTCTCGCCTGGGGCGATCCGAAACTTGGTGCATTAGTTACACGGACGCCGACCGCAACACCGTAATGTAAGTCTTCTTTGGTAACGAATCCCCGGGCTACGCATGTAGTCCGGGGATTTTGTATGCTCCACGTACAGTGGTACGGTGCGGATATGCGTGCAATTCCTACAGGATGCTCGAACATGCATTCCTCGGTGCTACCGTGGTGTAGGTGTATGCGGTGACACTGGGTCTCTGCGCGTTAGCGTCGTGCGACCGTGACATCGCGTTCGCGGGGTAATTCAAACCACGCGTTATTGCACAATTGCATAGCCTCTTCATCGAGAACGAGGTCGAGGTTGGCCAACGAGTCTGCGAGTTGTTCGGGACGGCTGGCGCCGACGATTGGTGCGGTGATGCCGGGTTGGTTGCGCACCCACGCTAATGCCGCATGCGTCAGTGCAATCCCGCGTGCATCAAAGTATGCGTGCAGGTTGGCAACAAGTTCGTGGACCACGTCGTTCCAATAGCGTTTGCGGTAGAGTTCACCGGCTCCATGTAATTGAAAGCGTGTACCAGGTGTGAGTGCACGTTGCGTGACATAGCGACCTGTGAGCATGCCACCGGCGAGTGGGTTATACGGAATGACGCCGAGGCCAAAGGTGCGCGCTACCGGTAAAATCTCATCCTCAATCATACGAAAGAGCATGTTGTAGCGCGGTTGCAGTGAGACAAAGCTGCTCAAGCGGTGTTGATCGCTCGTCCACAAGGCCTGCATGATTTGCCATGCTGCAAAGTTGGAACAGCCGATGTAGCGTACTTTGCCGGCGCGCACAAGGTCGGTAAGCGCGTCGAGCGTCTCAGCAATTGGTGTCTCTGGGTCAGGTGCATGCACTTGGTAGAGGTCAATATAATCAGTCCCAAGACGTTTGAGGCTGGCGTCACAGGCTGCCATAATATGACGGCGAGAGAGACCTTCGTTATTGGGACCGACACCCATGGCACCACGACACTTGGTGGCAAGCACAAGGTCATGGCGGTTACTACGGTCCTTGATCCAGGTGCCGATAATCTCCTCAGTGCGCCCGACGCTGGTCAGGTCGCCGCCGAGTGGATAGACATCAGCCGTATCAATGAAGTTAATGCCATGTGTGATGGCTGTATCGAGGATAGCGTGAGACGTGGTCTCATTGGCCTGGTTGCCGAACGTCATTGTACCAAGACAAATTTCGCTGACATGCAGGCCTGTGCGGCCTAGGCGTACGTGTTGCATCGGTTATTCTCCTCATACACAAAAAGACGAGTGGAGGCGCACCCTTGCCTCCACTCGTCAGAAATTTGCTCTATGATTTAGTAACGGTTGTCGTCACGTGGAGCACGGCGTGGGCCATTGTTGCCGCCGAAGCCAGGCTTTTCGTCTGACTCGTTGACGCGCAACTGGCGACCCTGCACCTCGAGACCATTGGTGGCCTCGATGACTTGCTCGACATTGTCGACTTCCATCTCGACAAAACCAAAACCGCGTGAGCGTTGAGTATCGCGATCAATTACCACACGAGCACTATAGACCTCGCCGTGCTCAGCAAATGTGTTACCCAAATCATCGCTCGTCATACGCCACGGCAAATTACCCACAAACAACTTGACACGCATTCGATCCACTCCCTCTGCCCACCACTGGACACTGCGAAATGTTGCATTTCGCCTCATAAAACCGTACCCGTTTGCCAATTCACGACATCGTGCCCCACACTCTGAGTGCCCTGCGTATGAACTACACAACGCGCATCCTGCCAGGTGCAACCAATGGTGGTGGCGGAAGGTGGGACTTCGACGATGCATGTCGTAGTTCGCTACGTTTCAATTGACTGGTCGTATTATATCATGAAATTTTAAGGTTTATGTCGTGATTAGCCAACCTGTCAGACCAGATAGTTTACGATTCCAAAGAAAGTTATCGTTTGATGCGAATAGACACAACTAGGGTGCTGAGGCGCCGAAGCGCATCATGGTGGCCGCCATCATGCGAATGCCGTTGCGGAAGTCGCTCAGACGTATATTCTCATTCGGGGCATGAATGCGTGAGCCCGCATAGCCGACTCCCAGCGTGATAATCGGCACGCCGATTTCGTGGGCAAAGAGGTAATTTGGTCCTGATCCACCTGACATCGGCCAAATGTGGGGCGGTTTGCCGTAGACCTCTGTGGCCGCTGCTGTCATCATGGTGACCAGCGGGTGATCGGGGTCCGTACGTGCGGGGCGCCCTGCACCGATGACGGTAATTTTGACATCAGCAAAGCCGTGGGCATCAAGGTGTGCACGCAGTTTTGCGA
>VGPG01000193.1 GCA_016875555.1 Chloroflexota bacterium | reverse complement strand
CAACGGGGCATGGGACTCGATTGGCCGACGGCCCAAGCCCTGATCACGCGCTCCATTGCGGCCGCGCGGAGTTGTGGCGGTACGGTGGCTTGTGGCGCCGGCACCGACCATTTGGCCGTGCGCCCGGGATTGACCCTTGCGGATGTCAAACAGGCCTATAGCGAACAAGTCGGTTTTGTGGAGGGGCAGGGTGGCCAGATTATTTTGATGGCCAGTCGCGCCTTGGCTGCCACGGCCCAGAGTGCCGATGACTACGCCGAGGTCTATGCCGACATTTTGGGGCAAGTCAGCCGCCCGGTGATTATCCACTGGTTGGGTGACATGTTTGATCCAGCCTTGGCTGGATATTGGGGTTCACACGATCTCGATGTGGCGATGGACAACTGTTTGGCCGTCATCAACGCGCATGCTGCCAAGATTGACGGGATCAAAATTTCGTTGCTCGATGCCAATCGGGAAATAGCGATGCGTCGGCGTTTACCGCCCCACGTCAAAATGTACACCGGCGATGATTTCAACTTCGCCGAATTGATTCGTGGTGACGACCACGGGTATAGCCATGCGTTGTTGGGGATTTTTGACGCGATTGCGCCGGTGGCATCGGCGGCACTCTATGCGCTTGACAACGGCAACGAAGCGCACTATCGCGCCTTGCTCGAGCCGACCGTTCCGCTCTCGCGGCACATCTTTCAACGCCCGACGTTTTACTACAAAACAGGGGTGGTTTTTTTGGCGTATCTCAACGGGCACCAACGCCACTTCCGCATGCTGGCAGGTCAAGAAAGTGCGCGATCGATTGTGCACCTCGCCGAATTATTCCGTCTCGCCGATCACGCGGGAGTGTTTGCAGACCCCGCATTGGCGGCGGCACGCATGCGCCCGGTGCTCCAACTTGCTGGAATCGAATAACGTGACTTCAAGGAGCGATGATGGAATCACTTCGCGACTACCGTCGCCTCAGTCTCAATCAAGCCACCACCCAAGCGTGGAGCCTGCAAGAAGCCATTGATGGGTGTGCCCGCGCAGGCATCCCCAATATTGGCATTTGGCGCGACAAACTCGCAGCCGCTGGTCTCACCAATGCGGTGCGCATGGTCCATGATGCGGGTATCCACGTATCGGGGCTCTGCCGCGGCGGCATGTTCCCCGCTGTAACTGCCAGCGAACGAGCCGCTCGTATCGACGATAACCGCCGCGCCATCGAAGAAGCCGCCGCCCTCGGCGCCGATGTGCTAGTGCTCGTGTGTGGTCCGGCCCCAGACCGTGACATCGCGGCGGCACGGACCATGGTGGCCGAGGCCATTGAGACGCTGATTCCCTATGCTCGCGCATGCGGCGTACGCCTCGGTATCGAACCACTCCACCCGATGTATGCGGCTGAGCGCTCCGTGATTACCACCCTTTCGGAGGCACTGGACCTCGTCGAGCGCTTTGCCACGCCACACGTCGGAGTGGTCATTGATACCTTCCATGTCTGGTGGGATCCCTACGTGTTTGCTCAAATCGCCCGAGCCAAAGGGCATGTTATGGCGTATCACGTCTGTGATTGGCTGGCCCCTATGCCCCACATGCTCCTCGGGCGTGGCATGATGGGCGATGGCAAAATCGACTTCCGACCGCTCCGGGCTGCGGTCGAAGCGGCTGGCTATACGGGCGCCATCGAGGTCGAAATTTTTAACCAAGCGATTTGGGATACCCCGGGGGATACGGTGCTTGCCCAACTCCGTGAGCGATTTTTGCAGATTGTGTAAGACAACACTCTTGCGGCTCCGACAGCGTTCGTGACTAGTCGGGCACGGCGCAGGCCATGGCCCACAAGTGTGCACCTCTGTGCGTGGGCACTTGTGCGGTTTCTCCGGAAGCAGAACATGCGGCACTGTTGCCGCACCGTGATATAGGCTGAGTGAGACACCGATACGGCACGGCGATATCGCCGCGATGCGTCTGAAAGGCATGCATATATTCGTCGAACGACGTACACATGTGCGGTGGCGCACGGGTGGTGCGATTTTTCCCGCTCCGTGCTTGTGCGAGCGCTCCGATGGTGTGTGCAGTGATGTCATTGCCGAGTGATACGACACGAATGAGCGCCGTGTCTGCGTGCGGGTGATGGGTCAGACATGGGAGCGAGTCGGTGTCGTGTGCAACGGGGGAGTCTGCACTGCGATCTGCGCAGTGACCAAACGTAGCAGCATGGCGCCACGGGGCGCGAGGGGGGTTGAGTCTCCGTCCTATCTCGGGTACCACGAAGACGGTGTGATTAAAAATATTATGAATACAGGGTGATTATCTGAGGCGCTACAAGCGACGTCCGTACGGATTGGTGGTCGGAATCAACCCGATCGCACTGCATTCGCCTCACGTCAGGGCGCACGGATGATACTGATCACCCAACGAGACTGCACGCCGGGATGGTGTGTCGCGCTCCCGAGATTGCTGGCCGGCATGCAGTGACGTGAGGCGGCAGGGAGATTACCAGGAATCCACTAGCCAGCCTGCTGTCTCCCCAATATCGTGGTGCAGTCAATCCTATGGTTCGGGCGCAAGCGCAATTTCAAGCCGTTGAAAGCCGCGAAACTGGTACATCGGTGTGCGCGTGGCCACGTCCGTCCCCGTCAGCTCCGCTTGCGTGCGTACGAGTTCGGTCAGCGTACAGGCCAACTCGAGGCGTGCGAGTGGCGCTCCAATGCAGAAGTGGATGCCGCCGCCAAAACTCATGTGATTGGCATCCCCACGACCAACGTCGAAGCGGTCGGCATCCTGCCAGCGTCGCGGGTCACGATTTGCTGACCCAAGCACTAGTGCGACGCGACTGCCGACCGGTAATGAAACGCCAGCCCACTCTACACCCTCATCAAGCACCCAGCGTTCAAACGACTGCAGCGGTGAGTCATATCGTAAAATCTCCTCGCATGCACTACGCGCACTCACCGCACCACTACGTAGACGCTGCCATTCGTCGGGATGTGATAAAAATGCCCAGATCCCGTTGGCGGTGGCATTCACCGTTGCCTCGTGACCGGCCATCAGCAGGACCATGGCCGTTGAGACAATCTGGTCGTCGCTCATGTGTATGCCGTCGATGTGGGCCATTAGCAGGGCACTCATCATGTCGTCAGCTGGTGATCTACGCCGCAATGAGATGACCTGTCGGAGATACTCAGCAAAGGTGCGTGCTGCTTGGTTGGCGGTCGCCTGTTGTGCATCCGATGCGGCCGGTTCATACATCGTCACTACCGCATCCGAAAGCGCTTTGATGGTGTCACGATCAGCCGGATTCACGCCAATCAGGTCGCAGATAATCCCTAGTGAGAAGTACTGCGCATAATCGTTCACGATGTCAATCCGCCCTACTTCACGCCACGGTGCAAGCAACGTGCGCGCCCGTTGGCTGATGTCGTCTTGCATGCGCGCTACTGCACGTGGTGTAAATGCCTCGAGTACGAGGCGTCTGAGTTGCGTGTGCGCAGGTGGCTCAAGTGCCAGCATGTCCCAGCGCTCAAACGCCTGAAAGTCTGTCCAGCGTGGGTCGCGCCAACGTGGTATGTTGTGCGGCAGATTGAGCTGCTCAGGCGAATATCGATGCAAAAACGTTGATCCAAAGCGCTTGTCGCGAAAGATGGCATGCACGTCCGCGTAGCGGGTGACGTACCACAACGGATCGCCTGCTTGCCTGTAGAGCGCTGCGCGATCGCGTATTGTAGCGTATGTCGGGTATGGATTTGCCGCAAAGGTGGAATTCGCCGGGTCAATTAGACGCGGCAATGCGACGTCGTTGTCTGACATGTGCGCTCCAATCATGTGGATGTGAATCGGTTTGTACAGACCATAGCACGACTCTATAGTGCCTGTAAAGTGCCAAGTATGTACGCTGTGCAGCGCGTGAGTGCCATGAACAAATAATGCTATAATCGTGCCATCCTCAACGTAGAGCAGAGGGAGAGAGCAATGTCGCTACGCATGCGTCAGATTCACATGGATTTCCACACCAGTGAGTTAATTCGTGGAGTAGGTGGCCAGTTCGACGAAGAAGTGTTTGCCGATGTCCTCCGCCAAGCAGATGTAAACTCAGTCACGATCTTTGCCCGTTGTCACCACGGCATGCTCTACTACCCGAGCAAACGCTTCCCCGAACGCGTGCATCCGCACATGCAGGGCGACCTGCTCACCGCCCAGCTCCGCGCCTGCCGGGCCGCCAACATCAAAGCCCCCATCTATATCACCGTCCAGTGGGATTATCACACTGTCATGCACCACCCCGAGTGGGTGGCCATGGACGCCCAAGGCAATCCGTTTAGTGTGAGTCGCCACGGCCAACCGCTGTTTGAAGCCGGTTTTTACCGCTTTTTGTGTGTTGGCTCACCATATCGTGACTTTTTGATGGAGAGCGTGCGCGATTTGGTCGAGCATGTGGGGAGCGTTGACGGTTACTTTTTCGATATCGTCCAGCCTATCCCCTGCGTCTGCTACCACTGCCGCACCGCCATGATGGCTGCCGGGCTTGACCCATCCGTCGAGGCGGATCGCCTGGCCTGGGGTGCCGAGACGAGTGCCCGCTTTAAGCGCGATATGTCCGCCCTCGTGCGCTCGCTGTCCCCTGACGCCACCATCTTTTATAACGCGGGGCATGTGGCACCGCGCGATCGGCGCTGGGCTAGCGACTACACCCACTGGGAGATCGAGACGTTGCCGAGTGGTGGCTGGGGCTACCTGCACTTTCCAATTGCGGTGCGCTACGCGCGTACGCTGGGCATGCCGGTGTTGGGCATGACGGGCAAGTTCCACACGTCGTGGGGCGATTTCCATTCCTTCAAAAACCAGGCCGCGCTCGAGTTCGAGGTATTCCGCATGTTGGCGCACGGCACGGCGTGTAGTATCGGCGACCAGCTCCACCCCGACGGCCAAATCGACGCCGACGTGTATGACTTGGTCGGCTCGGTCTACCGCGAAGTCGCCAAACGTGAGGCGTGGTGTGTTGATGCCACTCCCCTGACCGATATCGCCGTCTTCTCACTCGAAAAGCCGATCTCGTCCTCGTGGGCCGACGGCATCCCACCGGCCACATTCGGCGTGGTACGCATGCTCGAAGAGTTGGCCATGCAGTTCGACATCATCGATGCCCAGGCTGATTTGGCTCCCTACAAACTGCTGATTCTCCCCGATGTGCTCGAGGTTGACACCGCCCTTGCCGCCAAAATCGAGGCCTACGTGGCCAATGGCGGCCGTCTCATCGTCTCGTATCACTCAGGTGTGCGTGAGGGGCGCATGCAGTTGCCGTGTGTGGGGGTCGAGTATGTCGATGAAA